>CAZUSS010000042.1:0-15593 GCA_964623245.1 uncultured Syntrophomonadaceae bacterium
ATTCCGGCGCTGTTCAGCGGCCGCTTTTCCGGAACCATGGCCTTAACCGAACCTAATGCTGGTACTGATGTGGGTGATCTTTTAACTAGAGCCTATCCCACTGACCAAGAAGGAATATACAAAATCAAAGGTACCAAGTGCTTTATTACTGGTGGTGACCAAGACATAACCGATAATATAGTTCACTTGGTTTTAGCCCGCGTAGAAGGTGCACTACCTGGAACTAGGGGTATTTCTTTATTTGCAGTACCTAAACATAGGGTAGATGCAGAAGGGAATATTACAGAATTTAATGATGTGCATTGTGTTGGTGTTGAGGACAAAATGGGCATAAAAGGTTCTGCGACTTGTGTAATGTCCTTTGGTGATGAAAACGATTGTTACGGTTATATTTTAGGTAATCCCCCTAATGAAGAAGGCAGAGCCGAAGGCATGCGGCAAATGTTCCAAATGATGAATGGAGCCAGAATGGAGACTGGCCATGCAGCCTTAGCCGAAACAGCGGTTGCCTTCCATAATGCAGCTAATTATGCTACCGAAAGAATCCAAGGGCGTCCTTTAACTAACCCCAAATCAGACCGTGTCCCCATAATCCAACATGAAGATGTTAGAAGGATGTTGCTCAACCAAAAAGCTTATATGGAAGCCATGAGGGCCTTGGTTTTCAAGACTTACTGGTATTTTGACGTAGCCAAACATACCCAAGATGAAGAAGAAAGAAAATGGGCCCAAGCTAAAATAGAAATAGCGACTCCTATTGTTAAATCATATTGCTCTGACAGGGCTTGGGAATTATGTGGCCAAGCTATGCAAGTATTAGGTGGAAATGGATATTCCGAAGAGTACCCCATCGCAGAATTGACCCGTGATGTTAAAATATATTCTATTTGGGAGGGTACTAACTTTATTCAGTCTATGGACTTAGTAGGTCGGAAATGGTTAATGGGCAAAGGCCAAGTTTTTGCAAACTGGCTGGCGGATATAGAAGAGTTTGCCAATGATAATGAAGATGCCAAGGGTTTAGCTAGGGAAATGGAAATCCTATCTGCGGCAGTTACAACTTATAGGGAGATCCAAGGGGCCATGGGTGCTTTTATAGCTGATGGAAAAATGAATATGCTGCCAGTATATTCGACTAGAATCCTTGATGCTACGGGTGACCTAATTTGTAGCCAACTACTGTTGGAACAAGCCCTACTTGCCCAAAAGAAAATTGACGAATTCGGAACTGATCATCACGACTATGCTTTCTATAACGGTAAGGTAATGGCAGCTAGATACTTCGCCAAAAACATTTTACCTAACATATTTACTTTGATAGATGTGATTAAAGAAGCTGATACTTCAGTAATAGATGTAGAAGAGGAAGCATTTTTATATTACTAATTTAATTTGTCCCCTGAAAAATAACTGGAGATAGCCTATGGAGGCATCTCCAGTTTTTTTTTATGGGTTTTAGTCCCCTGAGTAGGGGGACCTAAAATAATGTGAAAAGTTTAACTATTCTTTAAAAGGAATTATAGGTAAATGTTACGAATATAAAATATGTGGAATAATTTTGTTTAAAAAAGATTATATCCCTTTAATATTTACAATAATAGTCATTATCATGTTAAATGACATGGGGGTTAATACTATTTTGTATTGGGGGGCTATAGGAGGTGGTAGTAAATCAGACCTTAACCAATAGTCATTAAAAAAATATAGTAGGGGTTTTCATAAAGTGTGGGGGAAAACAAATAAGAAAGCCTCGAAAAATGGAGGGTGTAAAATATGTCAGCTAATTTTGCTTATCAAAACACGAGGGACTTTAAATTTATTCTAAAAGAATGGTTACCCACTGAACAGATTTTTAATTATCCGCGATTTAAAGATTATTATTCTAAGGAAGATGTTGATTCCATCCTAGATCCATGCCTTAAAATGGCTAAGGAATTAATTGAGCCTGCCAATGAGGATGGAGAAATTAACCCATGTACATTCGAAAATGGCCAAGTAACTACTCCACCGACTTTTGGTCCACTTTTCCAACAAATACAAAGGGAGGGGTGGGGGACTAGCAATATTGATGATTCCGAAGATGCCATAGTTTTACCCCAGGTTTTGCATAGCATGATATGGGAGATGTTCGGAGCAGCTAATCCCGCTTTTGGTCCTTATGTGGAATTAGTTAATGGTGCAGCTGGGTTAATTCAAGATTTTGGTACGGAAGAAATAAAGGAAATGTTTTTGCCCAAGATGATGGATGGTACTTGGGCCGCTACCATGTGTCTTACTGAGGCTACTGCAGGCACAGATGTGGGTGATATTTTATCCAAAGCATATCCGACAGAGGAAGAAGGAATCTACAAAATCAAGGGAAGCAAAATTTTTATAACTGGTGGGGATAATGATTTTACTGAGAATATTGTCCATCTTTATTTAGCCCGGGTAGAAGGGGCCGTGGCTGGCACAAGGGGAATCTCCCTATTTGTAGTTCCTAAGTATTGGATTAATGAAGATGGTTCACTAGTGGATAATGATGTAGCGACTACTGGTATAGAGGATAAGCTAGGACAACATGGCACTACTACAGCATCCCTAAGTTTTGGGGAAAATGATAATTGCCGTGGATTTTTATTAGGGGTTAATCCTTTGGAAAACGAAGGCAGGGGCGAAGGCATGCGCCAAATGTTCCAGATGATGAATGGGGCCCGTATGGCCACAGGCCTGTTAGGTTTGGCCTGTGCTGCTAATGCCTTTTATAATGCCCGCGATTATTGTAATGATAGGATACAAGGGCGATTAATGACTAATCCTAAAGGTGACCGGGTAGCTATCATAAATCATGAGGATATTAGAAGAACTTTACTAATGGGTAAAGCTCATGTAGAAGCCATAAGAGCAATGATGTACAAAACATATTTTGCTTTTGATGTTCGTAAACACGATCCAGATCCAGGGGTAAGGAAAAAGGCTAATAATTTAATAGAGATAACCACACCCTTGTGTAAAGCTTATCCTACCGATGAAGTGTGGTGGTTAGTAGGTGAGGCTATTCAAGCCTATGGTGGATATGGTTACTGTGAAGAATATCCAGTTGCCCAAATTGCTCGTGATTGTAAGATTTACTCTATTTGGGAGGGTACCAACTATATCCAAGCCATGGATTTAATTGGAAGGAAGTGGATGCTAGATAAGGGGCAGGCCTTTGCGGAATTTATGCAAGAAATGCGTGATTTCTATGAGGAATATAAAGAAATTGATGCTAATCTAGAAGTAGCGGCAACATCTGAATCAATTAATGGAAGCGATCTTAGTCTAAACAAAGAATTTGAAATTTTGGGGCAGGCTCTAGATGCTTATGTTAATATCCAAAATGCTGTGGGTGAGTACTTTGCTAATAATCAACCCAGTATGGTTCCCCTATATGCCAGAAGGATATTAACTGCCACTGCACAACTTTATGCAGGCAGATGTATTTTAGATCAGGCTATAGTTGCTTTAGAAAAAGCTAATGAAGTTGGGGCTGAACATTATGACTTTAATTTCTATATAGGTAAGGTCTTAGCTGCTAAGTACTACCTTAGAAATGTGGTGCCTAATGTTTCCCTGGTAGCTGATTTAGTAAAGGATGGGGATAGGTCGGCACTGGATATCCCCTTAGAGGCATTTAATTATTAAAAACATTTAATCTGTTAACTTAATAATCAAGTCAATTAGAAAGGTAGGCTTTAAGGGTAGAGCCTACCTTTCGCAATATTTGGCAAAAAAAAACCGTCCAATTTGGACGGCTGGCTCATATATTAATAATAAGCCTAAAAAAATAAGGAAGGGAAAGTTTAGGTTCATAATAAAGTTCACTATCAACTTACTTACCAACTTAATGAAAATTCCAGTTTAAACAGGGGTTAACAAAAACTTGTGAAACTTAAAAGTCAGGGATAGTGAGCAGTTAGACTTTATCATTTACCTAATAACAATTTATGAAGTAGGAGGGGGAAAGGTGACAAAATGTTAGAAAGATATTTTAAAATTGGTGAGGTATCTGAGCTTCTAGGGATAGAACAGCATACTCTACGCTATCTAGAAAACAGTCTTAAGTTAAAAATTAGACGTAATGAAAGGGGGGATAGGGAATATAGCGAATCTGATCTAGAGACCCTCAAGTTAGTTATGAAGTTAAGGGATAAAGGGCTTAACACGACTGCTATAAGAATGGCTTTGGAAAATGCAGAGCCCGTTGAGGAAACTAAAGTGGTAGCAGTAGGGGCTAGTAGCCTGCAAGCAAATTTGCCTGAATTATTATCTTTAGCCCAGCATATTATAGACCAAAACGATGAGATGATAGACAATAACAAGGCTCTTGAGAATAGAATTAAAAAGTTGGAAGAAAAGGTAGAGAAGCGTAATCTGGAGAGGGAAAAGAAGATAGATGAATTTTTAGCCCTATGGAGGAATGAACAGGAAGGCAAAAGCCGCTCTTCATGGTTATCAAGGCTAGTTGGCAAATAGCCTTCCTGTTCATTGCTTAGACTTGATTAAAATAACAAGGATTAGGACAGTCCTTACATTTTAGTTTTTTTACCTGGAGGGGTGGTAACCTATTGGCTTTTTTGATTAGATCCAGCAGTTCCTTGGCCTGTTCCTCATTTTTACAGTCCGAGGCTAGTGTAACTGCACCTTCCATGCCAGTAACCCCACCGCTAGCAATGTGTACTGAGTCTATGCCAAAAAGCATTTTGATACTTTCGATTTCGGTAATTACAGTGCTATTGGTTACGGTTATATAACCGATTTGCATACCCAAACGGGTGGGGGTTTTATATATTCCCATTAATTTTTCGGCTTCTTGGCAAGAGGGCACTAACTTTTCCAATCCAACTGGGCAAATAAGCTTGATACCGCGCGATTTTATAATACCGATGCTTCTGCCTATGGTCCCCCCAGCTAGATCAGCCATGATTATACCTACATTTCCTTGGGGATCAAGGGCATTGGCCCCTTTAATGAAGATATCCTCCTTAGTGAATGTAGCCAAAAACTCAACCCAATCCACATTTTCCAGCAATTTGCCTTTATCCAAGCACCATAACCTACGCTCCGCAGGGTTAGTTATGCATGGTACCTGTTCGGCTACTAGGCCTGCTATATAGGACTCTTTAGGCTCAAAAGTTTCTCCTAACAGAAGGCTAGCAATACTAAGATTAGTCGTACCAGCTCCAATAATTATTTTACCATGCTTTAAGGCATTTTGTACTTCAGGCATTTTGACGACTGCCTGAGCAATAATGTGTTTGGAAGCTGCAGGATGGAGGGCAAAAGTCACAGTCATATATATCATCCCTTTCCTATAAAAATTTTTATGAAATATAGTTTAGTAAAGTTAACAATTTAAACCTCATGAATTCTAATTGGCTAGATACAGGTTGTGCAGCTGTTAGATCAGCATGCAAAAAATCCGATAGATCCTGCTTAAGTTCTAGATTTATTAAGTCCATCCCCTCTATAAAGGTTAACCAATCAGTTTCAATTTCCAAAGCAGGTTCAGGGGAATTATCTATGGAAGACTGGGGGCCAACCTGCATAAAAGCAGCAGTCAATTCCGCGGAGGAAAAATCAAGTTTTATTTCTAGGTGTTGGTTTTTATCATATATGGGTTTTTGCAGATCTAGGACTATTTCCTGGCCTATAAACCTGCCTAAGTTAGCTTCATTTCCTTCAGCTACTTCATATATCTTTAATTTAAGCTCATTTTCGTCATCTGATAGGTTATATATAGAGTTTACCGGAAAACTGAATATAGTATATTGCCCATAGATATCTAATTCTAGCATTGAGGTATCAAAATGTATAGATTCTAGTTGGTAGGTATTATTTTCTAGGGTTTGAATATAAAAATTAAAGGGATAAATTGTCTTGATATTTATAGGTGAATTCATAATTTCAGGCCAAATTGCTAAACCTTTGACTACGTTTAGAGTCTTATCCTGGGCCTGGTCAACAGTCACGGGATGGAATAGGTTAGCCCAAAAGCTATAAATTCCTACGGCTTGGGAGGTTCCTCCTAAGAGCAAAACCTTGTCTAGATTCCACATGCCATTGTATAAACCTAGGTTTCTGGCCATAGCAAGAATATGATTAGTAAAGTACTGTCTAAGCTTGCTTAAGGCTGAATTTATCACCTTAAGTATATGGGTATCATCAAATTCTTTTATTAATGAATAGCCAGGCAATAAATCTGGTTCATTTATATAAATATGCCCATGCTTACTAACTTCGATTTTTATAGACTCAGCAAGTTTTAGTAGGTCTTGGTAAGAGGAATCTAGCCTTTCTATATTGGTTTTCCCCTTTAAATTAGGCCACAGTATATGATGCAAAATGGCTTTGTCTATTTCCAGGCCTGAAAAGACATCTTGGCCCATTTGCACTTGTGATTCTATAATAATTTCGCTATCTTCACTAGAGAAAGTCAGGAAAGAAAAGTCACTAGTCCCCCCACCCATATCTATAACTAATATATCCCCATCAATTTCCTTATTTTCATTTACGATAATATGGCCTGCTAAGGCGGCGACTGGTTCAGGAATTAGGTAAATTATTGATTCCGGATATATTCTGCCTAGGGTTTTGATTAGGAGTTGGCGGGCATTAAGACCGAAATAATTGGGAATAGCCAGGCTAATAGTAGTAAAGGCAATATTACACGGTTTTATGTACTGATCATCCAAAAAAATAAAAAAATGGTATAGTATTTCAGCCAAGTTATAAGAGCCTATCGAAAAGTTTAAGTTCCTTTTTAATTCTAGCTTGAAATTGGGAAACAAATAAATATCGGGACCACTAAGTTGAAGGGCATTATAACCAAAAAGCAACTGGTCTTTAGCCCTAATATAGGCAAATGCCGAAGGAATACCATTATGACCAGTTAAATTGTTAAAACGACCATCTGACCTATATCCTATTTTAGTAAAGGAAGTGCCGAAATCAATGGCTAAGTTCATATAATCTAACCTTTCTGCGCCAAGGTAAGGGCTGGTATTTCATAAATAGTCTCATCATCAACTGTAATTATAAACATATCCCCTTCTTCATGTAGGATTGTATCAGTATCTAAATGACTAACTTTTCTCTTAATATTAGCCTGGGCTAAAATATCTGCATATTCACTGGGAACTACCTTTCCTACTTCCAAGGGGATGCGCTCAGCCTTAACATTAAATCCCTTCCATACCCGGCTTAAATTGCGAGGGGCCATGATTCGTTCCAAGTCACCTCGCGTATTATTAGTATAACTTATATAGGAATCTAAGATATTAATTAAGTCTAAGTATTTATTTTCCATGGACTCTGCAAAAGCATATTTTTCTTGTAGAGCTTGTAGATAACGACCTAAATCAATAAATTCTAGATTGGTTAAATTAAGCTGTTTGGCAATAGGGGTAACTAGCATAAGGTTTTCGTGTTCAGCAAGTCGGATGAATAAATCTTGGTAATCATCTAAAAAACCAGTAACAATTTTAGCTAGGTAAGCAAAATCTGGTTCACCCAATTTTAAGATATCATTTTGGAAAGCCTCTAAGCTTGTCTGAGCTTCAGCAATGTTTTGGTTGAGCCTTACTAGGGAATTAGGAGTTAAATTAATAATAGCCCCACTGTTTTCTAATAAATCCTGGCTGTGGATTGAGAAGTTGCTCTCGAGGAAATCTAGACTCTTTTCAATCACTATAATGAAATTAAAAATCAAGAATTGGTAATCCTTGGCTATATGGCGGACTTTGTCTAACCTGTTTAGTTCATTATTAAGGGAAATTAGTTCTATAAAGGTGGGTATCCTGAAATTAAAATCGTTTATAAGGGTGGGGGGAAGGCCAGACCATTCTTTGTCCTTAACAATTAATTCAAGTTGTTTGTTGAGTTCCTTTATAATATTTTGGACTATTTTTTTGCTTACATCTTGCTTTTGTAATTGGCTGTTTAATTTTAAAATAGCTTTTAACCTAAGGGTAAGTCGCCGGATTATATCTAACTTAGGGGGTGAATTTCTAAAGATATTTACTAAGTTGCTGGGTATATTGGGATATAGCTTGAGAGCCTTTAACCAGTCTTTATCTTCGTGTAAGCTTGTCAAAACCATAGTCAGATTTTCTAGTTTATTAAAGGCAGTACTTATCTTTTTTAGGGCATACATTAACTCTAGGTTATGCTGCTCTTTCTCCCTATAAACGGCATACAATAGATTATTAAAATCCTCCCTAGTTTTTTTAAAAAGGTTATTTATTAGCTTTACTTGATTATATAATTTGGCATAGCGTTTTATGTTAGCCTGTAAATCTGTGACCACCATACTTTGGTTACTTTTAATTTGCCATAAATCCTCCATCGTTTTGATTAAATTGCTTTTATATTGGGGAAAAAATTTCTCATGAAAGCTTTTATAATAATAGGTATTTAGTTCTAAGATATAATTATCTATATCATTATAGTTAATTACATCCTTATTAAAGGCTAAAGCATGATTGGAAATAGCTACATTATGTGCTTGTAGAAAAAGCCCTTCCAAGGCCTCAGAATAATCTGATATTATTGCTTGGTTCATTTATAAGACCCCCATAAACTTACCAGTAAAAATCAATCTCCTGATAGTTTCATTTTTTATAAGATCCGGTTTTTCCGCCATGTCCCGCCAAATGGAATAGGAATTATAGTAGTCCAGTAATTTCATGTGCTTTTCTAGTTCCTCCCTGACTGGGGGAGATGTATGTCTGTTTAACTCGGCAACTAATAGATTATTAATAAATAGTGGACAAGGTAACCAGCTAAAGAGTTGCAGGTAGTTGGTGGCGATTATATCTGGGCTGATTGTATCTGCAATCTGATCATTTTGCAAAAGATTTTTTAGTAAATCTAGAGTTATAAATGCTTCATGTGGCAATGAAAGGAGTTTGGTCCCAGCCAAATTCAAGAGTTGCGAAAACCGTTGGGAGGTCATTTTCTCCGACAATTCATATTCATAAAGCAGGGCAGTTTCATCAGGGCGTTTCCGCTTTATTTTTAAAACTTCCGGGTAAGAAGCTAAAATAGTAGTAGAAAAGTCTTGTGCTGCAAGATGTAGCTTTTCATATATTCTAATATAGGTCAAAGAGGCAAGGTCGGGCGTAAGCCTCGGAAAGTGTTGCTTATAAAATTGTAAGCTAAAATTAAAAGATTCTGCCTGACATAGTAGAGCATAGATAGGCAGAGTCCGTCTAACCTGTTTATTGAGAGCCTTGAAGATTATCTCATCTTCAGTAAATTCTAAGCTTTTATTATCTTTTTCATAATGTTGATAAATCAATAAGAGCATATGCAGGCTATCAGCTACTAAACCAATTTCGAATAAAAGTTCGGCAAAACTAAGTAAATCAGTAAAATATTTTTGGGGGTAGGTGGAACTATATACTAAATAGTTTCTATTTCGGTGGATTTGGTTAAGGGCCTTGGTAATTAGTGCCAGCTTATCTCCATACAATGTAGGAAGTGGGGCTGGATTTTTTAAATTCAAACCATAAAACCAACCTTTTTCTTCATTTTCTAATCGTTCTTTTTTAATTTTTAATAGATTTCTTAAATTCCTATTAGCAGTTTTGCTTATGAAAAACTGACATACTTCTTGATTCATTAAGTCGACGATGGGTATAAAATATGAATCGTATTTGGGCTTATAAATATGGATTAAAAATTGTAAGTCAGTAGTTTTGGGACTATATTCCAACATATGTCTAGGTATATATTGGAGAAAGTCAGTGATTAAATTATCCCCAGCTGCTTGGAGCCAATTCAAGGCAAATGTCTTGTTTAAATTTGCAATAAGCATAAGATAAAAGTCCTTCTGCCTATTGACTAAGTAAAGGCTACGATAGAGGAAATCTATTTGTTCTAGGTTTTCAAGCTTAATAATGTGGTCTAAAGTGTATTCTTTTCTAATATTATGGCGCAGCCTAACTTCATTTTCCCAATAAGTAAACAAATCTGGGCTACTTTCGAGTTGTGACCATGAGTATTGCATAATTATTCACCATCAGTCCTATTATAAAATGTGTAATTTAAAAGTTTACAGGCATTTTGGGCTTTGGACAAGTCGGATTCAGTTAAGAACAAATAATAATAAATAGACTTGTCTTTGTTAGTAAAAATACCTCCTAAGGAGTCGGGGCTGACTAATTCAAAACGATCAAAGGCAGCCTTATTTCTAGTTAAATAACGATAAGTTTGTAGGCGGCTAATAAAGCTATATTTGGCTAGACGGTCAAAGTGCTGTTTTAAGCCAACTTCTTTGTAAGGGTTAGCTTCCTCATATTTTATTTTTATATCTTCCACCCTGTTTCGAGGCAAGTTTGGGCTAGTCTCTGTGTTAAGGATATTGGTTATATAGGCGGGAATCACAGCATATTCTGGGCCAAAGGTATCTATAAGATAAGGCCGCGCATCTAGGGGAAATTCACTTATGGGGATACTTCTATTCGTAGTTACTAACCCTGGATGTTCAATTAAATAGTTAACTAAGCTATCCATATCCCAAGTATATTTGGGGATAAGGGTATGATAGTTAAGATATAAGGAACTGGCGTATTTATCATAAAAGATAGCATATGATTCGGGAGAATCTTGCCGTAAACTATCAACATATTGTAAAAGTTCCTTATGCTCCCTAGTTGTAAGCTCAGCTTCTTTTGATATTTTCCTTAGTATGGCCCTCACAATAAAACCCCTTTTATTCAAATAGTGAAAAAATATAGCCTTCCTTTTGCAAATCTACTAAAATGTCAGGTAGTGCTTCGGTATTACTAGCAGAAACTGCATGTAGTAAAATTACGGCCCCAGGGTGGATGTGATCTTTTACGTATTTATAGGAATAATCGCGACCTGGTTGATTATTCGGATCCCAGTCGTTAAAGGCTAGACTCCAAAAAACTGTGGTATATCCTAGACTATTCGTATAACTTAGACTAGTCTCAGAATAATTGCCAGCTGGAGGCCTAATATATTTACCCATTTCGGTACCCGTTAAATTTTTAAAATCTTCCTCAAGTTGTATGATTTCTTCCTCTAACTTGTCCGGGGTAACTTGGGCTAGATTAGGGTGGTTTACGGTATGGTTAGCTACCATATGTCCCTCGTTGACCATTCTTTGGACTAGCTCTGGTTGTGACTTTATATAGTGTCCAGTTATAAAAAAGGTGGCTTTGACCTTATTTTCTTTTAGTATGTCTAAAATTAAGGGGGTGTAACCCAACTCATAACCTTCGTCGAAAGTAAGGTAAACTTTATTTTGCTCATTGGGCAATACATAAAAACCATTATTTTGGGCTAAGATTTCCTTAATATCCCCAGGTACTTCGGGAATAGCATGTTCCAAATTAGGTTTTAAATACCAAGATAAAACCTTATTATTTAATGTAGATTGACTTTTTTCAGCTTGTGGCTCAGGAGATTTTCTTTCTTCCTGGGGAGGTAATTCTAATGTGGGCTCATTTTCTGTGCCCTTATCTTGAGCTGTGTCTATTTCCTTATTAATTGATGATTCCGAGGGGCTAGGGGTAGTTTTAGGGCTAGGTTCTATTTCGTTTACTGTCCCACAACCTAATAATAAAAGGGCTACTAATGTAAATGCTAAAAATTTCGACATACAATTTAACAACTCCTTATATATATTTTTGCCTATTTATATAGGTAATTCAACTGAAATTATATTTTTGCGGCTAAAAATGTTAATTATAAGAGCAAAAAGTTCATAAAATGTGTTTCCGCTTTACTAGCTATCAATTCTTTTACTATTATATACAAAGTAGTTAAAACAAACTTACAAGTGGTTTTTATAATAACATTTGTAAAAGAAAGGCCTTTAATTTTATGCGTTGGGCAAGATTGTGGATTTTCCCCACTATATTTATAATTTTATTTATTTCCATTGGCTGGGCCAATATTGATATTTTACGTAAGCCTGATAATATAAGCAGCTTTTATTTACAAAATTTTAGCCGAGGTTACGTAGGATATGGGCAAGAAGGTAATTATGATAATGGGATTTCCTTTGCTGACCTAGAAGTGGGGGATATTCTACTCGGTGGTTACCCTAAGTGTGCTTATGGACGCTTTTCTCATGTTAGTATTTATATGGGGGAGAACTTAGTCCTAGAAGGTTTCGGTGACCTTGGGGTGACTATCCAGCCTATTTACCATTATTGGAATTATAGTGAAATTGCCCTTTTGAAGGTTGATGCCAGTCCCGAAATAAAAGAAAAAGTGGTCAATTATTTAAAACAATATGAAGGGGGCCTATTCTATCCCACCGCTTTTAGAGCAGGGGATAGGATATGGAATTGTAGTAAAATCATTTGGTTAGCCTATTATAAAGAAGGAATTGACTTAGATGATAGTGGTGATTTGTGGATTGCTCCCGATAATTTTTATGCTAGCTCCTGGACAAAGGTGATAAGGGAGAAGGGAAGATAATGGTGGCTTTAAGATTACTGAGTATACATATATTTGCAATTCTAGCTGTTTGGTTGAGCATGTATTTTCCTGGTTTAGATATCTTTTTAAGTTTTATTTACTTAATAATAATTAGCCGGGAAATATATGATTTAAGGTGGGAATCCTTACTAGTAAAGGGTGTTGCTGGGCTTTTGTGGCTGGGCCTACCCCTGATTTTAAGTCTAATCACCTATTTTAAAATTATTAGTGAAGGTATATTCCTCTTGATTTTTTGGTATACGCCTATATTGCCGCTTTTATCTATTAGGACGTATGTTTTCAGTAATGGTCTACCATTGTATTATTATATTTTGCTTGTTTCACCACTTGTCTTTATGGCTTATTTTTATTTATTAGTTAGACGAAAATAAATAATCCACTAGCCGTCCTAAACTTAGAAAATCGGTTAGCCCAACAACTAAGGTTAAGTTTTAGCTAGTGGATTTGTGGTAGAAAACAGTAACATCTTGTACAATATTAATTGTATTGGCTTAATAAGATTTACCCTTATTTATAAGGAACTTTATAAGCTGGTGTTGCTGTTTTCTTAATATTATTATGTCACCAGAACTCAGCTTGTATTCAGGAAAATAATGGTTTTAAAAAACAAAGTAATCTAAATTATTAAGAAATTAAGGAGGAAATATAAATTGGCTATATACAAGAATTTAGCTTCCCCCATAACTATTAATGGGGTAGAATTTCGTAATCGAGTTATTATGCCGGCCATGGGAACGGGTATGGCCTCTGTCAATGGGGAAGTTACTCCTAGGCTCATAAAATATTATGCCAGAAGGGCAAGTGGCGGTGCTGGAGGCATAATCGTCGAAATTGCTTGTGTTGATGCGCCAGTTGGTAAAGCTAGCCTAACCCAATTAAGGATCGATAAGCCGGAATATATAGCGGGCTTAAAGGAGCTAAGTGAAAACATACAAGCATATGGATGTAAAGCCCTAATTCAGTTGCACCATGCAGGTAGGCAAACTAGCCCAGGGATTATTGGACAAGCACCGGTAGCCCCATCAGCCATAGCTTGTCGGCTTATGCGGGCTGAACCAAAGGAACTGGATATAGAAGGTATCCAAGGAATAAGGAAAAAGTTTGTCAGGGCAGCTATTTTTGCTGAAAGGGCTGGATTTGACGGGGTAGAATTACATGCAGCCCATGGCTATTTATTAAGTCAATTTTTATCACCTTATTCCAACAAAAGAACAGATGAATACGGTGGTTCCACAGAAAACCGTGTTCGTTTAGTAACTGAAATAATAAAGGATATAAAAAGCATTTTACCCCATCTTTTATTGGCCGTAAGGTTTAATGTAGCCGATTTCGTCAAAGACGGTCTAGAGGTAGCCGAGGGATTAGAAATAGCGAAATTATTGGAGGAAGCTGGGGCAGATTTATTAGATGTTTCCAGTGGAATTTATGAATCTGGTCAGACTTCTATTGAAACTGCATCTTTTAAAGCTGGCTGGCGCTTTGACATGGTTGAGCAAGTTAAAGAAGTGGTAAGCCTCCCCATTATGGGTGGTGGAGTAATTAGAGAACCGCAGTTAGCTGAAAGGCTAATCACTGAAGGTAAGACCGATTTAATCTGGGTAGGTCGGGGTATGTTGGCTGATCCGTATTGGGCTGCTAAAGCAGTTACGGGTAAGGCTGAGGATATTAGACCCTGCATAACCTGTAATACTTGTTTCCACCAAATCAATAATGGCATGCATATTAGATGTGCGGTTAATCCCTATACAGGTAGGGAGTTTCTAACCGATAAGGATATCCATTTACCAGCTTATAAAATACTAATAGTAGGCGGGGGCCCAGCGGGGATGAAGGCAGCCCTTACTTTAGAAAAGGCAGGGGTTGAGGTTATCCTAGTTGAAGCCCGGAAAAAATTGGGTGGACAACTTAATATTGCTGACAAGCCTCCCCAAAAAGGAAATATAACTAAAATAAAAGATTATTTAATAGACCAAATAGATAAAGGCGATGTAGAAGTTAGATTAGGGCAATTCTGTGACGGGAACCTAATTAAGGAAATAGCCCCGGATATCATAGTTTGGGCTATGGGGGCCAGGGAAGTAATCCCTAATATAAAGGGGCTCGAAACCGCCCATGTTCTTAGTATTGAGGAAATATTGGATGGCACAACTAAAATAGAGAATGAAAATGTTTTAATTATAGGCGGGGGTAGTACAGGATGTGAAGTGGCTGAATTTTTACAACAACACCATAACCAGGTAACCATAGCTGAAAGGGAAAAGGCCCTGGCAGTTGATTTGGAAAATATGACTCGTTTGGAATTATTGCAAAGACTAAAAATAGGTGGGATCACACGCCTGCTAGGTGCGGATATAGTAGAAATCAATGGTAAGCAAGTAATATTTAATAAATTTACGGAAAACGTCTGTGAAAACATGGATTTCGACAAAATAGTATGTGCTGCAGGCTATTATAGAAATGATATTATGGACACTGGCCAATATGATTTTGTGCAAAGAGTATATGTAATTGGGGATAATCGAAATCCTAGGAATATTATGCAAGCACTTTATGATGGTGTGATGGTAGCTTATGATTTGGTGGAATCACTACTGAATATGCGGAGGTAGTATGCTAGAAATAAAATTACCCGGAAGGGGCAGGAACCTGAAATTAAAAAACTTACTGATAGATTTGAATGGTACCTTGACTAACGCAGGCCGGTTAGACGATGGGGTTATAGATAAAATTAAAGCCCTAAAAAACATATTTAATATTTATCTCTTAACCGCTGATACCTATGGTACTGCCAAACTATTAAGTGAGGAATTAGATATAGAACTGCTTGAAGTAGATGCAATTAATGGGGGTCATGATAAAAGGCTATTTCTGCATAAAGTCATGGCCCAGGAATCTGTGGCCATAGGAAATGGATTTAATGACATAGAAATGTTGGCTGAAGCTAATCTATCGATAGTTATTATAGGTCAAGAAGGTTGTGCTATACCAGCGTTATTGAAAGCAGATATAGCTGTAACCAATATAGGAGATGCCCTAGATCTGCTGCTAAACCCCGAAAGGATAGTGGCAACACTGAGGGCCTAGAAGGTACCACA
>CAZUSS010000043.1:0-14837 GCA_964623245.1 uncultured Syntrophomonadaceae bacterium
CTTATTATTTCTGAATAAGTACTCAAAATATCATGATTTATATTGCAAACCATGATAACAGATATATCGCGTTTTTTAGCCTCGGTTTCAATTATGTTCTTTACTGGACAGGCATCTGCATCTACAATAATCCGCATTTAATCTTCCTTTTTCAATTAATATCCACTCTTTGTTAGATGGATTGACTATTTTATTGACATTTGAATTCTTCCTAGTCTTTATAGTGATTTTACTTGATTTTAATAGCCCTTGTATAGCCCATCAGCTAAATTACTGGATAAAAGAATCTTTTATGGTCAAAAATATTAGAAAATCGGGTTTTCCCTCTTAAAACCAATTATTGATTTCTAAAAATATGTTATAGTTGTTTTGTATATAGTTATAACTTACTGCAAGAAATCTTAACTTTTTACGTATTATATTATAAGCAGGTGGGGAGCTGGTTTTTTTGTTAAGCGATGAAATACTAGCTAGTAAGACCTTGAATGGCGAACTCTTGGCCTTTGAGGAATTAGTAAATCGCTATAAGAGCTCAGTTTTTTCTATAGTTTACAGAATGCTTGGCCAATATCATGAAGCTGAAGATATTAGTCAAGAAGTTTTCATAACGGTTTATCAGAAATTATATCAATTTGATATTAATAAAAAGTTCGGTCCCTGGATTCATAGGATTGCCGTAAATACTACCATCAGTTACTTAAGAAAAAACAGGAAATTCCTTACCCAAAGTTTTGACGAATCATATATACAAGGTCTGGAAAATCCAACTAAATCTAACCTAGTAGATCCAGTACATAATCTAGAAAACCAGGAGCTTTATAGGGACATAATAAATGCCATTAATAAGTTATCTAATAATTACAAGGTAGTCTTGACACTGCGCTACCAACTAGAACTCACAAATCAAGAAATAGCAGATATCCTTGGGATAAGCAAGGAAAATGTTGAAGTAAGAATACACAGGGCCAGGAAGGCCTTGCGCCGAGTTTTATTGCAGGATTGGGAAAGAAGGGGGATAAAACATGAATTGTCAACAAATTGAAAATAACATTTTTGATTATTGTGATAACAAGCTATCCCCACAAAGTCGGGCCCAAATAGAAGAACATATTCTAGATTGCCCCAAATGTGAAGAGAAAATTGCTTTAACTAAACTCGAAAATTCCGTTTTGCATAACCTGCCCTTTATAGAAGCACCACATGATTTTACCGCTGAAGTAATGGAAAGAGTTTTTGTAACTCCACCCCATAAAGATACTCACTTTCATAAGATAATAAAACCTTTATTATTTGTAGTGCCAGTAGCAGCTATATTGTTGATATTTTTGACTACTGGTATCCCAAATATGTTTATACATGACAATCCCATACCAAAGCAAATATCTGAAAATGCTACTACAAAATTCACACCTTCGGAATTAACAAGGGATAAAAAGGATACTAATTATAAAATAACTCCAGAATCGGCAGCCCCAACAAAGGAAAGTACCGGAAGAACAATTGAGGAAGATAGGATTATTCCTGAGACTAATATCCAACCTGAAATTAATGAAATAATAATTGCTGATTTATCCCTAAAACCCGAAACTGAAGAATTAGTAGAAATAACCCAGGAATCCAGTCGTTCCTTACCAAAAACTATCATTCCTTATATGGAAAAAGAAAAAACGATATTAAAAATTAATGGTTTACCAGACAATTATACACTGACTGAAATTGATAACATATCACCTACAAAGACAATTTATTCTTATTATGATTCTATCCAGCAGATTTACATTGATATAGTAATCAACCAATTATCTCCAGAAACATCGGTAGAGAATCATGATTTCATGCAATCAACTTGCTCCAAAATGATCCTAAAGGAAACTAATCTTGAACCAGAAATTAATCATTATAGCTGGGAATTGACAGATAAGGATAATCAATATTTGATTTCACTTCAGGCAAATTTACCTGCTGAAGAGCTGGCATATCTATCTTCTGTAATTTCCATAGAAAATTAATTCTAGTTTTTGGTAGATAGGGACACAAGGTTATTTGTGTTCTAAGGCGTTGTGTTTTTTCCCTGCTTCTATTAAGGTATATATTATAGAGGGGGGAATTATTTGGATACCCTATTTAATTCGGAAATAAACCTACAAAAATTGTCTATTATCGAGACTAGATATCGCTCCTTAATCGAAAATCTGCATGATGGTTTTATCTTGGTCAATCATAGTCTGCAAATAATGCAAATTAATGGTGCCTTTGTCCAGATGATTGGTTATGAATATGATGAAATCATCGGAAATAATTTATTGAATTTCGTAGCCCATCCTAGTGACCAAATAGCTTTGTTAGAAGGTATAAGGCGTAGAATGGCACATCAGATAGATTCATATGACCTTAACTTCAGAACTAAAAATGGCAAACTAGTATTTACAAATATTAGCCCTACCCCTTACCTAGATAGTAATGGACAAGTAACGGGAAGTTTTGCCATCGTTAAGGATCTAACCGAATTAAAAAGAAAAGATAATACGCTTCATTACCAAGCCCATATACTTGCCCATATTAGCGAAGGAATAATTGTTACAAATAAGAATGGCAATATTAAGTATTGGAATCCAACAGCGGAAAAAATTCTAGGGTACAATTTATCTTTAGCTTATAATAAAAATGTTTTTGAACTATTTCCACTCGAAAAAGATTTTTATACCAGACGACTTAACGACAAGCCCCAATCGGAAAAAGGAATACAGCAAGAAATTGAATTTGTCACTTCTACCGGCATTAAGAAAAATTTAAGACTATCTACCGCTATGCTTAAAAATATCTTCAACGAATTTACGGGTACGGTCACGGTAGTTTCAGATTTTACAGAATTGATTAGATCGAGACAAGAGGCTGAAAATGCCAACCAGGCCAAAACTAATTTTTTGGCTAATATTAGCCACGATTTGAGGACTCCCTTGATAGGAATTATCGGGGCTAGTGACCTATTGAGCCAAGAAAAACTTTCCGATTATCAGAATAATTTAATAACAACTATTGTAAAATCCGGTAAACAATTATTAGAATTAATAAACGATATTCTGGATTTATCCAAAATTGAAGCTGGCTATTCCCTAGGTACAGCAGAGGAATTCAAATTAGATGAATTAATAAATGAGTGTATAGAAGCTATATCCGCTAAAAAGGATATTAATAATATTTCTTTTATAGTCGATATTGCACCAGACATTCCCCCTTTCCTTATGGGGGAACCAGTACAAATAAAAAGAGTTATCATGAACCTAATTGATAATGCAGTTAAGTATACTTCTGCCGGATATATTAAGTTAACAGCACATAGTTTACATAATCACAGTTTAAAGCCAGGAGAGAATTATATTTTTATCAATATAGAGGATACTGGTAGTGGCATACCTTCCCATGAGTTAAGTTCAATTTTTGAAGCATTCCATCAAATTGATCACACAGTTTCCCAAGGCACAGGTTTAGGTTTGGCTATCTGTAAACAATTAGTCGAAAACATGGGTGGGAAGATTTGGGTTAGTAGCCTCGTGGGGCAAGGTACAAAGTTCACTTTTTATCTCCCCCTAAAAAAATCTATTTCAAGCCCCCCAAAAACTTCCTCATTGCCGGGGATTGATTATGCTACTCAAGTAGTTACAGGTAAATCTATTTTGTTAGTTGAGGATAATGAAACTAACAGTAAGATTATCTTTTATATGCTTAAAAAGGCTGGTTACACGGTAACCATCGCCCATAATGGCCAAGAATGTTTAGATCTTTTGCAAAATACTACATTTGATCTAATTCTAATGGACATGCAAATGCCTGTATTAGATGGATATGAAACTACCAAGTTTATTCGTATGAATGAGGCTTGGAACAATATTCCTATCATAGCTCTGACCGCTTTCGCCATGCCCGATACTGCTGAAAAATGCATTAGGTTAGGTTGTAACTATTTCCTTTCTAAACCTGTATCAGCCCGCGAGTTAGTCAACACAATAGATACATTTTTAAATCATGAAGAAAAAGAACAACTTAATCCTAGTGATCAAGAAATCGTTAAAACACTTATACCTGAATTTCTATATACCACAAAATTATTATTGAAAAAATTGCAATTAGCCGTAGATAGTAATAATCTAAAAAGTGCAGCTGCCATAGGTCATGATTTAAAGGGAATGTGTGGTATGTATGGTTTTACTGACCTATTGGATGTGGCTACCCTAGTTTATACTGATGCTTTAAATGGTGATAGTGAAGGATTGCAGACATCTATAAAAAAATTGAACCATAGACTTTTAATAGAATTAAAAAAGGTTTCCACATAAAAATATATGGAAACCTTTTTCTATCATCTAATTAAACCTCGCCTTTATATTTTTCATAATGGGAGAAATGCATAGAAAATGCTGCCCTACCTTGTGTGGCAGACCTTAATACTGTTGAGTAACCAAATAGTTCAGCTAGGGGTACATAGGATTTAATTATTTGGGTACTTCCTTCAGTATCCATGGACTCTAGTCTACCTCTACGATTATTGATATTATTTATGATGTTTCCAGTAAATTCATCTGGAGATGTAATTTCCACCATCATAATAGGCTCTAATAAGCAAGGCTGGGCTAATTTCAGACATTCCTTGGCAGCTATCATACCTGCATTTTTAAAAGCTAGTTCTGAAGAGTCTACTTCATGGAAAGAGCCATCCAAAAGTGTAGCCCTAACATTAACCACGGGATAACCATGCAGTATACCCTCCTCCAATGATTGTTTTATTCCGGCTTCTACAGCAGGAATATATTCCCTAGGTATAGCCCCACCTACAATTTTACTTACGAATTCAAAACCGCTTTCATAGGGCTCTAATTTTAATACTACATGGGCAAATTGTCCTTTACCACCTGTTTGCTTTACATATCTAGTAACATGCTCTGCAACCCTAGTAATGGTCTCCTTATAGGCAACTTCAGGTTGCCCTATATTAAAATCAATGTTAAATTCACTAGCTAAACGTTCTGTTACTATTTCCAGATGCAATTCACCCATTCCGGCTATGAGCGTTTGTCCTGTTTCCTTATTATAAGAAACCTTAAATGTGGGATCCTCTGTTGATATTTTTGCTAATGCTTCCCCTATTCTACCTTGATCATTTTGAGTTTTGGGTTCTATGGCAATCTGAATTACCGGTTCGGGAAACTCTATAGATTCCAACAAATAATCATTGTTTTGTGAGCCCAGTGTATCCCCAGTGCTAACATCTTTTAGACCAATAAAAGCTACAATATCCCCTGCTGAAACTTTTTTTAATTCTTCCCTATGGTTGGCATGTATTTTAACCAGTCTACCTACCCGCTCCCTTTTATTCCTAGTATTATTATAGATGTAACTTCCTGCTTCAATTTCACCTGCATAAATCCGGGCAAAAGCTAATTTCCCAACATGTCTATCACTTAGGATTTTAAATACTAAAGCCATAAAATCACCCTTAGCATCGGGTATAATTTCAACCTGTTCATCACTACCTCTAATTATTGCCGAGGTAGGCTTTACATCCAATGGCGAAGGCATATAATCAACTATTGAATCTAATAAAGGCTGGACACCTATATTACGATAGGAGCTACCACACATTACAGGGATATAATTATTATTAATCGTATTTACCCTAATGGCTTCTATTAACATCTCTAAGGGTAGTTCCTCGTCATTAAAATATAATTCTAATAGGTTTTCATTAGTTTCCGCCAAATTTTCTACTAGGCTTAGCCGCCAATTGGCCGTTATTTCCCTATGTTGTTCGGGAACCTCTGCCTCAATAACAGTATCACCGAAGGTTCCCCCGAAAGAATAATATTTCATTTTGACTAAATCTATTATACCCAGAAATTCGTCGCCCTCTATGACTGGCAAAGTTAGAACTAATGGATTTGCACCTAGCCTTTTTTTAATTTGTTCTATAACCTTATAAAAGTCCGCCCCTATAGCATCCATTTTGTTAATATAGGCTATTCTAGGCACCTTATACTTATCAGCTTGACGCCAAACTGTTTCAGACTGTGGTTCAACCCCGCCCTTAGCACAGAAAATTACTACTACACCATCTAATATTCTTAGACTTCTTTCCACCTCAGCTGTGAAGTCAACGTGCCCGGGCGTATCGATAATATTAATATCGTGTTTCCTCCATACACATTTAGTAGCTGCTGAGGCTACTGTTATACCCCTTTCCTTCTCATAGGGCAAAAAGTCCATTACACTTTCACCATCATGGGTCTCCCCTACTTTATGAGTTAAACCAGTAAAATATAAAATACGCTCTGTTGTGGTAGTTTTCCCTGCATCAATATGGGCAATAATCCCTATGTTTCTTAAATTCTTCATTAAGGTATACACTCCTTATTTCACATCAAAAAATTCGGCATTCCTTGAAAAAGTTATGCCGAAACCCTGGTTACTAAATTATTTTAAGTTATAACCAACATCCCAAATTACAATTATATTAGCTAGATTGACCTTTGTCAAATAGAATATTATCCCCTCCGCCAATATTTTTCTGCTAGAATGTTAGGTATATACTTTATTTACTAGCATTTTTTTAGTATGGAGAGTGATTCAATGATAAAGACTTTTAACCATGATGATATTTTATGTGCCCATGGCAAAGTCAGGGCTTTCGGGACTTTAATGAACGTATTTTTGTATAATATTGATGGACTCTTAATAGATACGGGACCAATTAGACTTAAATCAAGTGTCGATTTTTTTAATAGCCAGGAAATTAACCAGGTTGCCATCACCCATATTCACGAGGACCATTCGGGTATGGCTTGGTGGCTACAAGCTAACAAAAATCTGCCAATTTATTTAAATTATATTTCCCATAATCAAGCGAAAAGGAAGGCTAAGCTTCCCCTATATAGGATAATATCATGGGGCAAAAGGCTACCTTTTGAACCATTGCCTTATACAGATATTATAGAAACTAATAAATATAGTTTTCAAATATTGGATACACCTGGTCATGCCGAAGATCATATAACACTATATGAAAAACAAGAAGGTTGGCTATTTACAGGTGATCTCTTTTTAAGTACCAAAGAGTTCGTCTGCCTCAGGGAAGAAAATATACCCCAGAAAATAAAATCCCTACAAATGTTAGTCAATTTGGACTTTGATACCATCTTTTGTGGCCATAGCGGTGTACATCACCAAAATGGTAGGGAAAAACTGAAAAAGAAACTGGATTTTTTATTAGAGGTCCAAGCAAAAACAAAGGATTTACATAACAAGGGCCTAATACCTAAGGAAATAGAAAAGAAACTTTTTCCCCGCAAATCCCCTGTTTATTATGTCTCAACTGGAGAATGGTCATCTTATAACCTTATTAACTCCATCATAAATGATAAATAAAAAAGTGATCCCTCCTCCAAATTGAAAAGGTATCACTTTTATTTATTGCCTTATTGGTTTGCTATTACTTGTCTTTAAATACGGGCCTTCTCTTCTCAAAAAATGAATCAATAGCTTCGTTTTGATCTTCAGTGCCACAACAATATGTCGATTGCGCTTGTTCGAATAATAGTCCTGCACTAACACTGCTTTCATTAGCTAGATTTATGCCCTTTTTTGCAAATCTCACGGCAGCTGGTGGCATATATGATATTCTTTTAGCTAGTTTCATAGCCCTTTCTTGTAGCTCAGCCCTTTCTACTACTATTTCCACTAAGCCAATAGCGTATGCCTCATCTGCATCAACTTCTTCACAACCAATAATCAGCCTTTTTGCTTGTCCCATACCTACTAATTGGGTCAATCTAACTGTTCCCCCCATATCGGGAGATAAGCCGAATCTTACTTCTGGTATGGAAATCCTAGCATCTTTGGCTGCAATCCTTATGTCACAGCCGAGGATTAGCTCTGTTGCAGAACCATAACATAAACCTTGAATTGCTGCGATAACTGGTATAGATAATTCTTGCCATTTGCTATATAAGCCTTGCAACCAGGGCAGGTTCTCCATGATAAAATTTGAATCAACAGTACGTAGGAAGTTCAAGTCAACCCCAGCGGAAAAATGGTCACCCTCAGCATTAATAACCACTACTCGTAAACTTTTATCTTTTTCGATTTCTTTTTGGATTTCTTCCAGTTCATAAAGGACATTAGGTCCAACTAGATTATAAGAATCAGGTTGGTTAAATGTAATTATTCCAATAGCATCTTCTTTTCTGTACTTTAAAGCCTTCTCGTTCCCCATAATTAAAACCTCCTAAATTCACCATCACTTTTCATTGTTTCTATTCTAATACAAAATAAATAAAATTACATCATTTGTTTATTTTCCAATTACATAATATTTAGGACAAAAATAATAATGGGCTATCTTTATTTAAGCAAAGGCGAAATAGCCTTAAACTCATTAGTTCCCGCTATCTTTAATAAATCAAAAATAATGGTTTCTGTATTAGTTATAACTGCCCCCATTTGCTGCATAAGAGATAAGGCATTATGATAGTTTTCATTGGTTCTAGAACAAACTGCATCTTGGGCCAAATGTATATTATATCCTAGATCTAGTAAATCACGTACAGTTTGATAAACGCAAATATGTGTTTCACTACCAGTAACAATTACATTTTTCCTATTTAAACTTTTCAATTCATCTAGGAGATTATCCACACAAGCAGAAAAAGATATTTTGTCCGTATAATGATGTTCAGGTAAGTTGCTTTTTATCTCTTCAACAGTAGGACCTAGCCCTTTGGGGTATTGTTCAGTCAATAAAACTGGAATATTTAATTGTTTGGCAGTAGCAAGGAGTAAATTTGTATGCTTATATACCCTTTCCCTATCTTTCATAGCATTCATTAATTTTTCCTGGAGATCAATTACAAGTAAAACAGAATCATTGGCATTAAGTTGGTATTTTTTCATCAGATATATTCCTCCTTCAAATGTGTAAGATTTTATTGTATCATTTAATTGATTTAGAACTTAAGATAATAACTCCTTATACAAAACCTTTTTAGCAAATGGAATACTAATTTTCATGGGGGATTATCAATGGGTAAAATTCAAACTACTATATTAATAATGCTGGTTATATTAACTATTATAGCTTCAATATTTGTCCAAGTCCTGATAGGCTTTAAATCCACAATACTGAACCCTAGTTATTATAATAAACTAATAGTAAAGCATAATCTACATGATTTGCCCCAAAACTATGTCTTACTATCTATGAAAGAAACTTCTGGCCACTTATTTTCGGAACCTATATGTAATGTACTAACACCGTCAATAAATGATGCCTTCACTAACAATTGGATAGAGCATCAAAGTCAGAAACTCATAACGCAAACTATTGATTATATTAAGGGCCAAAATAATAACCTAGAATTGGAAGTACCACTTAAAGAGCGTAAAACAATTCTGGAAAATAATTTAATTAACAATTTGGAGACTAAATACGAACCCCAAGAACTAGAATTGTTCCAAATTGATTCTGCCCAATCGATAGCTGCTACTATAATAAAAAACGCTAATTGGCCTGATTCATTGAAAATTTCACAAGTCTTAGGTCTTTCGGAAACAGAACTAAATAATAAAATAGATAACTATAGAATTTATTATAGTTTTATTAAATATACCCCCTATTGCTTATTTATATTATTTGTAGTTTTGCTCCTCCTGATAGGCAAAAGTGCTACTAGCATAAAGTGGCTAGGATATGGGATTTTGATTTCGGCTTTAATAACAATGATTATAGCCTATATCAGTGGCATATTAGTAGATAATTATCTTCTAAATAATATTGGCAAGCAAAGTAAATTATTAACTTCGATTACTACTAATCCCCTTATCTTGGTAAGTGTAATCAAAAATACCCTTATTAATTCCATAAATAGAATTAGTATAGCTTTTGCTTTGCTTGGAACTTTTCTGCTTATTTGCAAAAAAATCTGGACAAGAAATTATTTGAAAAAGCATCTTGATAGTTCTTCCCAGATTTAAAATGAACCCCTAAGGGCCCATTTTAAATCAGAGTTAATTAATTATAAAATCAGCTTTAATTACTGGGCTAAATACCATTTGGGCAACTTTTTGGTGGGGTAATATTTTTATAGGTTTATCAGTTACATTCAAAAGAAGTATCTTTACTTCCCCCACATGTTCAGCATCTATAGTCCCAGGTGCATTGGCGACAACCAGGCCTTTTCTAGCCATCCCTGCCCGACTTCTAATTTGTGCTTCATAACCCTGGGGAATTTTGATGGCAAAACCAGTGGAAATACTTTTAACTTCACTTGGATATAGGACCATTTCATCTTGGACCGCTACGCTTATATCGCAACCTGCAGCATGCTTCGTTTCATATTCAGGAATTTTCGCCCATTCTACAAGTTTTTTGAACTGAACTTCTATATTGTCCAATTTGTTTCCCTCCATCCTAAAATTATTGTTCATATTAAACTATTCTAAGTTTAGGTATAGATATCCTTTGCCTATATTATATATTAGCCATTATAATTTTTTATCCCCCCGAGTAGGATTTAAGTCCATATAAATCACTACCCAATAACTACTATTTTTTTGTTATGATTAAGTTACTAAAATTCATGGAGGTCATATTGTGAGGCGCATAATTACCATCTTGCTTTTATCCATGTTCCCCTTTATTAACACTGCGAGTGTTTTAGCTGTTGATTTTAAGGATACTTCCAATCATTGGGCAAAGACTTATATTAGCGACCTATCTAGCCTAGGATACCTACAAGGTTACCCCGATGGCAGTTTTCTACCGGATAAAACCATGACTAGGGCTGAATTCATATCTGTTCTCCTCAGATGTATGAATAATAGTCCTGCCTATGGCTATTTACATAATGATAATTGGGCTGAAGCCCAAGTTAACGAAGGACTCAGGCAGGGCATCGTGCAGGCCAGCGAATATCCCGGAGGTTTTAAACAGGACGGGGCTATTAATCGTGCTGAAGCAGCCGCAATGGTAATGAGGGCCTTAGGTAATTCACCTGATTATGCCTTTGCATCCTTTAAAGATAATAATATTGTTAATAATAACCCCTATGCAGGTTACATAAAAGCCGCCCAGCAAGAGGGCATTATTACTGGCTATCCTGATGGGGAGTTTAAACCCTATAATTATATTACACGCGCCCAGGCGGCTATAATATTAAATCGCTTTTTAGGCAAAATAAATTATACCCCTTCTTATTATGATAATTATCCCTCAAATATATCACCTCCTCCAGCTATTCACCAACCGTCATCAACTAGGATTTCTACTTTATCGGTAGATGGTTATAGATACAATCCCGACTATGTAGAAATTTATATTGATAATAAGACTAGTTTTTATTATCTATCCGATGCTGCAATTATTAATGCTAATCTTCTGCGTATCGGGGGTATTAATTATGATTTATCTGAACACAGTTTATCCTTAAAACTTCAGGATGATTATTATATTATTAAAGGTGTATACTGGGTAAACAATTTAGCTACCCTAGAGTTAAGTAAGGGCAGGCAGAGGATTGGTGATTATTGGTCTAATCTTTACAATGCAGACATTGAAGCAGTCTATGATAGAAGTGGCAATAAAATCACCAGAATAGACAAGCTGGAATTTCGGGAAAATGGCAAATCAACCTACTTTGATTTAGGGGAAATTGAAATTGACATATATAATAATTATATAATTCTAGGTAATACCAAGTATAGACCGAATCGGATTGATATCAGGGTTATCAAGACAAATAATAGTAAAACTTCTTGGATGCCAATTGAAGAAATACGCGAAAAAAACAATAAGTTAATAATCAATTGTGAATATGATAGGTATTATGATGATTACTACGATGACTATATTGACCATGATGAAATAATGTTTATAGATGAAAATTCTGGTGAACAATATTTTAGTGATGAAATAGAAATTCGTATAAATAATAATTACCGTAGTTTTACTAGAGTTAAGCTTATCAATCGTTATGAATTTGAATATGGTCAAGATATTTATGATTTGGAAGACAGCAGGATAAGAATTAAGGGTGAAAGTAAACCTTATTGGGTAAAATCTACATCTAGAAATGGAAGATTTCTTAAAATACATTTTGAATAAAGTGTCTTTTAATAATATTTGCCTTGCCAGGTATTTCTGCTAATCAAAAGATTATCTATACTGTTTAAGACTTGCCATTTATTAAGACTCCATTGGGGCCCGATTAATAAGTCCCTAGGACTGTCTCCGGTTAGACGGTGTATGACTATTTCCGGGGGCAAAATTTCCAAGATGTCAACTACTAAGCCTACATATTCCTCCTGGGTTAAAAGTGGGAAGGGGTTTTTAGCGTAAATCTTGGCTAAAGGGGTACCCCGCATTAAATGAAGTAGATGAATTTTTAAGCCTTGAATGGGTAATTTCGCTATGCTTTTAGCGGTAATCATCATATCTTCTGGACTTTCGCCCGGTAAGCCTAAAATAATATGGGTACAAGTTTCTATACCATTGTTTTGTAATTTTTCAAGTACAGTTAAAAATGTTTCATAATTATATTGTAAATTCATAGCCCTACTCGATTTTTCGTGCACTGTTTGTAGGCCTACTTCTAACCAGAGATAAGTTTTCTGATTGAATTCAGCCAATAAGCCTATTACATCATCATCAATACAATCTGGCCTAGTCGCTATGGCTAAACCCACAACACCAGGTTGGTTTATAGCCTCTTCATATAGATTGGATAAGATGCCCATGGGGGCATAAGTATTAGTAAAGGCTTGGAAATATGCAATATACTTACCATGGGTCCATTTACGGTGCATCACCTTTTTTATATTCTCAAACTGGTCACTTATTCTATCTGCACGGTTGCCAGCAAAATCCCCTGAACCATTTGCACTACAGAAATAACATCCACCTTTGGCTAAGGTACCATCACGATTCGGACAGGTAAATCCGCCATCCAGAGATATCTTAAAAATCTTTTGTCCAAACATTTTCTTTAAATGATAATTTAGAGTATGGTATCTTTTATCCCCCCATACGGGTACTAACTGATTCTTCATCCTAAACCTACCTATTTTTGCTGCCAAAGAGTATAATAACATATATGGAATAAAATAATTGTGTATTATTTCCCAAATCTATAAATAGTCTAAGGAGTTGTTTCTATGAAAAATAAGTATCAGATTCTATGTGTAATCGCAATAGTAGTAATAGTCTATACTGTAGGCTTCTATATAGCTAATCATCAGGAACCATTGGAAATAGTATATCCCCCCGAAGACACAATTTTAAGTATTGATGATTTTACAGTTAACCTACCTCAGGGACAAGTTATGGTTGGTTCCTTCGCCTGGGATGAAGTTAAGCATATCCTGCCTAATGGTAAGACTCTCGGTAGGAGTACCATATATAGTCCAGTTGATTTTGATTGCTTGTTTACCTTTAGTAAAAAAGGGAATATATTAAGCAAGATTCATATAAGTGAACAGCAAGTATCCACTAGCAGAAATATTTGTATTGGGGATAATTTCGATAAAGTAGTCACCGCCTATGGTGAAAATTATAGTTATGTTTCTAAGGTTGGTGATACTACAAATTTCGATGTAGCCTATGGAGCAGATAATGATAGTAGTATCTTTTTTCATATTAGGGACAATAAAGTAAACAAAATCATTGTAAAAAATGAGCCATCTTTGTAGATAGATTAATTAGGAGGCCGTAGTATTGATAAAAATAAGTAATCTTACTAAGATTTTTACAACCCCTAGCCATGAAGTCTTAGCTTTGGATGATGTTAGCCTAACAATTAACCAAGGGGAAATATTTGGTATTATTGGTTTGAGTGGTGCAGGCAAAAGTACCTTGATTCGTTGCATAAATATGTTAGAAAAGCCTACCAAGGGCATAATAAATGTAGATGGGCAGGATGTAACTAACCTTGATAAAGGGAATTTGCGTTATGCCCGGCAGAAAATCGGGATGATCTTCCAACATTTTAACTTATTATCATCTAGGACAGTTTTTGATAATATAATGTTTCCCCTAGAAATAGCTAAAGTGCCGCCTACTAAAGCTAAAGCCAGGGTAAATGAACTACTGGAAATAGTAGGACTTACTGATAAAGCCAAAGTATATCCTACCCAACTTAGCGGGGGACAAAAACAAAGGGTTGGAATTGCCAGGGCTTTAGCTAACAACCCTAAGATTCTACTATCTGATGAAGCTACTTCAGCCTTGGATCCTGAAACTACTAGATCCATTTTAAAATTGCTTAAGGAAATCAACCAACAGCTTAACATTACCATTCTTTTAATTACCCATGATATGAATGTAATAAAACAGGTCTGTGATAAGGTGGCTGTTATAGATAATGCTAAAATTGTCGAAGTCGGTGATGTCCTTACTATTTTTTCCAATCCAGGCACACCTACTTCGCAAAGTTTTATTAAAGCCATAGTTAACAATGAAATCCCCGAAGATCTCGTACTACAAACCCCTTTGGAAAATGACATATATAAACGCTTAGTTCGGGTTTCATTTATAGGTAAATCAGCAGGTGAACCCATAATTTCCTCCATGATTAGATTATTTGACATTAAGGTCAATATTTTATATGGGAATATTGACCGAATAAAGGATACACCTTTTGGTAATTTAGTTTTAGAATTTATAGGAGAGGCTGCGATTATTAATGATGCTTTAGCCTATTTACATCAGCAGGGTTTAGAAATTGAGGTGCTTAAAAATGCCTGAAATAATTACTGCACTGGACATTAATTCATTCTTTTTTATGTTTTTAGGTGAT
>CAZUSS010000044.1:0-14695 GCA_964623245.1 uncultured Syntrophomonadaceae bacterium
TGGCCTATCGGGATATCATCCAAAACTTCGATTCGTTTTCCTTGATCAATAATTAGAGTCCCCTTTTTAATTGTTTCGGCGGCGATAACTACATTATCAATGCTATTAATACGTAATATTTGTGCCATTATTTGTGCCCTCCCTAATATAGATAGTAGTCCTTAGAATCCATGATTTTTACAACATATCTTTCTACTTGTCCAAAATATCTTTGTTAACCAAATTTAATGGGGGCTCGCCCAATAATACCCTTACCACTTCTTGTGCAGCCTGAATTTGTAGGCTTTCTTGTGCTTCCTCTGTATACCAGGCGGCATGGGGGGTAATTATTACATTTTCCATTTTTTTAAGCTTGCTATAGGGTTTTATAGGTTCTGGGCTAGTTACATCCAGGGCTGCACCAGCGATATATTTTTTTTCCAGTGCCTCCACCAAATCTTCTTCATTAATTAAGGCACCACGAGCGGTATTGACCAATATGCAATTAGCTTTCATCTGTTTAAAAATGTCTATATTAAATAATTTAAAGGTTTCGGGAGTAACTGGAGCATGAATTGAAAGAAAATCAGAAGTTTTTATCAAAACTTCAAAATCAACTAACTTTACACCATATTCTGCGGCTATCGTTTCATCAATATAGGGGTCAAAAGCTTGGACATTTATACCAAAAGCCTGAGCTTTTAAAGCCACCATTTTCGCAATATCACCAAAAGCCATCAAGCCTAAAGTTTTCCCCCGAAGTCTATACAAAGGCTTAGATATCGCATAATCCCAGCCCCCTCTAAGTACATCCTGGTGCAAATATACTATTTTACGGGCTGCCGCTAATAATAAGGTAATGGAATGATCAGCCACATCTTCAAGCCCGTAGTCTGGAACGTTTGCTACATAAATGCCCTTTTCGGTTGCTGCCTGAATATCAATACTGTCTACCCCCACACCATATCGAACTATTGCTTTACAATGTTCTAGATTAGCTATTACATTCCTAGAAATATTAGCATACTGTACTAATAAGGCGTCTGCATCATAACAATTAGAAATTAATTCATCTTCAGTCCCTAAATGCTTAGCTACAAGTATGCCAGCAATTTCTCTGACAGCTTTTTCTTCCCAAGCTAAAGACTCATATTCATAATCTGTAACTACTACCTTGAATTTCGGCCCCATATCTATCCCCCTTTATAACTTAGTAATATATTAAAATTATAAATGAAAATAAAAATATATCTAATTTTTGTGCTACACAATTGCTCAACTTGTTTTGTGAAGTTGAAGGGTATTCAACTTCACAGGAAAATTGCATATTAAAAAAGAGGTTAAAACAATAATTAACCTCTTTACATGGCGGGCTTACATTAGTCTAATCCTATAAAGATAGCTTATAAATATCTTTAAATTGATCCTTTAATTCATCCCTGAATTTCGGGTCGGCTATAGCAATTAAGCGTCTGGCTCTTTCATGTATATTTTGCCCCCTTAGCGCGGCCACACCATATTCCGTAATAACATAATCAATATCATTCCTAGAAGTAGTAATGGCATCGCCCGGTTGGAATCCTGCCACAATTCTAGATATTGTACCATTTTTTGCCGTTGACGGCATGGCAATTATTGATTTCCCACCCTTGGCCATCTTAGCCCCCCGGACAAAATCCACTTGTCCACCAACACCACTAAATTGTAAGCCATTTATAGTTTCTGCTCCAGATTGTCCCATTAAGTCGACTTGGAGAGCTGCATTTACCGAAAACATTTTTTCATTTTGAGCAATTATATGAGGATTGTTTACATAATCAACTGGATAAAATTCTATACTAGGATTTTTATGTAACCATTCGTAAAATTCTGTGGTCCCGGCCGCAAAGGTAGCTATTGCTTTGTTCTTATGAATTGTTTTCTTTTTACCCGTAATAACCCCAGCCTTCATCAGTTCCATAGTTCCATCTGATATTAATTCTGTATGCACACCTAGATCGTTTTTGTCCTTTAAAAAACTCATAATTGCATTAGGAATACCACCTATTCCCAATTGTAAACAGGAACCATCCTCTACTAAATTCGCAATATTTTTACCTATGGCCACTTCTATAGGTGTAATTGGCGGTTTCTCCAATTCATACAATAGTTGGTCGCTTTCCACAAAATAATCAATTTCCCTTACATGGACTAGGGTATCTCCATAAGTACGGGGCATATTATGGTTTACTTCTGCAATAACTAATTGGGCATTCTCAACTATTACCCTTTGAATATCAACACAAATTCCAAATGAACAATAGCCAAATTTATCGGGTTCAGAAATATGAAGAATTGCTACATCGATGGGGGTTATTCTATTACTAAAAGCATGTGGCATTTCAGAAAAATGCATAGGAACAAAGGTGGCCCTTCCATCCTGTACAGCTTTTCTAGTACTGGTTGAGGCAAAAAAAGATTCATGTTTTAAGTTTTTAAGATTCACATCCTCATTGCAATATAGAGCCGGTCCCATAGTCAAGCCATGGACAAATGTCACATTATCTAATTCCCCACTTCTTTTCATAAGTGCAGGCGCTATTAGTTGGGGCTCACCAGTAGCATGCCCATATGACAAACGATTACCATTCTTAATAAGGGCAGCTGCCTCCTCTGGGCTAACTAGTCTGGATGTATAATAATTTGACCAATTAATTTTTATCAGCTCCTATTATTTAATTTAATAATATTAAAATATTAGTACCTGGTATTATTTAATGTGTGTTTTTACGTCATAGTATATTATAAGATTTATATAATATTAAGGCCACTAAAATTAGTTAATTTTTATAGATTTTTTTCTTATTTGTATTTTTTCCTTAACTTGTTTACAATAAAAATAGCAATTTTTAGACAATAATCGGGGAGGCATTTATGAAAAATATTTGGCATTATGAATCACCTATAGGCACATTATGGATAGCAGAGGAAGATCAAGCTATTACTTATCTAAAGTTCGATAAGGGGCAAAAAGACTGGTCTGCTTATAAGCAAAATGAGACCGCTTTGATAAAAAAAACTAAAAATCAACTAGAGGAATACTTCAACGGAAATAGAAATAAATTTACCTTGCCAATAGCACCCCATGGTACTGAATTCCAAAAAAGTGTATGGGAGGCGTTGCTAAATATTCCCTATGGTGAAACCCGAAGTTATAAGGATATTGCCATTAAAATAAATAACCCTAAAGCAGCGCGTGCTGTCGGTTTAGCAAACAACCGTAATCCCATTGCAGTCATCATTCCCTGCCATCGTGTTATTGGACATGATGGTGGTTTAACTGGTTATGCAGGTGGGCTCGATATAAAGCAATTTTTACTAGACCTCGAAAAACCCAATTCCAGGCAGTACTTTTTTTCCTATGGTGAAAAAGAACTAGAATATCTTAAATCCCGTGATCCTATACTTAGTCATGCTATTGATAAGATTGGCCACGTTTATCGAAGTGTAATCCCCGATCTTTACATGGCATTACTAAAATCAATTATAGGTCAACAAATTTCTACCAAAGCCCAAGCTTCAATATGGAGCCGGATACAAAATAAAATCCCCCAAATAAATCCCAAGACTATTGCGAATTTATCCATAGATGAAATACAGGCCTTTGGAATGTCGTGGCGCAAAGCATCCTATATTATGGAAATGAGTACAGCTATTTTAAATGGAACTTTGGATTTAGATAAATTAAATGATATGACTGATACAGAGGTATGTTCATATTTAACAAAAATAAAAGGTGTAGGACAATGGACGGCAGAAATGCTCCTTATTTTTTCCTTGCAGCGCCCAGATATATTAAGCTGGGGTGATTTAGCAATTCATCGGGGTTTACGGATGTTATACTCCCATCATGAAATCACCCCTGAACTTTTTAAAAAATATCAGAAACTTTATTCTCCCCATGCTTCAGTAGCCAGTTTATATTTATGGAAAATAGCAGGTGGGGCCATCCCAGAATTGACAGATCCTGTCGCAAAATAGCCTAACCTGAAAACTACCTACCATAATAAAGAACATTTTTTACTAAAATGGCTTTTTTGCCTATCTATCATCCCCCAAGAGTGTCACTTAGTGCTACAATTATGCGCCTTACTACTAAATTAAATCAATTAAAATAGTAATTTATACCTTCCCCTCTTTGTCAAATATGGTTATAATATCATTAACGCAATTGTTGGAAAATAGTAATTATTGCGTAAATTAATTAACGGGGGGAGATTAATTAATGAGCTGGAAAGAAGATTACAAAAGAAAGCTAACTACTGCAGAAGAAGCAGCCAAGGCTTACGAAAGCGGTGACCATATTGGTGTGGGGGGGGGCACAGGTATACCGACACAAATAGTTGACGCTATTGGAAAAAGGGCCGGCGAAATCACTAATGTCAAGTTTGGTCAAGGTTTTGCCGTTGGGCTCCATGAATACATGAAACCTGAACATAAGGAACATTTCCGTATTGAAACAATATTTATAGGGCCAGCAGAACGGTTATGCCTTGAATGGGGTACTTGCGATTTTGTACCCAACCATTTGGGCAGCATGATTAAATGGGCCACAGACTTCAGAGTTGATAAGTTAGCAGCAGTAGTATCACCGCCAGATGAAAATGGCTATATGAACCGTTCCTTATTTGCTGGATTAGTACCTAATCAACTTGTAAAGCAATGTAAATATATTGCTGTGGAGGTAAACGAAAATACGCCCTGGTTATTTAGTGATAATGATGTATTCAATATTCACGTATCTGAAGTCGATGCCATAGTAGAAAATCACGAAACTTTATTTGAAATTCCCGAAATACCCATAACAGATGTGGAAAAGGAAATTGCCAGACATATTGTAGACATGATACCAGATGGTTCTACTGTTCAATTAGGCTTGGGGGGACTAGCAAACTGTATTGGTCATTTTCTTAAGGATAAAAAACATCTAGGCATACATTCTGAAGTGTTTACCGATTCAATTATGGAACTTATGAAATGTGGGGCAGCAGACGGCAGTAAGAAGGCACTTTATCCTGGTAAAGTAGTCTATACTTTTGCAGTAGGAACACACAAATTACATAAGTTTTTGCATCGCAATCGCGATTGCATAGCTTTCGAAATCGAAAAAACAAATGACCCTTATTTTATAGCGGAAAATAATGATTTTGTATCGATAAACAATGCCCTAATGGTTGATTTAACTGGGCAAGTTGCTTCTGAATCTATCGGCACCAGACAGTTTAGTGCAACTGGTGGACAGGTTAATTTTGTGCTAGGGAGTCAAATGGCCAAAGGTGGCAGGAGTTTTATATCCCTACCTTCTACCCGGGTTGATAGCAAGGGTAAAGTACATTCACGTATTTTAGACGTATTTCCTCCGGGCACAATAACTACTACATCTAGAAATGATGTGGAATGGATTGTCACTGAACATGGCGCCGTAAGACTAACTAACAAATCAATCTCTGAACGTGTAAAACTCCTGGTCAGCATAGCTCACCCCGATTTTCGAGATGAGTTACTGTTTAAGGCTAGGCAACATAAATGGATATAAACTAAATTATTCATAAAAAATCAAATCCCCTTAAAATTATACAAATGTAATTTTGGGGGGATTTTTCATATTTAACCTTTCCAAGTATTAAGATCTATGGACCTAATCTGTATAGCACAACAAATATCTTTGTAGTAGTATATTAAGTAATATTTATGATTGGAAGGATGCACTATGTCAGATAAATTATATGATGGAGCACGACTCGAAGATTTAACCTCCGAAGATTTAGTAGATTTTATCCTGGATTTATCACACCGTATAGCGGTCCACCATGCCCTATGGTTTAGGGAAGTTGAACACCAGTTGGGTATGAAAAAAGCTTTAGATATATTGGAGGAAACTGCTGAGAAAATACGTAATATTAGTATCAATAGGTTGGGTAAGACCTTAGGCTTCGAAGTTAATGATGGCTTACCCCAGCCTTTACTAAATTTGCCACAAGAAAAACTATTGCAGCTTACTAGTGATTTGGGTAAAAACTGGTTAGCCATGGATGGGGTTTGGTTTCAGGCGCTTGAAAAGGCACATGGAATGAATGATGCCAAACGCAGTAATGATTCTTGTTGGCATCGTTTTTCCCAGGTAGAGGCTCGTATGATTAGAAACTTCTTAGGCTTGCCAGCCCAGGCTGGTCTTAATGGCTTGAAACAAGCATTAGGATACCGCCTTTATGCACGGGTTAATCAGCAATCAATTCTTGAGGAAAGCCCTACTAGTATTGTTTTTCAAATGAATGATTGTCGAGTTCAATCGGCCCGTAAGCGCAAAGGCATGGATGATTACCCTTGCAAATCTGCGGGCTTAGTTGAATACAGTCGATTCGCTTGGGAAATTGATGAGCGGATTCATACTGAATGTATAGGCTGTCCACCCGACCCTCATCCTCCCGAATGGTTCTGTGCTTGGCGTTTCGTTTTAGAAAAATAGATTATAGAAAATTTTAGCTTCGGCCTACCCCTATTATTTTATTCAGGAAATATGAAAAGTGGTAACATTATTAAGATTTCTTCATATCCTATATTAAGGAAAATTAAACAATATGATAAAAATGGGGATTTTAGGAAGGAGCTTAAATATATGGCTTATTGGCTGCATTGTCAAACTTGTAAAAAGTGGACTAAATCAATTACCCCGCTTTCTGAAGATAAGTTATGTTTCTATTGCAATAATCCATTAGTAAAACCTAAGCAAATATTTCCAGCGTCAATAAAAAATATAACCTATAATAAGTCTGATGAATTTGAAAATAAACTCGGAAATACTGTTACGGATAAACAGGATCTATATAATGAAATACCAATTGATAATGAAGTAACTTGGGATAAAACCCAGGAAAGTATAACCGAAATTAAGGAGCCTGAGTCTGATACGACCGGATCGAGACAACTAAAGGAACATGAGTTAGACATAACAGAACCTGAAGTAAGTGAAATGTCTAAATTAGATCCTAATAAGGGGGAAATGCCTCAAGCCCACGATTTGTATCCAACTGAATCAGATGAAAATGGGATCTCTACATTTTTAGATTCAGCTAACTTTGAAAAACTAGCAATGCAAAAGTTAGGTCCAAATAAATCAGAATCAAATGACTTACCTAAACTCAATCCAGCTAATTTCGAGAGGTCAGAAACACAAGGGTCAAATACCAATAAAACAGAAAAGAATGTAGTACCTGAATTTAATACCGCCAACTTCGAAACCCTAGAAGAACAAAGCTCAGAATTAACTGAACCAAAATCTAGTACAGCGGGGGTTATTGGATCTGAATTGCCACATAGGCAAGCAGAATCAAAGAAACCAGTCGAAAAAAAACCTTTAATAAGAAAAGATATTCCTAGTCCCCCCCTTAAATATATGCTTGTAGATGAACTTATGATTAAAGACACACCTTCACATAAAATTAATATAAAAAATAAAAACCTGGAGTAATTTCCCCCAGGTTTTTTCTATTATAATTATTATGTTTACCTAAAGATTAGGAAATAAAGGTATCCTTGCCTTCCCAGTAAGGCTTACGCAGGTCCTTTTTCAACATTTTGCCAACTGCATTACGAGGAATTGTGTCTATATAATCAACTGATTTAGGAACCTTAAATCCAGCTAAATATTGACGACAATAAGCAATTATTTCCTCTTCACCGACTTCATAATCAGGCTTTAATACGACTATGGCTTTGACCAGTTCACCCCATTTTTCATCAGGCACCCCAATTACTCCGACATCGGCAATACCTTCCATACCCATGATTACATCTTCAATTTCTGCAGGATAAATATTGGTGCCGCCGCTCACTATCATGTCTTGGGCGCGATCAACTAGGAAGTAATAGCCATCTTCATCAAACCGAGCCATATCTCCTACTGAACACCATTGATCATCTAAAAAGGATTCCGCAGTACCTTCTGGATTATTCCAGTAACCATTAAAGGTAGATGGGCTTCTTACATAAAGGACCCCAATTCCACCTGGCTCAGTCACCTCCTTACCATCAAGGTCGACTACTTTCAGGTCTATGTCAAAGCTGCCTTTACCAATACTTCCTTCTTTCTTTAACCCAAACCACTCTTCACTTGTAATAGCTGTAACAAAACCTAATTCTGAAACTCCCAGCATATTAACACATTTAGCATTGGGTAACTTTTCTGTCATGGCTTGGAAAATATCACTATGCATAGGAGCCCCACAAGATACGGCTAATCTTACTGAGGATAAATCATATTTAGCCACTGTCTCCGGAGGCAACATCGCTAACATCCACTTGAACATAACTGGAACCATGAAAACGAAAGTCGGTTTAAATAGATCAATTAAGCGCAAAGAATCTTCGGGAATAAATGCAGGAGCAATAGTAATGGTGCCCCCTACCATAAGGGTGCAATATACGTAACCAGCAGTAGCTGCAGCATACATGGGAGCTGCCACAAATAATGTATCATCTCTGCTAACACCTAGCTCAATTGCAGTAGATATTGCCATGTTATAATCACAGTAAATTGTCCGTACAGCGCCCTTGGGCTTACCCGTAGTACCCGAAGTATAAAAAAGCATGTGCATATCCTCAAGCTGTAAATCTACCTCAGGTTCCTCAGGACTACCTTTAGCGACTAGTTCTTCATAATTTAAGACGCCTTCTATTTTATTATCACTAATTACCACAATTTCCTTGACATCAGGCAGACTGTCTATCAGAGGCCTAATAACCTCATACTGTTCTTCTTGAACAAAAATAAGTCTCGCCTGACTATTGGTGATCTGATATATAATTTCCTCGGGAGTGAGACGATAATTGCCAAAACTAATTGGTAGGCCTGCCATCAGAGCTGCTACAATAACCTCTACATATTGATAACAGTTAGGCATATAGGTGATAATTAAATCTGGCTTGGAAAAACCCCTATCTAAAAGGGAATTGGCCAGCCGTGAACAACGCTCCCACATTTCAGCGTAAGTTGAACTATAGGTTTCCGTTTTGAGCGCAATTTGTTCTGGTCGTTTAATCACATGCCCTCTTATAGTTGCAAGTCCAGTGCTGGTCAAAGTTGTCTTTCCAGGTTGTTTTCCAACAAAATCCATACTATCATTACCTCCTTGTTCTTATTCTTTAATCTTGCATCAGATTCTTCTTATATATAAAATACTATATAAGATGTATTTTATAAAATATATAATTTATTATATATTTATAACTAAACGGTTATAAATGGAATTGGAAGGCTTGCAAATGGAATTAAAACTGATTAAATATTTTTGTGTAGTAGCTGAAACAGAGAATGTAACTTCTGCAGCCCAGTTAATAGGCATATCTCAGCCCTACCTATCGAAAAAAATTAAACAGCTAGAAGAAAAATTGGGTATTAATCTTTTTGACCATGTTGGCAGAAATATCAGACTTAACCAATATGGGGAAATTTATTATGAATACGCCAAAACCATACTAGAAACATTAGATATTGCCCGGGATAGATTAAATGAATTACACGGAAGGGCCCTTACTTCATTCTCCCTTTATACTAATGTAAGTCTATACATGCCAGGGCTATTAGGTAAATTCCATAAAGAAAATCCCAACCTTAATTTAATACAATTATCCGCCTCTAGAACTAAGATTATTGACACCCTTCTAGCCGAGGAAACTGATTTTGCCATTTGTACACCGCCAATTTACCACCAAGATATTGAAACACAGCTACTATTCAAAGATACTGCTTTGGCCCTTCTACCTTATCAACATTCCTTAAACCACAAGAAATCCCTATCCCTAAGTGATCTACATAATAAAAATTTTATAATAACACCCGTTGGTTACGGTATGCGTGATAATATGGATATAGTATTTGCAAGTAAAAATGTCTACCCGAATATTGTTATAGAAACTGCAGATTCCTCTTTAATGCCCGCTTATGTCCGTGCAGGTGTAGGAATAGCCATGATCCCTGGTACTGTAGTTGAAAATGATAAATTCCTAATCGCAGAATGTAAAAGGATTAATGACACCAACTACCTAGCCCATATTAGTTTAAGTTGGAAAAAAAATCGCTACATAACCAAAAACCATCAACGCCTAATTGACTTTATGATAAATTATTATTCCCATATAGGAAATTAAGATTCCAATCCTAATATGCCACCTTTACATGTAGTTGATTCTTACTATGAAAGCAATCTCCTTAATAATCCCAAACTTTTTTGGGAAAGGCTGCTATTGGAGCGAGAAATCAAGCCGCCTCTTCAGTAGTATTAAAAGTTAATATGGGCAAAACTAAGAATAATGCTAACAGTATAACAATATTATATCCATCTTTTAGAAAAACAGCGGCAAGAATTCTTTCATCTTGCCGCTGCCTATTGAAATCTTAGCATACTGACTAAGTAGGTATTCTTATTTTATTTGACCACTTTTTAAATTACAGGCGCATATACACCTATATTCAATATCAAATACCTTAAGTAAAAAGAGCCAATTACTTCAAATAAGGCTATCCATATAATTAATGTGCTAGAGAGGGTCACAAGACCTAAAAGCCCTAAGCCAGCTAAAAGCAAAGGTAGTACAATCCCGATACCTACTAGACCAATCCATAGAGGATTTTTATAGTTTTCGAACAATAATTCTGCTGATTTTCTTGCCCCAATGGTAGATTTTTTCAACACATTAATATATGAAAAAACAAGAAATGCAAATGTGATTAATAGGATAATATTAACTTTCAGTAGGATAGGATCTGTAAATTCCCGAATTAGGACTAAGGTTATTCCCGTACCCGCCACTAAACTACTTATGCCATATAATACAGGTAATATACTAGTATTCCAGGCTTCTATTCCTTTTGATGCGGCCAATAAAAAACCGTCATATGTTATAAGGAAAATAGCCAATAAGACTGAAATCACCTGTAAAAAGCCCACAAGGCTACTAGCGGCCCCCCCGTTTGCTAATAATAGCACACAATAGATTGCCCCTAATAATCCAAAAAGAAGTAATACCCAAGCACTAGTACTTATCCACGACTTAAAAGGCCTTGATAAGACCTTTAGGAAGCGTTCGGGTTTTCCCAAATCAATTAAAAGAAAAATTCCTTTACCAGCCATTAATATTAAAAATCCAAGAATGATTCCCAAATTAAAGTTCAGTAAAGCCGAAATTATAAAAAGACCGCCTCCCATAGCCCCCAGGGACATTTCAAGCCACATGAAGGGACTACTCCATTCTTGTTGTGGAGAAAAATCTACATATAGATTATAATTATTCATCATTATGTTCCTCCTTTATCAATAGTTTCCGGTAAGATAGTTTTCTTATATCTTTGACCAATCTTTTTAAGGCAGATAGTAAACTGATGGTCCAGTACCCAAGTCTGGGCGCAGCTTTTGCCCATTTCTTTGCAGAATAAGTTCTTGTAATTCTTCCTTGGTACCGAAAACCCGTGCCTTTGTTATGCATGTTTGCACACAGGCGGGTTCTAAGCCTTTAGCCAGCCTAGTTTCTTGGCAAAAATCACATTTATCTACTACCCCTTTGGGTTGGTCTTGATATTTAACTTTTTCAAATGGAGTAAGTTCAGTACCAAAGTAGCCCATTTCGCTATCCCGAAAATATCGTGCCCCATAAGGACAAGCAGTAATACAGGCTCTACAGCCGATACATATCTTCTTGTTAATAGTTACGATACCATCTGCCCTTTTCACGGTAGCCCCTGTGGGACAGACTTCTACACAGGCGGGATCCTCACACTGCATACAAAGTAAAGGTATGTTCATTCTTCTTACATCTGGGTATTTGCCCACTTCTTTCTTCATTACCTTGGACCTGGTATTCCCCGGAGGAGTACCATTTTCAGCTTTACATGCTATAGAACAGGCATGACACCCGACACATCTTTTTAAGTCAATTACCATACAATAAGTCATGATTTTCCCCCCTTAAGCTTTAATTATTTTTACACGAACACATTGATCAAAAGTGGAACTAACATGGCATAGGCGTTCTGTCCCTAGAGCTTCAACTAAGTGGTTGACGGAGACTCCCCTGCCCTTAGCTGTAGGCATATATTCCGAACTACTGTCCCAACAACCACCACCCACAGCTAGACATTCTGGATGGAGACCCTCAACTACAATTATCCGGCCAGATACTTCGTAGCCATTAGCTGTCCTAAGAATAACATCGTCACCACTTTTTAACCCTTTTTCTTGGGCTGTGGTACTATTAATTTCAATATTATATCCGTAAGGATCACTTTCATTAATTTCATTTATCCAGGCATTGTGCAGCATCCAAGTATCAACATTTACTGCATTTGTATAATAAACTGGGAATAAATCATACCCTTCATTATGAATTTCATAATCATGACAAGGTTTCCAATCTGGTAAAGGTTGATAATCGTCTAATTCCCAAGGTATGCCCATTTTCTCTACTTCTTTTGCTACTTTTTCTTTTGCTTCTAGCATGAAATCGTAATAAAAAGGAATTCTGGTTTGCATTTGGGGGAACAGGTAAACTTCATCAACTTTTCTAGGATATTTTATTATTCCATTTTTCTTAAACCAATCTAGGCCGCGTTCAGGACCAAACCAGTTTTTATATATATGATCTAAAATCTCTGGAAAGGTATATTTTTTATCTGGTGAAAGGGCTCGTTCATCCTCTAACCCCCAAATAAAATTAAGTGAATTATTCCATTCGCTAGTTAATCCCATTCGGAAAGCCAATTCATTAAAGAAATCACCTACACCAGGTGCATTGTCTCGCGCTTCCACTACCGGTTGCCTAATACCCCAGGACCAATCAACTCCAATAGCTCCATTAGTCCGATGGTTATTGTATAATGTTGGTGGGAAATCATATCTTTCTAAATAAGTAGCTTCAGGTATAAATAAATCAAAGAAATAAGAGGAATCATTCAAGTAAAGGTCCATACCTGCCACAAAATCAAAGCTTTGTAGAAATTCCGCCATTTCATCATGGTTACCCCAATTTTTAATAGGATTACCTGCATAAACAAATAAGAAGTCCATTTTTTCCCGGCCATATTTTCCCGGGTTCATTTGGGTATTATATAAGAAATGAGGATCCAAGTCGTTTAATGGTTGTAAACCAAAGAGAGCCATATCACCCTTATCGCCAACATCTTCTCTGATGCCCCTATAAATAGATAGGTTTTCAGTAAAGTTTAGTCCAATGTTTTCTAAGAGATTTTCTTCTTCCCAAACAGTTGGCTTCCAGCTTGGCCGTCCAGTTTCTGGATAACCATGGCTTATAGGTGCATAGGCAATAAAGCCGCCAGGTACATTACAAGAGCCGATCAATACATTAAGCGAAAGAATAGCCCAATGGCTTAAAAAACCGTGCTTGTGACGTGAAACTCCAGAAAATGAATCTGCCGCAGCTGGTCTAAAGGGCATTTCTACACCATCTATTACTATAGTGCTACCAATGCTAGCAGCTTCACCAAATTCTTTGGCGACTTGACGAATTTTGTCTGCAGGAACAGTAGTAATTTCTTCTACTTTTTCAGGGGTATATTTTTTTATATTGTCAACATACATTTGGAAGCCGGTTTTAGTTGTTTTACCATCTAGCGAATATTCACCTTCTAAGGCTAAATCAACAATATTAGGATCATCAAATACTTTAGCTCTATTATCATGCAGATCCCATACATAAGGTTTATTAGTACCTTCTTCTCTAATAATACGTTCAGTTTTCGGATCTACAAGACTAGCTGCATTAGTAAACTTCTTTAAATATTCCCTGTCATAAATGCCAAGTTCATGTACTAAAACATAGGCAATAGAAAGTGCTAAGGCTGCATCTGTACCAGGTCTAATAGGTAGCCAGGTATCAGCTTTTTCAGGCCCAGCACTCATATGGGGATCTACATTTACTAATTTAGTTCCACTTACCCGTGCATCAGCAAAACGTCTTACAGTCATATTGTAACCATGCCGGGTAGCCGTACCCGCCTGGGAACCGAATTGCAAAACATATTTACAATAATTGTAATCTGGTGCTGCATTACAGCCACTAGAAAGTATAGCCTCCAGTCCATGTATAGCTGCACCACAGATATCTGGTATTAAAAAGTTTGGAGCATCGAGAGTCATGCCAAAGAAAGCAATAGAGTTGAATGTACCGGGAAAATTGGTGATAAAAGAATGGTGACAAAGGTTTTTCGTTCCTTTTTTCTCAATAGCTTTTTCGATTTCTTCTTGCATAATGCTATAAGCTTCATCCCAGCTAATTTCTACCCAACCGGGATCTATCCCTAGGCCTTTTTCAGGATTTGTCCGTTTCATAGGTTTCGTTTGACGATGAGGGTCATAAAGTTGCATAATGCCTGCAGCCCCTTTGCCACATACATGCCCCTCTCCGATAGGACTATCTGGATTACCTTCAATCTTAACAACTACTCCATCCTGGCGATGTACTTTAATGTCACAGCTATTAAAGCACATATTGCAAGTAGTAGGAATCCAAACATCTTCCTTCACATTCTGCTTACTAGTCATAATAATTAACACTTCCTTTCAAATATAACCGAAAATAAAGAGTACCTAGTATCATTATGCAGTAAATTACCAATTTTCTAGTAAACAATTGATATTAAATTGTTAGATATGCAAGAATTATGTAA
>CAZUSS010000045.1:0-14098 GCA_964623245.1 uncultured Syntrophomonadaceae bacterium
GGACGTCGCCCCTTAACGGCGGAAACAGAGGTTCAAATCCTTTTGGGGCTACCATTACATAAATAATTGACCACTCAATTGAGTGGTCTTATTTTATAATTCATTATCAATTAACTTTAGGAGGATAAATTGATGAGTCGTACTCTAGTAGCCACAGCGTTATATAGCTCCAAAGGCAAGGAAATATATTGTACAACTAGGAAAGTCGGAGATGAACAATTACGCATAATAAGGAAAACCCCCAAAGAGGATTTGGAGGAATTAGGCTTTACATTTGTTAACCTTCAATCACCAGATTTCCATAATGTTAAAGGATATGCCCTTTTCTTTGAGGGTCATATGGATGAAATGAATAGAATATTAAAAGGCGTAAGATATTAAAGAAACCAGGAAGCTTCCTGGTTTCTTTAATATTTGTTAGTTTACTAAATTCACCTTGATAAACTTCCTTTTTCCCACTTGAATTACCATATTATTAATAAGGTTAATATTTTCTTCATTATATTTTTCTCCATTAATTCTAAGGGCCCCTTGTTTTATCATCCTACGACCTTCACTAGTCGAAGGTACTAAACCCTGTTCGAGCAGAAATTTAGGTAACCATACCTCGGTTTCATCAATGGAGACCTCGGGTACATCATCAGGTATATTACCTTGGGAAAATACTTGTTCAAATTTATTTTCTGCTTTATCCGCTTCTGCCGCACTATGATACATAGTTATTATTTCCTTGGCTAATCTTACCTTGGCATCCCGTGGATTAAGTTCCCCTGTGGCCATGGCCTTTTTCATATCTTCAACTTCCGCCATTGGTACCCTGGTAACCAATTCGAAATATCTTATAATCAAATCATCGGGAATTGACATAGTTTTTCCGAACATTTCATAAGGCTCTTCATCAATCCCAATATAGTTCCCTAGACTTTTACTCATTTTCTGGACTCCATCGGTGCCCTCAAGGATGGGCATAGTTAAGGCTATCTGGGGTTCTTGCCCATATTCCTTTTGCAGATTTCTTCCTACCAAAAGATTGAACTTTTGATCTGTACCCCCCATTTCAATATCTGCTGCTAGTTCAACCGAATCATAGCCCTGCAATAGTGGATACATAAATTCTAATATGCTAATGGGTAGTCCGTCCCGATATCTAGTGCTAAAATCTTCCCTTTCCAACATACGGGCTACAGTGTATTTCCCTGCTAGATTAAGGGCATCAGTAAGATTCAGTTTCATCAACCAACTGCTATTAAAATGGATGATGGTACTTTTTTTATCTAGAATTTTAAATATCTGTTCCTCATATGTAGCCGCATTTATCTCAATCTCTTCTTGGGTTAGTGGTTTCCTAGTTTCCGATTTGCCGCTAGGGTCCCCAATCCTGCCTGTATAATCACCAATTATTAAATGAACTTCATGGCCTAGATCCTGAAATTGCCTTAATTTGTTTAAGACTACTGTGTGTCCTAGGTGAATATCTGGTGCAGTCGGATCTAGTCCTAATTTAATTCTTAGCGGCCTTTTATTTTTTAGAGATTTATATAGCTTTTGTCTCAGTTCTTCCTCGGGAATTATTTCTGCTGTACCCCTAAAAATAACTTTTAGTTGTACTTCCGCTTGTTTTTTTATCTTCTCTTCCACAAAATAACCTCCTTGCCATAAAAAATAATAACATATTAATTTTATAATGTGCAATAATTAGGTAATATCTACGTACTATCTTAAAAAGATAATAGCTTACCTGCTATAATAGCAGGAAAATGGATTCACTATGTATAATTAATTATAAGATTTTATCCAGGAGGCTTTAAATTATTATGTCTACAAGGAAACCGAAACACAAAAGAAATATTAAATGGACTAATATTTTAATTACCCTAGGTGTTGTTTTTCTAATTACTGCCGGGGTTTTTGTGGGTACATTATTTTATGCCGCCCAGAATTTACCCGACTGGGACCCAGAGCAACTTTCTGGTGCTAAAACTACTTTCATCTATGATGATCAAGGTGAGGTATTTACTAATTTGCATGGGGCCGAAAACCGGACTGAGATTGATTTGGACGAAATCCCAGCCGATTTGATTAATGCTTTTCTGGCCACAGAGGATCAAGATTTTTATAAACATCATGGCATTAACTTTAAAGGTATTTTAAGAGCAGTCATTAGTAATGTTTCATCAGGTAATTTACGGGGACAAGGTGCCAGTACTATTACCCAACAATTGGCCCGAAATGCCTTTTTATCTTTCGAAAAGAAGTGGGAAAGAAAGATAAAAGAAATGCTTTTGGCCTTTAAATTAGAGTCCAATTATTCCAAAGACGAAATACTTAGCATGTACCTTAATAAGATTAATTTTGGTGCTGGTGCATATGGAGTACAAGCTGCAGCCAACACCTACTTCGGGAAAGATGCAAAAGATTTAACTTTAGCAGAAGCAGCCTTAATTGCTGGCCTACCTCAAAGCCCCAATGGTTACAATCCATTTCAGCATTACGATCGGGCTAAAAATAGACAAAAAACAGTCTTGAATAACATGGTTAACTGCGGTTTTATTAGTGCAAATGCGGCTAAGGAAGCGCAGGAAACTGAACTTGCCTTCAATAAGAAGCCAATCGGTGACACTAGATATGGTTATTTCATTGATGCTGTAATTGAGGAAGCTATTGATATAATCACCGAAAATAAAATCTATGATGATTCCAATGATGCAGTTTATAGATATGGTCTTAGAATTTACACCTCAATGGATAAAAACATTCAAAGCTATGCCGAAACCTTATATACTAACCCAGATAACTTCCCTAACCAAAGTGTCAATGGGGAAATGATACAATCCGCTTTAGTTATACTAGACCACTCTAATGGGGAAGTAAAAGCTATAATGGGTGGCAGAAAATATGAACAAAAACGAGGTTTTAACCGGGCTACATCTGCCTATAGGCAACCAGGTTCAGTAATAAAACCTATTGCTGTTTATGCACCAGCTTTAGAAAAAGGTATAATGCCTTATTATGTTTTAGACGATTCCCCCATTTCCTATAAAATAGCGGGGACAGTATGGAGCCCCAGAAATTATGATGGTTCTCACCGTGGCTTAGTCACCATGCGTACGGCTGTAGAATGGTCCATCAACACCTATGCAGTCCAAATGCTAGAACATATAGGGGTAAGAACCGGCTTCGATTATGCCAAGGCAATGGGATTAGAGTTGATTGATGCACCAGGCACTAATGATCTAGGATTAGCCCCATTATCCTTAGGGGGACTTACTAAGGGCGCTACTCCCATGCAGATGGCTGCAGCATTTGGTACTATTGCTAATGGAGGCGTTTATGCCGAACCACACTTTATTACCCGTATTGAGGATGTTGATGGTAATGAGGTATATAATTATGAAACCAATTATAAAAGGGTTTTAACTGAACAAACATCTTGGTTAATGACCGATTTGCTCCAATCGGTAGTAAACCGTGGCACAGGAACTAGTGCCAGGGTGCCAGGAGTAATTACTGCTGGAAAAACAGGAACATCAGAACAATATAAGGATTCATGGTTTTGCGGATTTACACCAGCTTATTCGGTTGCAGTATGGATGGGCTATGACAAAGAACATACCATGAATAAGGTATATGGCAGTAGTTATCCAGCCCAACTCTTCAGATTAATATTACAAAAAGGACATGAATATAGAAATCCTCCAGCTAAAGGAATGCCAAGTGGGATTACACAAGTTTCCGTATGTTCCAAATCGGGTAAGTTACCTTCCCCACAGTGTCCAGAGGATCAAATTATTACCGAATACACCTTGCAAGGTTATGTGCCGACTGAGGAATGCGATGTACATGAAGAAATTTTGATTTGCCCTGAATCGAATAAGTTGGCGGGACGCTATTGCCCTGATCCGGTTCTTTACTCATTGGTTATCGCTGATGAAAACAGTAGCACTCCAGATAAAATACCAACTGAACAGTGTGATATCCATACTGAATTCACTGTCCCAGGTATGCTTAAGAATGAAGTAACCATTTGCACTGACCCCCGACATGATGGTAAACTTTACCGGGCTAATGTCCCAGGTCCCTCCGAAACAGAAGGTTGCCCCCCACAATACCGGCAAAATATAGTTATACAGCCTGGACAGGGTATACCTTATTGTCCATTGGATAACCATAAATTGAAAAAGAAGAAAATTGAGAAATTACCAGAAGATAAGGCAGAATTACCAGATGATACATCCGATAAAGATTAACCTATGACTCAAAAATTGCAAAACACCCCTAACTTTAGGGGTGTTTTATTAACAATATTATGCCTTTTGCAATTAATGTAATTCCACTATCGTGACTCCCAGTCCACCCTCATTATATAAACCATCCCGATAACTTTTAACATATCTATGTTCCTTTAGGTACTCCCTAATCGCTTTGCGCAGTGCACCAGTACCTTTACCGTGAATTATGGCCACAGAATCTAAGCCGACTAGATTAGCATCTTCTAAATATTTCTCTACTTCTTGGATAGCTTCATGGGCTAATTTACCCCTTAAATCTATCTCTTTGTTTATATGCCTTGCCTTATTTAAAAAGGTATTAGTTTTTAAATATGTTTGTTTTTCTTCTGGAGATTGCGCTGGGACTACATCATTTTTGTTAACATTAATTTTCAGTATCCCAGCCTGGACTACAATTTCATCAGCCATAATTTCAAGGACATAGCCCTTTTGGCCAATACTATTTATAAAAACATAATCACCCAAATTAGGATGGAAAGTAGGAGTTTTAGGTTGAATTCGATTAACTTTCGGCATGGGTTGGGTGGCCTTATTAAGTTGTTTTCTGTTCTGCTCAATTTCATGCCATTTTAAGCTTTCATCTTGCTTTTTAAGTGTAGCTTTTAATTCTTTTATGGCCAAATCAGCTTCCGCCCTTATTTGTTTCAAATATAAATCGGTTTCTTCCTGGGCCTTCCTAATTATTCTATCTTTTTCTGAATTAAAAGATTGCTTTTCTCTGTCCAAAGCAATCCTTTCTTGTTTAACTTTTTCCCTTTCCAGCTCTAATTCCCTTTTCATATTATTATATTCGTAGCGGCTCTCCTTAAGTTCCCTAATCATTTTGCTTATTTCCCTATCCGTTTCAGGAACTATTTTTCTAGCCTGTTCCACTAATTCTGGCTTCAATCCTAAGCGGGCTGCTATTTCAAAAGCATTACTTTGGCCTGGTGTACCTATAGACAATTCATAGGTAGGCTTTAATGAAATAGGGTCAAATTCCACACAGGCATTTTGGACCCTATCAGTCTGATAAGCATAATTCTTCAGTTCACTCTGATGAGTTGAAACTACCACTTTAGCTTTTTTACCCCTTAATTCCTCCAATATAATCCTAGCAAGAGCGGCACCTTCGACAGGGTCAGTTCCAGCACCTAATTCATCCAGGAGAACTAACGAATTGTTGTCTGCCTTCTTTAGGATGCCTATAATGTTTTTCATGTGGGAGGAAAAAGTACTCAAAGATTGTTCAATACTTTGTTCATCACCTATATCAACATAAATAGATTTGAAAATTGAAATTTTACTATTTTCCCTGGCTGGAATAAATAACCCACACATAGCCATAAGGCTTAACAAGCCGATAGTTTTGAGGGCTACTGTTTTGCCCCCTGTGTTGGGGCCCGTGATTACAAGCGTATCAAATTTTTTCCCCAATTCCACATTAAGGGGCACAGCTTCTTCACCTATCAGGGGGTGCTTACCCCGATTAATTTCAATAATACCTGCTTCGTTCATATCTGGACGAAAGGCATTTTGTTTATAGGCTAATCTTGCCCGAGCAAAGATATAATCCAAGAGAGATAATATCTCGGAATTATGCATTAACTGATCAGCGAATATAGCTACTTCCCCACTTAAGTTAGCTAATATCTTTTCTATTTCCCGCTTTTCCTCTAATTGAAGCATACGAATTTTATTATTATGCTCGACTACAGATAAGGGTTCAATAAAGACTGTAGCCCCACTAGCCGATTCATCATGAACAATGCCTTTTACTTCATTGCGAAATTCCTGTTTAACCGGAATCACATATCTACCGTCACGTTCGGTTATTAAAGCATCTTGTAGATGTTTTTGATTATATTCTGAACGTATAAAGCTTTGCAGATAATCCCTTATCCTATTTCTATAAGTATTAATTTGGCTACGAATACTTTTTAATTCAGATGTCGCATCATCCCTAATTCTTCCATCCTCATCTATAGCCCGCCCTATTTGCTTTTCTAGGTTATAATTCTCCATAATGGTGTCTACCAAGTGGCCTAATTCCTTATACTGGTCTACACTTATATTCCTTTGGGCTAACCTAGAGGCACTTAATAAATGATATATCTCTAACAATTCGTGTGTGGTTAGTAATCCCTGAATTTTAGCCTTTTTCACTGGTTCTTCTATTAAATTAAGGTTGTTTAGAAAACTAGGTTCCTTATATCTCAAGAATTCCATAGCTTCCTCTGTTTCATCTAGCCTTTTGTTTACCAAATTATAATCTGCAATAGGTGACATTTTTTTAACATGATTAAAACCACCTGCAAAATAAGTTAAGTCACATAATAGAGCCTGTATTTTATCAAATTCTAATTTTTTTAGTGTCTTTATGTCCATTTAAAAACCCCACGTTAAATACATAAATCTTTTTTCAAATTACCCTACTCCTTTTAATGCAGGTTATTGGAATTACGCTTTACCCGGATTAGACCAGAACAAGGAATTATTTTTATACGGCTTTTTTCCAATTCATCCAAAAATAAATTCATGCCCAAGGAATCACTGGCCATATGTCCAGCAATAATTACATTAAGATGGTTCTCCTTAGCTAACTTAATATGCTTTTCGGTCATATGCATACAGACAATAGTTCCCACACCAGCCCGAACCAATTTTTCATATGATTTTTCTGCCCCAGAAGTTCCCCCTGTCATTTTGACAAAAATTCTTCCCGCCCTTTGTTTCTTCTCCCCCACAATTATAGTAGGTCCTGCCTTTAGCTTTTTAGCCGCCTGATATTCAGGTAGTTTTAAAAGTAATTCTATTACATCGGCTAGTTTATTGGGTAACTTTTCATCAAATATACTTTGCAGATAGTCATTGACCAGATTATCGGCTGGGGAATGAACACACATAAAAGGAAGGTCTAATAACCTTGCCGCATCGACAGCCCTTTGGTGGTTAGCCGGCATTATACCCCTTCTAACTTCACGCATCCTGGGTGCCATGATCCCCTCACCAACATTAATGGGCACCCCTACATTCCCCATTAAATCAGCTTGTACATCCATAACTTCGCTTAGGGCTGCATAGGCAATCCCTTCTGGGTGATGGGCTAATACTAGATCTATTTGATGCCCTTTTTCCCTTAACCGGTCAGCTAACAAAATTTCTGGGCTTTCTATATCTATACCACATAAAATTGTCTGGATTTTTTCATTACCAGTACCAACCAGGATTCTTGTATCAGCATAGGGGTTTTCCAAACACTCTTTATCAAAACCCTCTTTATCAGTTTCCTCGAGTTTTTCATATTCCTTAAGATTATCCTCCAAAATATTATTCAGATAATCTCCCCTGATATCTTTCTCCCTGCCCATTTGGATAGCCAACTCATAAATTTCATGTAATTTCAATTACAAGACCTCCATTTGTATTTATATTCCCAAGCATTTTAACTACTAGATTATACTATAAACTAGCCAAAAGCCAATACAGTTACAATAGCAAAAGGGCCTAGTTCACCTAAAGCCCTTCATTTCCCCTAAATAAATTAAGCATAATCTAATCTTTCAAATACCTAGTTAAAGCCGCAATATCCCAAGTATTTACTACGTCTGATGATGTTAGCCAGGCGCGTCTAGCACTCATAACCCCATATCTTCTATTTTTTAGATCTCTGATATTGTGTGCATCACTATTAATTGCCATCTTAATTCCCAATTCAGCCGCCTGTCTAGCTACAATTTCATCAACATCAAGCCTATCAGGGTGGGAATTGATCTCGAATATTACATTATTTTGGGCAGCACATTCTAAAATCTTATCCATATGCAATTCATAAGCAGGCCTACGGTTGAGCAATCTTCCAGTAAGGTGTCCGATTATATCAACATGTTCATTTTTCATGGCCTTCAATAAGCGTTCAGTCTGTTTATCAATATCTAATTTAAAATTACTATGAATGGAGGCTACCACAATATCAAGCTCCTGTAATGTATCATCAGTAAAGTCTAACTTTCCATCCCTTAATATATCGACCTCAATGCCTTTCAGGATAGTAAAGTCTGGTATTTGTTCATTTAGCCTATCTATAAGGATACCTTCTTCCTCAAGCCTTTTTTCATTTAAACCACTACTTATATGAAGTGATTTGGAATGGTCTGTAATGGCCATATAGGAATACCCTAGGTCTTTACAAGCCCAAGCCATCTCTTCTATTGAACAGGCTCCGTCACTCCAATTAGAATGGACATGCAAATCCCCTTTTATGTCAGCCTCTTCTATTAAATCCGGCAAATCAAAATTCTTAGCTAATTCAATTACATAGGCATCTTCCCTAAGTTCTGGAGGGATAAACTGTAAATTCAATTTCTTAAATAAACTTTCTTCATCGAGCAAATTGCTAAATTGAGAAGAATCTGTCTGCTTAAATATTTCCTCCCTAAATTGCTTACCTCCTGTGGTCCAGACTAAACTGTAATAGTAATCCGCAGGCTTAACTAAAATAATTTCGAATTCTACATTGTAGGTCAATCTACCACTTATCCTATTTTCTTCAATAGTCTCCACCTTATTAATCCGCTTATAGTTAATTATATGGTTCTTAACTAACTCAAAATCATGGGCCGCCAATAGAATATCTATGTCTTTTACCTGAGGTTTTCCACGCCTAGCACTACCTACAATACTAACCTTTATGACTTCCCTAGCTTGTTTAAGATATTCTAAAAATTCCTCACCCAAAGGGAGTGCTACACCTAAATTAGCACGTCCATAGGATTCCTTTAATAGTTCGATACCTTTTTTAATATTATATTCGCTTTTACTGCCCAAGCCTGGTAATTCCCGAATTCTTTTAGCCTCGACAGCCTTAAGCAAATCCTCTATATTATCAATTCCTAGATTTTCGTAAATAACCATTGCAGTTTTATGTCCCAAACTGGGGATGGCTAGCATTTCCAGCACACCAAAAGGAATTTCTTTTAAAAGGTTATCGTAATATTCACAAGTTCCTTTCTCTACCATTTCCTCAATAATGCTTTTAACTGTTTTCCCCACTCCTGGAATATCGCCTATCTTATCTCTTTCATATAAGACCGACAGGTTTTCGTCCAAATGATATACCGATTCTGCAGCTTTACGATAAGCCCTGATTTTAAAGAAGTTTTCCTCCTTCATAGTCAAAATATCCGCTATCCTGTCCAGAGTTCTCGCAATCTCACGGTTTGTCATCCTATCCCATCCTGTCTCTCTTTTCCTCTTCTAAAGTTTTTATCAATTCATCATAATCCTCTTGTAGTTTATTAAGTTCATCAGCCAAATTCAAACTAGTTAATACTGCTACTTTAGTAGTAGATAAATTGGGATTTCTTTGCTGTACCATTTTCATGCGCCTATCCACATATGATGCAAGCATATTAATATACTCTGGATTTTCGCTGCCTTTTACAACATATTCCTCATTAAAAATTTCTACCGTAACCCTAATCGTTTTGTTTTGTTCAGAACCCATTATGTATTCCCCCTAATTTAGGCTGATGTTATATTTCGCTATATGAGTAGTATTTCCTTTTAATAAATCAAAAGCACCCCCTACTTATATTTAATAAAAGATTAAATAATTATACTAAAAAGCCTGCCTTCTAGTTGAAGAAGGCAGGCACATTGGTTAGCTAAGCCTAGTCTTTATATAATTCCGATATATCCTCTTTAAAGTTCTGGATTATATTTCTATATTTGTTTTTCATGGTAGGTGTTACCTCGTCCATGGCTTCCAAAAATCTACGTTTGGCAATATGGTAATTCTTAATCCTTTCAAAGTCCTCAAGCTCACTGTTGGCGCTTTCAATATCTTCGGCTATCAGAGCCCTAACCTCAGGATGTTCAGTAAAATCCTTGCCGACTTTAACACATACCCGTTCTACACCCTCACCTACAAATACAATTTCTGATTCATCAAAAGTAATATCTTTGGCCTTTAATAGTTGTAAAATATATTCGAATTTTGGCACCACTATTGCACTTACATATTTTTTATCATCACCCACCACACAAATCTGTTCTATATAACGGGCAGTTGAGAACTTGTTTTCCACCTTAGCCCGGGGAACGTTTTTACCAGTATCCAAGACCATAATGCTCTTTTTACGGTCAATAATCCTATAATAACCATTTGCCTCTATAACTGCGATATCACCAGTTTTGAAGAATCCATCCTCTGTGAAGGCTTCGGCTGTGGATTCTGGATCATTATAATAGCCGGAGAAAATAGTCTCCCCTCTTACCAATATTTCCCCATCTTCAGCCAGTTTTTCCTCCGAGAAATACAAGGTAGGTCCAATTGAACCAGGTAAAACAGCCCGCAGACTATTAAAGTTAATTGCATTCATGGTTTCTGTTAAGCCATAACCCTCACATATTCTAATACCCATAGCCATGAATACCTTGCATAGTTCAGCAGGTAAACTAGCAGAGGCTGAAAAGGAAACCCTAAAGTTTTTCCCCAAAATTTGGCGCACCTTACTGAAAACAACTTCATCAGCCCATTTATATTCCCTAATAAGTTCTTCTGGTAAACCTTCCGTCATGTCCACCTCAAAACCCATATCTACAAATCCATTTTCATCTGCCCTAGCATCTACCACCCTTAGACCTATGTCCAGAGCCTTTTCAAAGGCCGCCTGACCTTCGGGGGTTTGTGAAGCAGCGTCCCTAATGGCCATATAGATTCTCTCGAAAATCCTAGGGACAGAACAGAACCAGGTAGGTTGGAAAATTTGTAAATCAGCCACAACCGTTTGGGGCTTTTCCGCATAGGCGATAGTACAACCAGCATTCAGCGCAATCATTTGACCACACTGTCTTTCATAGGAATGTGATAAAGGTAAGAAAGACAAATTAATATCATTCTCATCAATCATATAATTGATATGGGCAAAATTGTTATTATCAGCTTGGGTTGCACTCATAAAAGTATGATGGGTATGGACAGCACCCTTAGGAACACCAGTTGTCCCGGAAGTATATATTATGGTGGCCATATCCCAGACGTCAATATCATGCCAGGCCTTTTCATATGCATATTTATTTTGATGCAGGTAGCGTCTACCCAACTCCTTAAGCCCATTAATATTCAAAAACTTACCATTATCAGGTAGGGGACAATCGTTATCGAAAACGACCACTTTCTCCAATAAAGGCATTTCTTCAATACAATTGAGGACCTTATCTATGCCCTCTTGTTCTCTAACATATAGTATTTTAGTTTCCGAATCATTGATAATATACTTCATTTCATTTTCTGAAAGTGTGGGATAAACTGTTACTGTAACCGCTCCAGAACCTAAGATAGACATATCAGCCCATAGCCATTCAGGACAATTATAGGACATGATGGCTACCTTATCCTGCTTTTTTATTCCCAGGGATAATAAGCCACCGGCCAAATCCTTAACTATGGAGCCAACTTCGGAATAAGTTAGGGAGGCAGTTTCATTAGGACCTGTTTTAAACCATTGACATCTCCGTTCACCGAATCTTACTACTGTTTCATTAAACATTCTCGGTACAGTGCAAACTCTCATGTGACCACGTTTAACCATTTCTTACTTCCCCCTTATTGATTAAATATTCGAACTATACAAACATGATATCACAAAGATTATGGCAATACGATATCAAAGATAAAAACAATAATAATAATTCTGAATACTAACCTTACTCCCTTGTTTCATGCTAGTGTTTAAACCAAGACCCGCCTATAAATTCACGCAATATCGAATTGGGGGGCACACCTTCTGCCGGTGCTTCTCTAAAATAACTTAGAAACTTCAGAAGCCTTTGGGCCTCCGCATATTCCTCACACTGATCCCCAATTTCATTCAGTAGTTTCTCCGCCATAGGTTTCAATATGGCCAGCTCATAGACAAGTGATGTGTTAAACATTACATCCGCATTCTCCTGAAAAGGAAAAATGTTCTTTTCCTCCCCCCGCCTTACAGAGGGCCAACGGTTTAGAGTATTTATGGCACTATAACCTCGGGTTCTACTATCCCTTATCATCCGTCTTAATAAACGACAATCAGTTGTAGGAATCCGATTAGAGTAATCTACATTTAATTGGGTTAGGGCACTCACATAAATACGATATTTATTTTTAGCAGGAATACTGTAAGTCAATTTATCATTTAGGGCATGTATACCCTCGATTATTATTGGCTCCCCTTCAGGCACCTTACACAAGTTTCCTTCTAATTCAGTGGTTCCTGTACGGAAATTAAAAATAGGTGTTTCCACTTCTTCGCCTTTTAGCAATCGAATTAAGTCTTCATTGAATAAATCTAATTTCAAAGCCTCTAGTGCTTCAAAATTATAATTACCCTCCCCATCCAAAGGCGTTTGTTCCCGGTCCACAAAATAATTATCCAAAGAGACAGATACCGGGTTTCTACCATTTACCTTTAATTGTATTAACAGGCGTTGGGCAAAAGTTGTTTTACCCGATGAAGAAGGACCAGAAATTAAAATCAATCTTTTTTCACGATCAGCACAGATTTCATCAGCAATCATAGCAATCTTTTTTTCGTGTAGGGCCTCATTAATTTGTATTATTTCATTCAGATTACCATTATCAATTTTTTTGGCCAAAGCAGCCACATGAGGTGTTTCCAACATATCTGCCCATGCTTTAGCCTCCCGAAAAATATCGGCCAATTTTGGTTGTTTCTTATATGGTTGATTAAATTCTGGATCCGTTATACTCGGTGTTTGTAAAATTAGCCCAGTATCATAAGGGATTAAACGGTAGTTATTTATAATCCCAGTATGGGGGGCTAAATACCCGTAAAAATATTCATAAAAACCATCAATTTCATATAAATGTACATTTTCTTTATCCCGTAATGATAACAGATCTACCTTATCATCAAGATTTTGTTTTTTGAATATATTAGTAGCTTCCTCCCTAGGCATCACCAATCGATTAATCGGTTGGTTAGCTTGAATAATCCTAGCCATTTCCCGATCAATTAGTTCCAGATAATCACTGTTATCCGCAATATCAATATTATCAAATTCACAATACAAGCCATTAGATAAAGCATGTTTAATTATCAATCTTCGGTTAGGAAATATCTTCTGGCTCGCCTTAATTAAAATAAAAGTAGCAGTACGCCTGTATACCCTAGAACCAGATTCTGTTGTCATATCTAACAATTTAATATTGGCATCTTCTATAATTGGGGTTTCCAAACCAGATAAATGGTTATTAATAGTTATCGCAGTTACTGGATATCTAGTATCCAAATCCAAGGAATTCAATAAATCAATAGCTTTAATCCCACTAGTTGCCTGATATCCCCCATATCCCTCAATAGAAACCATAATTTTATCGCCTGCCATATCTTCTCCTCCTCCCAATACTCATATATTATACCATGCCAAAAAAAAGAAGGCTCTTGGCCTTCTAGCTAATATATACAAACTTAGGCAATTTCTCACTAAGTTGGCTTAATTTATTCAAAATATTATTCACTGCTTGGTTTTGGCATTATTTCTTTATGTTTACATAATCTGTTGGATCCCCGCTTATATTTTATGTCTTACGTTTTTATGGTATATTGCCTTATTTATATTTTACCATTGTTTATGGATTTTGAAACTATTTTTGTGAGGTATTGGCGGATTCCCAGGAATAATTACGCAGGAGATACGATACCAAGAAATTCACCTCCCACACATCTAGCAGGGAATTCATTCTCCGCAGGGGTGTCCGTAATTAGATATGTAAGCGTCAAACCCTTCACACCTACCCCTTAACTTTCAACTAAAGTATCATC
>CAZUSS010000046.1:0-13307 GCA_964623245.1 uncultured Syntrophomonadaceae bacterium
CTTCATTGATATTGTGGTTTGGCGGGGTCTAGCTGAAAATTGTGCTAATTACTTAGGAAAAGGCAGATTAGTTGCAGTAGAGGGACGTTTGCAAATTCGGTCTTATGAAGGCCAAGATGGGCAAAGACGTAGGGCAACAGAAGTAGTAGCTGATGATGTAAGATTTTTAGATAGGGCACCCGAGGGTAGAACAAGTTCACCCGCAAATTACCGCGGCCCAGACAGTCCCCAAGATGATTGGAATGATTTAGGACGAGAAGTTAGTCTCGAAGACATTGATATAGTTGATAAAGATGGTAAAGATGAAATACCATTTTAGTGAGGAGTGACAAAGCTTGAAAAGGGATAGACGTAAAAAAAGACGCCAATGTAATTTCTGCGCAGATAAGGTTGATTATATAGATTACAAAGATATTCCTAAACTTAGAAGATATATAACTGAAAGAGGAAAAATTCTACCTCGCCGGATTACAGGCAATTGTGCCCTACATCAAAGGGAAATGACTGGTGCAATTAAAAGGGCTAGATTTATGGCACTCTTACCTTATACATCTGAATAGTTTAACTTCAAAGCCCTCATACAATGGGGGCTTATTTATTTTTAGGGCAGGTAAAAGCTAGGGGTATGGAGAAAATAAAATAGGGGGGTGCGGTAGATGCAAAAAGGCAAGTCCAAAGAAATAGATATTGCAAAGAACCTACGGACAATCGAGTGGTTAAAAGCCGAATTATTAGATGGAGTCGCCTTATTATTTAAATCCCTATTAAGGACTAGCACAGAGACAGTTGGTGATATATTAGCTTCGATTATTATGATTACCTATGTCCTAGGCAAAAGGTTAGGGCTAAGTTTTGAAACAATCGACAGTAAAATCAAAAGCAAGCTTAATAAACAAATAAGTGAAAAACACGAATTAGAAGAGTGGTATGGTGATTTGACCAATTTATTAAGGTATTTGGAAAGCGGCAAGAGGTGATAAGTTGCTACTTGTATTATTTGTATTTATTTCTTTAATATTTTGTTTTTTCTTAGCCAACCTACCCAGCCTTACTTTAATATTTGCAGCCTTATGGGGTGCCACCCTGGTTATTAGTGCCTTATATTTAGTAAAAAGGGACCTAATCTTCCTATTAATTTTGAATTTAGGAGTTTTATATTTTCTTGCTGGAGCAAGTAGCTTGTTTTTTTATTTCTTTTTTTTCGGTATTGCCGCCATAGTGATGAGTCTGCTGCTACTTAAAAACATGGGCTACTATGATTTGCAGAAATGGGGAATTATTTCAGCAGTTTTAGGGGTATCGGTTTTCCTAGGGGTTATTTATTTTAGTACAGGCAATATAGGTATTAATCAGTTTGAGCACCAATTACAGGCATATATGGCAGAAAGCATAAATCATTATGAAGAACTAGGTATGCTAGATTTCTATGAAAAAAGGGGCATAGTAAAAACCGAGCTTGAGGCAAACATGTATGGTTTAGCCAGCAAAATAGCTAAGCATCTACCCGCCTTTTACTACTTACAGGCTATTCTGGTAGTATTTTTCATGCTATTAATAGCCGTATGGGTGAGCCTGAAACGGAATATTTTACGTCTAAAGAAAAGACCATATTCCCAGGAAATAATGCCTTGGCAATTGGCTTGGTTAGCGATAGCTGGGCTTATCCTATGGTTAGTAGGTCGAGAGAATATGTCCTTAATCTATTTTGCAGGCTCCAACATTTTATTGATATTAGTGCCAATTACTATGTATTATGGTTTATCTGCCATAACTTACAAGTTCAAGCAGAGAAAACTGCAAAGGCGTAAATGGTTAATCCTAATCATAGTAGTTCTATGTGTGGTATTTCCACTTTCAGCAGTTATTTTCCTAAGTATTATTGGTTTGTTTGATGCTTTAATAGACTACCGGAAATTGCGAATAGAAAAATAGGAGGACATACAAATGAAAGTAATATTATTGCAAGATGTAAAAAACCTTGGTAAAGAGGGAGAGGTTAAAGAAGTTGCTGATGGATATGCTCGTAATTACTTAATCCCCAAGGGTTTAGTTGCTGAGGCGACTAAGGGTGCCTTACAGGAAAACAAGGAAAGGAAAAAGCGTATCCAAAATCAGAAGGAAAGAGAAAAAAAGCAAGCCGAAGAAATAAAGGCTAAAATTGATGGTAAACAAATAGAGATTAAGGCAAAAACGGGCACAGGAGACAGGCTTTTCGGTGCAGTAACCGCTAAAGAGATTGCCGAAAATCTAGAAAAACAGTTAAAAGTGAAAATCAACAGGAAAAAAATTGAACTAAAGGAACCTATAAAAAATATAGGTGAACATACTGTGACTATCAAAATTTATCCCTCCATCCCAGCTGAAATCAAGGTCTTAGTTGCATCAGAGTAATACTAGGAGGTTAATTGTGCAGTACTTGGTGAAGCAATGGAGACTAAAATCGCAAAATATTGAAGACAAAGATATGCAAAAACTGTGGCGGGTGGATTCCTTGTACAAGAAGTTAGAAAAATTCTATGGGACTCAGGAATTTATCCTTATAGCAAGCAAACTAGAAGTCTTAGATTTAATGGGTTCAACTGACTTAGAAAATAGAATCCTAGCTTTACAAAAAATATTACAGGGTAGAACGATTCCAGAAAAATTTAAGGGAGATATTTTAAAAACCATAAAAGAGCTGGAAGAAGTAATTGCGGAAAAGATTGCCAAAAGGGAAGTAGAGGAAGAGCTGGCCCATCGTATTCAGGAAAAAATAAACGCCAAGTACGATGATTATGTAGAAGAAATCAAATTACAGGTCCTAAAGGAAAAGGCTAATAATCCAGAAAATGCCCAGACACTTAAAAAATACGGACAACTAGAGAAAATGGAAATGACCGGTCTTAACACCTCAGCCTTGGACTTACTAAGGCCAGCTACCTTGGCTGAAATCATAGGGCAAGAAAAGGCCATAAAATCCCTAATTTCCAAATTAAATACCCCCTTTCCCCAACATATCCTACTGTATGGTCCCCCAGGTGTGGGTAAAACCACTTGCGCTAGGTTAGCTTTAGAAATAGTTAAAGGTGGGCAAAAAAATCCTTTTTCCAAGGAGGCACCCTTTATCGAAGTAGATGGTTCTACTTTACGTTGGGATATTAGGGAGTCGACTAACCCCCTGCTAGGTTCAGTACATGACCCCATTTATCAAGGGGCCAAGAAGGAACTAGCTGAAGATGGGATCCCAGAACCTAAGCTAGGCTTAGTGTCAGAGGCGCATGGGGGCATACTGTTCATCGATGAAATTGGAGAAATGGATCTAATTTTGCAAAACAAGCTCCTAAAGGTCCTAGAAGACAAAAGGGTCTATTTTGAATCTTCTTATTATGACCCCCATGACGAACAAGTGCCCAAATACATAAAAAAGATATTTGATGAAGGGGTACCAGCGGATTTTATCCTAATTGGGGCCACTACTCGTAGTAGGGCTGATATTAATCCTGCATTTAGATCCAGATGTATGGAAATATTCTTTGAACCATTAACAGTGCAAAATATAAAAGATATAGTAAAGATATCAGCCAAAAAGCTTGATATAAGTATTGATGCAGAAATAGGAGAAATTATTAGTACTTATGCCGTAGATGCTAGGACTGCTAACAAGGTATTAGTAGACGCCTATGCCTTAGCCCTAAATGAAGGTGACTCGGATAATAAAAAGGTTATAGTTAGACCCGCCCATGTACGAGAGGCTATAAGAAATAGCCGCATTACTCCCCATCTCATTAGCCGGGCTTCCTCCACCTCGGAAACAGGCAAAATATTTGGTATAGGGGCCAGGGAGTATAAGGGCAGCCTGATTGAAATAGAAAGCATAGCTTTTAAAGCTGAATTAAAGGACGAAGGCAAGATAAGATTTAATGATACAGCAGGCTCTATGGCCAAAGATTCAGTATTCAATGCTGCATCAGTCTTGCGGAAAGAAACAGGTTTAAATATTAGCAACTATGATCTCCATATTAATATAATCGGTGGGGGAAAAGTTGACGGACCTTCGGCAGGCGCAGCAATTTACTTGGCCTTACTGAGCGCCATAAAGTGTAAGCCCATACGCCAAGATATAGCAATTACAGGGGAGCTATCTATCCAAGGGCGAATCAAGCCAGTAGGCGCAATATATGAAAAAATATATGGGGCTAGGCAGGCAGGTATTAAAAAGATTCTAATACCTCACAATAATAAATATGATATACCTTTAAATATTGAAGGTATAGAAATTATCCCCATTGAATACATATATGAAACATATCCCCATGCTTTTATAAAATAAAAATTGACCTAAATATTCTTTTGTTTTAAAATAATTTATAATGCGGGAGTAGCTCAGTGGTAGAGCACTGGCTTCCCAAGCCAGGTGCCGCGGGTTCGAACCCCGTCTTCCGCTCCATTATTGTTTTGCGAGCGCAGCGAGCGTAAAATCAGTGGTGCTCGGGGAGTGCTCCATTATTGTTTTGCGAGCGTTCCATTTTACATGTTTACATAATTAGTTGGGTTGTCGGGAAGGAGGCAAGTTAATGAATCAACATATAAAAACCATAATTCCACCTAACTTAAAAAAAGATACTAATATTAATTGCCGGGAATGCGCAACTTCATGCCAATCAGCGTGTAAAACTTCTTGTACAGTAGGCAATCAAGTTTGTAAGAATTAATAGTCCTAAAAAAGGGGGCCTAGCCCCCTTTTTTGTCTTGTTAGGAAATAATTATGGTATAGGGAGGATATTTTAGATGTACAATTTAGCAGGCTATGATTTCACATCTAATATTCATTTATATAAATTTGAGGAACTTAATATCTTATTAGATGTTAATAGCGGGGCTATCCATGTTTTAGATGATATGGCCTATGCCTACATAAATTGGATTATCCAATACGAAGGGGATTTTTACCGGGCTTTCGAGAATTGTACTATTAGATATGGGGAGGAAACTGCTATGAAAATAGCGGAAGAATTCATTATAGCCTATGAAAATGAATCCCTTTTTTCTGAGCCTATGGAGCTATTTGTAGATTACACTCAAATGTCGGTAAAAGCCCTTTGCCTGAATGTAGCCCATTTATGTAATATGCGTTGCCAATATTGTTTTGCTAGTCAGGGTAATTTTGGGCAAAAACCAGCTTTAATGACATATGAAGTCGGCCAACAAGCCTTAGATTTCTTAGTTAAGGAAAGCTGTGGGGTAAGAAACCTAGAAGTCGATTTCTTCGGGGGTGAGCCCCTACTGAATTTCACAGTAGTAAAGGAACTAGTTAATTATGCTCGTAGCATCGAAAAGCAAACGGATAAGATCTTTAACTTCACCCTAACCACTAATGGCCTCCTGCTAGACAAAGAAATTATGGATTTTTTGATCCAGGAAAATATCAGTGTAATTCTAAGTTTAGATGGCAGAAAGGAAATAAATGACCAGAATCGTCTCCTAACCACTGGAAAGGGCAGCTATGAAATAATAGTACCCAAGTTTAAGCAAATAGTAGCCAAGAACCCCATCAGCTACTATATTAGGGGTACCTTTACCCGCCAAAACTTAAATTTTAGCCAAGACCTGGCCCATATGGTTGATTTGGGGTTTAAAAACCTTTCCCTAGAGCCAGCAGTAGGCGCGGGTGATGATTTCGCTATTAAAGCTGAAGATTTACCCCAGGTCTTAAAGGAATACGAAAGGTTGACCAATAAATTATGGGCTTATTATCAAGCTGGACAAGAGATACACTTTTTCCACTACAATCTTAACTTGCAAAAGGGGCCCTGTTTAGCTAAAAGGCAGACAGGTTGTGGAGCTGGAGTAGAGTATGTGGTAATTACTCCCGAAGGTGATATATATCCCTGCCATCAATTTGTAGGGGAGGAAGAATATTATATGGGCAAGGTAAGTGAAATGTCCATAAATTCGGAAATAAAAAATATTTTTGCCCAAAATACATTGGTCGATAAAGCGGAATGTCTAAAATGTTGGGCCCGTAATTTTTGTGGGGGCGGTTGCCATGCCAATAATCTTAAAGCAAACGGTAACCTTAAATTTCCAGATAGAGTATCATGTAGTATGCATAAGAAACGAATTGAGGGAGCCATATATCTCGACTTGGCTAAAAAAATAGCGGGATAGTTTGTGAAAAAACTTATAAAAAAGAAGGGATTTTATGTTTCAGGATAGAATATCTCCCTTTGATCAAAATGATAAAAAATAAATGGAGAGTACTTTTTTATGATTGAATATTTAATGCAGAACAGAGAAAAACTTACTCCTATCGCAATTTGTCTTAGTATTGTCCTCATAGTCGCCCTGCTATGGGCATTTGTTTTCAAAACGCCAGCATATTCCGTTATCATTGACGGAAAGGCAATGTTCGCGGTGACTAACCAAGACCAGGTTCACCAAACAATCGATAAGATTAAGCAGACAGAAGAAAAAGCTTGTGCCAAAAAGCTAGAATTAGCTAATCAAATCGAATTCAAAAAAGGCTCAGTTAAAAAGTCCTCTATTTTAAAGACGGCTGACTTAGAAAAAGAGTTCCAAAAAGTTCTGGATTTCAAAGCTATGGCTGCTGCCTTAGTTGTAGATGGCGAAGTTGTAGCATACTTACCTTGTAAAACAACTGCAGCGAATTTATTAGAAGAAATAAAACAAAACAATAGCAAGCTTGATGAAGGAGAAAAATTACTAGAATTAACCCTAGCCGAAAAAGTTGAAATCAAGGAAGAAATGGTGGAAGTAAATGAGGTTATGACCAAAGAAGAAGCCCACACCCTAATTACTACTGGAACTATGAATCCAGAAAAATACATAGTTGAAGAAGGCGATTCCCTATGGCTAATCGCTAGGCGCAACGATATGTACGTAGACGAAATTGTCCAAGCTAATAAACTTGAGAAGGAAGATTTATCCTTAGGGCAGGAATTAATATTAGTTAAAAGCAAGCCCTATATTAATGTCTTAGCAAAAGTAGAAGGGGAGAAAATAGAAGCAATACCCTTCGAAACAAAAGTGGAAACTGATAAAAATTCTGCCTCTAGTATAAGGGTTAAACAAAATGGAAAAGATGGGGAGAAAAGGGTTGTTTATACTGCTACTAAATGCAATGGAATCCTAGAGGAAAGAGAAATTAAGGAAGAAACTATTTTGCAAAAGGCAGTAGATAAGATTATCGTAAAAGGTACGGCAGTTACCGTAGCATCTAGGGGTGGTACTCCTAGTGGCGGTGGTGGAACGGGCAGCCTTGATTGGCCAACAAGTGGCAATATTACTAATGGCTATAGGAGTTCACATACGGCCATAGATATCGCTACTAGAACCGGCACCCCTATTCGGGCAGCTGATTCGGGCTATGTAACCTTTACTGGTTGGCAAGGTGGTTATGGTAATTTCGTAATTGTCGACCACGGCAATGGTATCGTTACTAGATATGCCCATTGCAATAGTATTAGCACATCAACAGGACAAAGGGTAAATAAGGGTGAACAGATTGCTACTGTAGGATCAACAGGTAGAAGTACAGGGCCACACCTTCATTTTGAAGTCCTAGTCAATGGGGGATTTAGAAATCCACTATCATATTTACGTTAGACTATAAGATAAAAAACCCTGACTTCAGTGTCGGGGTTTTTATTTTTACTAATAAAAATCATTCTAAAGATATTAGAAAGGAGCTAGATAAATGTACGATGTAATCATAATTGGCAGTGGCCCGGCTGGCTTTAGTGCTGCAATTTATACCGGAAGGGCTAAATTAAAAACCCTCATTTTAGAGGCAGGAGTTGTCGGTGGGAATACTGCCCAAACTGATTTAGTAGATAATTATCCAGGCTTTCCATTTGGGGTTAACGGGAGTGACTTAATGGAGGATTTTCATAAACAAGCAGAGAGATTCGGGGCCCAAATAGAGATGGAGGAAGTAAGCTCACTGGAAAATCTACCCGAGGCCAAAAAAATAACCACATCAACTGGTAAGGAATATTTAGCAAAAACCGTTATTATTGCCGTAGGGGCTAAAAGGCGGGAATTGGGGGTGGAAGGCGAAAATGAGTTTATCGGCCGTGGGGTTTCTTATTGTGCTACTTGCGATGGGGCTTTTTTTAATAATGCTAAAGTGGCGGTAGTCGGAGGCGGTGATTCCGCAGTTAAGGAAGCCCTATACCTAGCAGATATAGCTGATAGAGTATATCTAATCCATAGGAGGCAGGGGTTCAGGGCTAATCAGACTGCCATAGATAAGATGAAAGCTACCGAGAACATAGAACTAAAACTTGATAAAGTAGTTAGCAATCTCAAGGGGAATGGCCTGATGGACACCCTAACCATAAAAGATGTCAAAACTGGGGATGAAGAAGAATTAGCAGTAGAAGGCCTGTTCGTAAGTATAGGCTTAGAACCTGTAGCCGGTTTTTTAGATGGCTTAGTCGCAATGGAAAATGGTTATATAGTTACCAATGAAAATATGGAAACTTCTGTACCAGGTATTTTCGCAGCTGGTGATATTAGAGTAAAAGAGGTTAGGCAAGTGGCCACTGCAGTAGGGGATGGCGTTATAGCAGGAATCGCGGTTACCAATTACCTCAAATAATAGTGCCATTATTTACTTACCCCCCTCATATGATGGTTAATGTATAATTAGTCACGGAGGGGAGTGATATAAAGTGTTGGCGCTAAAGGATATCAGTTCGGCCAAAGTAGTGGGATTAGTAGTAATTATAGGCATATTAATCATTTTGATTCTGACTAAGAATAGCCAAGCTGTAATGAGGGCTATGGTTGGACAAGAGATTAATTTACGTACGGCTGGATTTAGTGAAGTTGAATCAAAGCACTTTATTATCAGATATATGCCGATTGATGAAGAATATGTAGACGTAATAGCATCAGCATCCGATAAAAGTTATGCTGAAGTAAGCGGTTTATTCGGATATTATCCTAGCCAGAAAACTATTTTAGTAGTATACCCGGATACTGTGAGCCTTGCTAAGAGTTTTGGCTGGGATAAGAATGAAAAAGCCATGGGGGTTTACTGGGCGGGCTCTATCCGCATATTATCACCCGGACAGTGGGTAATTGGAGAGATAGAAAATGAATTTTATAAAGAGGGCCCCATGGTTCATGAATTTACCCATTTACTAGTTGACGACTTGACTAAGGGCAATTATAATCGCTGGTGGACGGAAGGGATTGCCCAATATGTGGAAAAGAAAATTACAGGCTTTCAGTTTGCGAATCCTTTTGCAAATGGGCAGCCGATAGCCTATTATAAATTCAGTGAATTGGAAAAAAATTTTGATAAGCTTGATCAATCAATTGCTTATTGGCAGTCCTTGCAAATAGTAGAATATATAGTGGATAATTATGGTGAGGATAGGATATTTACAATTTTAGAACATTTAGGCCAAGGTAATAATATGTCCCAAGCTATAGAAAAATCTTTGTTAGTAAAATATGATACATTTGTCAATGGATTTTATGCAACACTAGAAAATAACAATTAAGGCGAGAGGTGTGTATTTTGCTAAGTATATTGAAAATTGAAGGGGGACATTCCCTCGAAGGTAAGGTGCGGGTTAGTGGAGCCAAAAATGCTGGTCTAGTATTGATGGCAGCTAGTATTCTGGCAGATGGAGAAGTTATTTTAGATAACCTACCCCGCATCCGAGATGTAGAAATAATGATGCAAATATTAAATGATATTGGGGTTGCAACTGTCTGGCAATCTGATGGCAGTCTAGCCATTAAACCCCCCACAGGGGCAATAGAAACCAAGACTTCTTATGACTTAGCGAAAATGCTTAGGGCTTCCAACTTATTTTTAGGGGCTATGCTGGGTAGACAACGGGAGGCTACCATATCATTACCTGGTGGCTGTGACATAGGCTCACGTCCCATGGACCTGCACATAAAGGGCATCCAAGCATTAGGTTCAGACATCCTGATAGAACATGGTTATATTTACGCCCAGGCTAAGAATCCAGTAGGGGCTAGTGTTTATTTAGATTTCCCTAGTGTTGGGGCTACCGAGAATATTATAATGATGGCAGCCAAGACACCGGGTACGACCATTATAGAAAATTCAGCTAAGGAACCCGAAATAGTTGATCTAGCTAACTTCCTTAATTCAATGGGGGCTAAAATAAGGGGTGCTGGTACCGATATAATTAGGATAGAGGGAGTTGGTGAACTAAAAGGTGGCCGTTATAGTATTATCCCCGATCGCATAGAGGCAGGTACCTTCATGATAGCTGCTGCTATTACTAAGGGGGAAGTATTAATAGAAAATGTAATCCCCACCCACCTACATCCGATTATAGCTAAGTTGCAAGAGACGGGGGCCATAGTAGAAAATACAGATAAGGGGATAATTGTCAAGGCTGGACCGAGAATTGAGCCTATTGATATAAAAACCTTGCCTTATCCCGGGTTTCCTACTGATATGCAATCCCAGATGATGTCCTTACTCTGCTTAGCAGATGGGGCTAGTGTGATAGTAGAAAATGTATTTGAAAACCGTTTCCAGATAGTAGATGAATTAAAAAGAATGGGAGCCAAAATCAAGGTCGAAGGACATACCGCCGTAGTCGAAGGGGTAAAACACCTCTATGGCACCACAGTTAAAGCCACCGACCTGCGGGCAGGTGCGGCCCTCATCTTATCAGCACTAGCTGCGGAGGGCGAAACCACCATAGAAAACGCCATCCATATCTTTAGGGGATATGAGAACATAAAGGAAAAACTAAATAGTCTAGGGGCTAAAGTCTATTAGAGATAAGTAAGCTTAGACATAGTAGGAAAGGGGCACTAGCCCCTTTTTTTGTTTTTCTGGGATTACAAGGGGTGGTTTAGATATTTAACCTCTAAAAATATTAATTTATTAGGTGATAAATTGGACCTGTATATTGCGGATAATACAAGGGCCCAAGAATTGCTTATTTCGCCCTAGGATCTGGAATTGGGAAGATGGGGTAATATATTCTAGTGGTTCCAGATGCTTTTACCATTATAGATAGGGTGAACATAAATAAGGATAAGGAAACTCGGGATATTGACCGCAATAAATTTCTAAACTTTTTTATGAAAAAGGAAAATGAAAGGAAAAGAAGCCTGGGGCATTAGCTTTCAGCGTTGCTCTGCATCAAGCTGGCCCAAGGCTTCAAGAAATATGGATACTCACTGTTATTTAGCTGGCAGGTGTAATCCTTTTAAGGCTTACCTTGAACAGTCCTTTTAAGCTGACTAGGATGTCATTGGTGCTAGTGAATTTTTCTTCACCCACATAAGTTCTAATTACTGCTTTAGCAATATTCATGTCGTAAAACCTTTTTGGTAAAATTGTTTATGTCCTAGTTATTACCAGAGGAGTTGTATTTATATACTATTTACGCGTCTTCTGATGCAGTTTCTAAATTCTTTACGGGTATGATGACTTTTATAATTTGGTTTTCAGGTTTCAAACTGTATAAGGGAGAGATTAAAAATTCCTCGGAGACATTACCATTTATTTCGTAGCCACTTCGGTTGATCCATTCGCTCAATAGAATGTGTGTGTTGACCATGTTATCATGCGTACCCATATGAATAGCAGTTGCGGCAGTAAAACCACCAAATTCCCGAATATTTTCGCAGTTGGGTTCGTTCTCCACTGTGATGCCCATTTGAATCAGACAATCCCTCATGACAAACTGGCCTAGTAAATCCCTTGTGTAATACGTGGTTACTTCAGGCCCGATAATATTGGCACCTGACGCATGGCACTCCTTGTACAAGTTTGCCCGAAAGTTGACCGAAGTTTCCGTTACGTTATAGTTAGGCATCACGCGCTGTTGACAAAAGAGGTACGATTTTGGAATTTCCTCAATTTTAGGGTTGATCAGACGGGGCTTTTCCGAGTAGGAAACAGTGTGTTCCTTTTGAAACTGCACGGCTTCCTCTAAATATTTCATGAATTTAATATTTTCATTTATAATGGCTTGGCGCTCATTGATTTCTTCTTCCAGCTCGGCCATTCGAAAAGTCATCTGTTTATACAGGGAATAAAGGCTATTATCATCGACCACTGCGCGAAGTAATTTTATTCCACAACCCATATTTCGTAAGCGTTGGATTGCAACTAGTGTAGCAACCTGATTTTTGCTGTAATATCTGTAGTTGTTTTTTGAATTACGAAATTCTGGAATAATCAGATTAAGGGAATCATAGTATCGTAGTGTTTTAGCTGACATACCCGTTAGTTCAGATGTTTCTCCAATTGAATACATTTCACGTTCTTTCATTGCAATCAAACTCCTTTATAAAGTTACAATGGGCGTTTACGTCTGTGCTCCGTGAATCCCTGGACGAATCACGCATTCACTTAATAAGGGCAAGTATGATGTTCATATGAGAAAAAATTCACTAAAACAAGAAAAGGTATATTATCCTTGGCATTGTTTTCATCCTCCTAAAATAAGTTTATTAATTTCATAGGGAGTATCCATGTTTAGCTTCCACCGTTTATATGCTTACACGCTTTAATTATTATTTTACCTAACTTTTGTGTATCTGACAAATAGGATGTGGAGCACGATTGCGTCAAGTTACTTTGGGTTTTCAAGAAAAAGATTACCCCCCTTTAATAACTAAGCAGTTCTAATTTTTTTAGAAACCTGGACATTACCGATTTTCCATCAAGGTTTTCTATTCTGTTCCCTCTCGAAATCCTCTTATCTAAAAGCGCCTAAAAAAATCAAACTGAACAATCTACCCACAAAAATAATGCTAGAATAAGCAGCAAATAAAAATCAAATTAAATTAGCTTTATGTAGTTTTTAAACATTCTTGGGGGTAAAAAATGCAACAGGTATTTGAAGTGGGGGTAAGCCCCATAAAATTGATGTCATGCCTTTAGCAAAAATTAAATAAAAGCGTAAGGGTAATTTATGAGGAGACTGTTTACCTGGCCAGGGCGGGTAGAAGACATCTTAATAGTCTGTAAAGGAGGACTTTTAGGGTTTTTAGTGGCAATTAATACCGTATTTTCTATAAGGGAAATCCAGCTATGCGTAATACATCAAATTCATAACTCTATGGGGTATGTATCATATAAGCTTAATTTGAATTCGGAAAGTTTAAGGAAAAGCAGGGTAAAAAAATCCCCTCATTATTAAAGATTGGGGAAGGATATACTGAATATTACTCCAAAATTTATATTAACCGAATAAGCATTTACACGAAAACATGGATAAATCCTTCCCCAATAACGTAATTAATCACTGTGCCACACTATAGTCAAGCGTGACACAGTGTCCATA
>CAZUSS010000047.1:0-12958 GCA_964623245.1 uncultured Syntrophomonadaceae bacterium
AAGAGCTTTTGCTACCTCACCTTCGTGCGGTGCAAAAATTATAATATCATCGCTCAGGTTAAAAGTCAACACTTAATTTCATTTGTTTTTAAATTAATTATATAGATTTTAAATATCCCATATCATATAATGAAACAAATATTTTTAATGTTAATTACAAGCTACAATTAATATTTGCTTGGGGGATAAAATAGTTTGTCAGGTAATGTGGGGCTAGCATTTCTTTTAACTTTATTAGCTGGTCTTTCAACAGGTTTTGGGAGTGCTATAGCCTTTTTTGCTAAAAAAACCAATACCAGGTTCTTGTCTGCTAGTTTGGGTTTTTCTGCAGGTGTTATGATTTATGTTTCGATGATTGAAATCTTTTCTGAGGCCCAAAGCTTGCTATCTTTTTGTTATGGCGAAAAAACTGGCATCCTTATCACTATAATTAGTTTTTTTGGGGGCATGCTTTTAATCGGAATAATTGACTTTCTAGTTCCAAGTGATACTAACCCACATGAATGCCACGAGGCAAGCCCCGACTACCCCGACTGTCTTAATAACAACCCCCATCTTATGCGGACTGGCATTTTTATGGCATTAGCCATTACAATTCACAATTTCCCCGAGGGTATAGCTACTTTTGTTGCAGCACTACAATCCCCGTCTTTAGCCATCCCTATTGTTGTTGCCATAGCTATCCACAACATACCTGAAGGTATAGCTGTTTCAACCCCTATTTATTATGCAACTGGAAGCCGCCAAAAGGCCTTCTTTTATTCCTTTGCCTCTGGCCTAGCAGAACCCCTAGGTGCCCTTGTCGGCTATTTAATCCTTATGCCCTTTATGAATGATACTATCTTCGGCATTATATTCGCGGGAATCGCTGGAATCATGGTATTTATTTCTCTCGATGAATTGCTCCCTGCTGCTAGGGCATATGGAGAACACCACCTGGCTATATACGGCATGATGGTAGGTATGCTGGTTATGGCATTCAGCTTATGGTTATTCATATAGACCCTTTCTTTTCTATTTAATAATTGTAATCCCTTCAATACCTTGCTATAATTTCAATGTTATAGGTTTACGACACTTTCAGAAAGAAGGAAATAAAATGTCTTCCCCAAAAATTAAAAATATAGCTATAATTGCCCATGTCGATCATGGGAAAACGACCTTAGTCGATAAAATACTAAAACAATGCGGTAATTTCAGAGATAACCAAGTCATACCTGATAGGGTTTTAGATAGTAGCGATTTAGAAAGAGAACGTGGTATTACTATCTTATCTAAAAATACCAGCGTAATTTATAACGATACTAAAATTAATATAGTAGATACCCCTGGTCACGCTGATTTTGGTGGTGAGGTGGAAAGAATCGTCAAGATGGTTGATGGGGTATTATTACTTGTAGATGCCTTCGAAGGGCCAATGCCCCAGACCCGTTTTGTATTGCAAAAAGCTTTAGATGCTGGACTCAAACCTTTAGTTGTGGTTAATAAAATCGATAGGCCTGATGCAAGGGCTACTGAGGTAATAGATGAGGTTTTGGATTTATTTATTGAATTAGATGCAGATGATAGCCAACTGGATTTTCCGATTGTCTATGCCTCCGCCAAGGAAGGCTATGCCAAAGCTGAGCCTGATGCTATCTCCAATAATATGGAACCTCTATTAGAGGCGATTTTGACTTATATCCCCTCACCAACTGGTAGCGCTAATAATGACATCCAAGTAATAATTTCGTCATTAGATTACGATAATTATGTAGGTCGGATTGGTATTGGTAAGATATATGAAGGATCTATAAACAAAGGACAGGAAGTAGTCTTATGTAATTCAAACGATAAAGAAACCAAGGTAAAAGTAAGTAACCTATATGTTTTTACTGGTTTAAGAAAAGTTGAAGTTGATACTGCATATTGTGGAGATATTATTGCTATTTCGGGTATCGACGATATTTATATTGGTGATACTATTTGTTCACCTGATAATATTAAGCCAGTCCCTTTTGTAAATATTGACCAGCCTACTATTTCTATGAATTTTATTGTAAATGATAGTCCTATGGCTGGACTAGAAGGCACTTATATAACCAGCCGACACTTGAAGGATAGACTTACCAAAGAATTATTAACAGATGTATCTTTGAAAATTGAGGAGCTCAGTCCTGATTCTTTCAAAGTCTCGGGGCGGGGTGAATTACACTTGTCAATATTAATTGAAACTATGCGCCGTGAAGGTTACGAATTTGCAGTGACTAGACCTGAAGTTATTTTTAAAAATGAAAACGATACCCTGCTTGAACCCTTGGAAAACCTTTTCATTGAGGTACCCGATGAGTATCTTGGTACAGTTATTGAAAATTGTGGTAAACGCAAGGGTGAATTAATCAACATGTTTAATTTATCTGCCAATATCACTAAATTAGAATTTCTCATCCCTGCTCGAGGTTTAATAGGTTATAGGGCTGAATTCCTAACCGAGACAAGGGGCAACGGCATTATGAACCACACCTTTGCTGGCTATGCAGAATATAGAGGAGATATTAACATCAGGACTAGGGGGTCAATAGTGGCCCATGAAACTGGTACAGCAATAGCCTATGGCTTGCATGGGGCCCAGGAAAGAGGTGCCTTGTTTATTTCCCCCGGCACAGAGGTTTATGCAGGTATGATCGTCGGGGAAAATGCTAAATCTAGTGACATCACAGTCAATGTATGCAGGAAAAAGCAACTTACTAATACTAGGGCCTCGGGTTCTGATGATGCCTTGCGTTTAGTTCCTCCCATTACTATGTCTTTAGAAAATTGCTTGGAATTTATTACTGATGATGAGCTTTTAGAGGTAACCCCTAAATCCTTGCGGCTCAGAAAAACAATTTTAGATAAAAATACCCGAGAGAAAGCGGAAAAAAACAAACATAGGGCTTCATGAAATTAGCATAAAAACCCCATATAAGAAGGAGTGAAATCCCTTCATATAGGGGTTTTTAGCTGTCAAACGGAGAACCGTCCCCGTGTTTGTGATAACACTGACCTTTCCTGGTTTGAAATTCCATTACACTTCCGATTCCTACTACTCTACATTAACCTGTATCCCTCCCCTTTTTAGCTTTATTTGAAAAAACTTATATTTTACTAATTTTTATTTTAGCAAGCTATTGTTTGGAAGACATGGTTCAAATGAACTATAAATGGGAAAATATTATTCCAGGTTAAATAAAAGCTTTTGCCCCTTTAGTTGCAGACATTATGCTATTGAAATAATATCAAGCGGATAAAGTGCACAAGATTTGTAAAAACTTTTCGAAAAAGCTTTCTGGCAATGTCGTATAAACTTGTTTTATAAAAATTAAATTAGTATATTGTTAAAGGTTACTTTTTTGATTTATGGAGGGTATTATGCGTCTTCGAGGTGACTTAGGCCAAGATAAAATAACTGGTTTATTACTAACTTTATCCCTACCCGCTATGATAGGTATGACTGTCCAGGCCTTATATAATGTAGTAGATATATTTTGGGTAGGTAAAATTGGGGCTGGGGAAGGTATAGCTGCCTTAACCATAGTTTTTCCCATTTTTATAATTCTAATTGCCATTGCTAGTGGAACCGGCATCGGACTAACTTCACTTATTTCTCGCCGGCTGGGGGAAAATAAATTAGATGAAGCTAATAATGTAGCGGAACACGGCTTATTGTTGATAGCCTTATACGGCATATTAGTCCCGCTGGTGTTTTTGCCCAATATAGATGCAATCTTACATATATTCGGGGCTATCCCTGAAGTCTTCCAACTTAGTAAGGATTATATTGTCATTGTTTTAATAGGTAGTATTTTCCTTTATTTTGCCGTAATGACAGGTTCTATCATCCAAGCGGAAGGTAATTCAGGTGTACCCATGAAATCAATGATTGTGGGAGCCGTTACCAATATGGTTCTAGACCCCTTTCTTATTTTTGGCATTGGTCCCTTTCCCGAACTTGGAATCAAGGGTGCTGCTATTGCGACGGTTTTCGCGGAATTTTTAAGCTGTTACATTAATTTTAAGTACCTCTTTTTAAGTAACGAAAGTGATTTGCTTATTTCTTTAAGAAAGTTTGCTTTTAGACTACCCATAATCGCTGAAATATATCGGGTAGGATTTCCTTCTATGATTATGCAGTTTATTAACGGTGGAATTATGGTGGTACTTAATAAGATTTTAGGTGGTTATGGTTACCGGGCAATAGGGGCTATGGGTGTTTACTTTAATGTCCAATCCCTTATTTTCATGCCCATTATGGGTCTAACCCAGGGTCTTATACCTATTGTAGGTTTTGCTTATGGGGCTAAAAGGTTAGACCGCATGAAGGAAACTATTAAAAAGGCAGCTATTGTAGCTTTTTCGATAATGTTTTTAGGTTTTTTATCTTTCCAATTGATCCCTGCCCAGGTTATCATGATTTTTAATAAGGATCCCGACCTAATCGAAGTAGGAATTATCTGCATGCGCAATATTTCCATTTTACTACCCTTTGTGGGGCCATCCATTATAATGTCCAATACTTTCCAGGCAGTCGGAAAGGGCTTTACTGCCATGTGGTTATCCCTTTTGAGGCAAGTGATTCTGCTCCTGCCGGCTCTCTTTATTTTACCTAAGTTTTTAGGTTTACGCGGGGTATTCTTATCCTTCCCCTTATCTGACTTTATTTCGATTGCCCTCACCTTTGTGATTCTGTTAAATTATTTAAAAGGCTTAGAAACCAGGGGATTTCCCCATGACGATTCTGGCTTAAAAGCCGAGGAGGTTTAACTTATTAAAATCAATATTATTATTACTTGTGCTTTTGGCTTGGAGGCTGTAGTGGCTTATGAGCTAAAAGAATTAGGCTATAAAGATTTACAAACTAGCAATGGGCAAATAGGCTTTACAGCAGGATATGAAGCTATCCCCCGCTGTAATTTATGGCTACGCTCTGCTGAACGCGTATTAATAAAGGTGGGACAATTCAAGGCTGTGACCTTTGATGAACTTTTTGAGAATACCAAGGCCCTACCTTGGCCTGATATCTTACCTGTAGATGCTGATTTTCCCGTAGCTGGCAAATCTATAAAGTCTAAGCTTTTTAGTGTTCCCGATTGCCAGGCCATAACAAAAAAAGCTATCGTAGAAAAAATGAAGGAAAAGTATAAGTTGAACTGGTTTGCAGAAACTGGGGTTAGATACCCCATTGAAGTTGCCTTGCTAGATGATGTGGCTACACTGACCATTGATACTAGTGGAGTAGGTTTACATAAACGTGGATATCGCCAATTAAGTGTTGAGGCTCCCTTAAAGGAAACCCTGGCTGCTGCCCTGATAAATATTAGCCGCTGGCGTCCTGATCGGGCTTTTATTGATCCCTTATGTGGTTCAGGTACCATTCCTATTGAGGCCGCTTTAATAGGACGTAATATAGCCCCTGGTTTAGGGCGTGATTTTGCTGCGGAAAAATGGCCTAATTTTACTAAAAGCATTTGGCAAAATGCCCGCGAAGAAGCCTATGATTCAATAGATAGAGCCCAGGAACTTGGTATCTTCGGTTATGATATAGACCCAGAAGTTATTTCACTAGCCAGGTATCATGCTAAGCTGGCTGGGGTTGACAAGCTAATTTCTTTCCAAGTCCAAGATATAAGCAAGCTGAACTCTCGCTATAAATATGGCTACTTAATCTGCAATCCTCCCTACGGGGAACGCTTATTGAAAGGGGAAGAAGTAGAAAGGCTCTATGCAAAAATGGCTCTTGCCTTTAGTCGCCTGGATACTTGGTCTTTTTATATTATTACTGCCCATCCCCAATTTACCAAGTTTTTTGGACGCAGGAGCGATAGAAGGCGAAAGCTTTTCAATGGCAGGATTGAATGTACTTACCATCAGTTTTATGGCCCTAAACCCGACCAATTACAAGGCCCATTTGCTAAGTAGACTGACTTTTTAGGTCTTGATTCACCTTTTAACACTTCCTTTATCCTTTGGGCTAGGGTCAACTTTACCCCCTATTACTTTTTAATCTTATCTATTAATAATTTCACGGCAAAAGTATATATTTATTCAAAAATTGCCCTCCTTCTTAATCTTCGCATATTTTTTTTGAAATTGGCATATCCTAATTGTTAGGTAAGTACGGAGGTTATCTTATGATTGCAATTATTTTAGCTGGTGGCAGGGGACTTAGATTGTGGCCAGAAAGTCGTAGGAAACAGCCCAAACAACTATGTAAGTTTGTCGCAGATCGTTCCATGTTGGATCACACTATAGATCGGCTTAATGCTGCAGGTACTAGCCGTATCGCCATAATTACTAGTGATGATTTGGTCCCCTCCATCCAAAAATTAGTTCATAAACGCACTGATGCCCATAATATTGATATTTTAAGCGAACCAGAGGGGAAAAATACTGCCCCTGCGGTCGGTTTGGCCCTTTCTTTGTATCATGAAAAATATCCCCAGGAAACTATGGGCATTTTTCCTGCTGACCACCACGTTTTAAATGTTGAGGCATTTAAGGATAGTATTAGCCGGGCTTGTTTGGCCGCTGCTGAGGGACATTTGGCTACTATTGGTATTCGGCCCAATCGCCCCGAAACTGGCTATGGCTATATAGAAAAAACCCGCTATGAAGTTGGAGAAATACCTGATGTTTATCATGCGAGTTCATTTTATGAAAAACCAGATTTAGATACTGCCACTGATTATCTTTCTTCTGGTAATCATATGTGGAATTCGGGTATTTATATTGGCAAAACCGCTACTTTGATGGAGGAATTCAAGAATTATCTGCCTGATATCTATGAAAAACTCTTACTTGGGCATGAGGAATACCTTAATTCCTATCATGCCTTGCCTAACATTAGCCTAGATTATGGAATTGCAGAAAAATCCCAACGAATTGCGGTGGTAAGCGCAGATTTTGGTTGGTGTGATTTAGGCTCTTGGAATGCTTTAACTGAATTACACCCTTTAGATGATTTTAATAATATCTGTAATGGCATGGATATAGTACCGATTGAAAGTAATAATTGTGTAATTAGGCAAGCGGATAAAAGCATAGTCACATTTGGTTTGGAAAATCTTTTAATAGTAGAAACAGATGATGTAATTTTCGTTGCAGACCGGGACCGCTGCCAGGATTTCCGACATATCGTAGATATTTTACAAAAGCAGGATCGCGAAGATTTAATATAGCATCATTAAGGAGGGTTTTTTATTAAACATATTTTTCGCAAATATGATATTAGGGGAGTTGTTGGCCAGGAAATAACGGATGATTTAATGTCCGATATTTGTCGGGCCTTTGCAGCCTATGCAAAAGGAAATGGAGAGCAGACCATATTGATTGGACACGATAATCGCACTTCTTCCCCAAGGTTTCTTAATTTAGCTATAAAGGCTGCTCAAAACTCAGGCTTAAATGTGGTCAACTTAGGTGAGCTAGTAACTCCCCTTTTTTATTTTGCTGCCCACCACCTGAATATAAGGGCAGGGATTATGATTACCGCTAGTCATAATCCTAAGGAATATAACGGGCTCAAATTGCTTTTGGGTGATTCGACTATCTACGGTGACCAAATTCAAAAGTTAGCTGCAATGGTTGATAGAAGGGATTTTATCACTGGGGAACCCGGCACTCTGCGAGATGTAGATATCTTTCCAGCTTATTTAGAAATGATAAGGGAAAAGATTACCATGGGGCCTAACCATCAGCGGGTTGTAGTCGATTGTGGCAATGGTACTGCCTCCCTTTTTGCCCCCCAGGTATTCCGTACCCTCGGTTGTCAAGTAATTGAATTATATTGTGAATCCGACCCTAATTTCCCCCATCACCATCCAGACCCCGTCAATCCTAATAATATGCAGGATTTAATCCGGGAAGTAAAAAAGCAGGGGGCCCACCTGGGTATTGGCATTGATGGGGATGGAGACCGAATCGGTGTAGTTGATGATCAAGGTAATCTGCTTTTTGGTGATATGCTCATGATATTATTTTGGCGGGATATCCTGCCCCGATACCCAGGAACCAAAGCCATAGTAGAAGTAAAATGCTCCCAGACTCTGATCGATGAAATTACTCGATTGGGGGGGGAGCCAGTCATGTATAAAACTGGCCACTCTCTAATCAAAGCAAAAATGAAGGAACTAAATGCAGTTTTCACCGGTGAAATGTCAGGTCATATGTTTTTTGCCGACGAATATTATGGCTATGATGATGCCCTGTATGCAGGAGCTAGGCTTTTGGCTTTACTTTCCCAGCAGGATTTGACCCTTAACCAGCTCTTGTCCGATATACCACGTTACTACTCAACCCCAGAAATTCGAATTAAGAGTAGTGATGAGGAAAAGTTCAATATAGTAAAGGAAATACTTAAGCATTTTAAAAATCATTATGAAATTATCGACATAGACGGGGCTAGGATAATTTTTCCCGATGGTTGGGGCTTAGTTAGGGCCTCTAATACCGGCCCGGAAATAATCGTCAGATGTGAGGGTAATAGCCCAGCAGCCTTAGAAGGTATCAAAAAAGAATTGGGTGGGGCCCTATCTGATCTAGGTGTGCCTTGGGAACAGGGATAATGGCGGACTATAAGGATTTAGGGTCATAGTCCCCCATTATCACTAAACATTAAAAAGTTTTATTTGCACTGTGACAAAAGAAAGATCCCCTAGCTAGGCCCTAGGGTGATAAAATTATGAATCTCAAAGGCAAGAGAAGCATAGGCTTAGGATGCTTACCCCAGCAATATTAAGCCATCATTAGCCTGCAAGTATAGATTAATCTCTATTAAGGGAAGATATAAGAAAGTCAATTTTTAGTTTTCAAAAGGAGTGACCCAGATGAAAGTTATCAATTTAGGTACCTATCTACCTAAACAATGTGGCATAGCCACTTTTTCTAATGATTTACGCCACAGCCTTTTAGTCAATAATGTAGAAGTCGATGTTATTGCTATATCGGATGATAGTTATAGTTATGAATATGGAAAGGAAGTTAAGTTTAACATAGAGCAAAATATAAAGAACGATTATATAAATGCAGCTAATTTCGTTAACTCCCAGTCCGATATTGATGCAGTAATTATACAACATGAATATGGTATTTTCGGGGGAAGTAATGGTAACTATATAATAGATTTTGCCTCTAGATTAGAAAAACCATTTTTGGTTATAACTCACACAGTGCTAGCTCAACCCTTTGGAGAACAAAGAAATGTCCTGCATAAATTATGCAAGTATGCTAGCAAAGTAATAGCCATGACAGAACGAGCCACTATACTATTAAACGAAGTCTACAAAGTAGATAAAAATAAAATAAAAATCATTGGTCATGGGGTTCCCCACTTCCTCCCCCAACCTAGTCTAGAATTAAAAAAGAAATATAATTTATTAGGCAGACAGGTAATCAGCACCTTTGGTTTAATTGGTCCCGGTAAGGGTTTGGAACTGGGAATTAAAGCTATGGTCGATGTAGTTAAAGCGCACCCCGATGCATTATTTCTTATTCTAGGCCAAACCCACCCTATGTTGAAAAAATTTGAGGGTGAAAAGTACCGGGAAATGCTTATTAAACTTATTAATGAATTAAATCTGAATGACCATATTAAATTTGTAAATAAATTCTTGACCGATGCAGAAGTAGGAGAATACCTTTATTTAACTGATGTCTATTTAAGTCCCTATCCCAATATGGAACAAGCTGTTAGCGGCACCTTAACCTTTGCCATAGGCTGCGGTAGAGCTATAGTGTCAACCGCTTATGCTTATGCCACAGAAATGCTGAAAAATAATCGGGGCTTGTTAGCCACCAAAGCTGATCCCAAAATACTAGCTCGACTAATTAATTCAGTTTTGGCGGACAAAAATTTAAAAACTACCTTACAAAACAATGCTTACCATCTCGGTAAAAATTGGAGTTGGCCTAATATTGGCAAAAAATACAGCCATATAATTAATGGGATGGTTAATGATATAGAGGAGGAAGATCTTTTAAAATATGCCAGATTATAGACACCTAGTAAAGATGACCGACATGATAGGAATGTTGCAGTTTTCGATTGGCAACACTCCTAACCCCAACAGCGGGTATACCTTAGACGATAATGCCAGGGCCTTAATAATAGCCCTGGATAAACCTAATGGTTATTTAAGTGCCCTAACCTATGCCACATGGTTGCAAAAAGCTGAACAAGCAGATGGCTCCTGGTCTAACCTATTGGTAGATGGGGTTTATACTTCCCACTTTAATTCCCCGGATAGTATTGGTCGGGGACTTTTAGCTTGCAGTTTAGGCACTAATTCTAATTGGCCAGATATTTCGGCTATCTGTTCCAGCCTTTTTGAAAGCCAAATTAGGCAGGTAAAAGCTTTTAATTCCCCTCGGGGTATAGCCTATGCTTTGATAGCCCTATGCAAACACCCCAATTATAAGCACCATAAAGAATATGAGTTAATTAGTCGGGAATTAGCTGCTAAACTAATTGATTTGTACCATAAAAATAAGGATAGAAACTGGTTTTGGTTTGAAAATTATTTAACTTATTGCAACGGGATTTTACCCCAAGCAATGTTTAGTTATTACAGTATTTCAGCTAGTAAAAGGGCTTTAAAAGTAGGGCAAAATTCCCTTAATTTTTTAAATGATCTGCTTTTTCGCCATGGTTATCTTAATATCGTAGGCAATCAAGGCTGGTATGTAAAGAATCATAAATTACCCCTATTCGATCAGCAACCCGTAGATGCGGCTTCGATTATCTCCGCTTGTATGGAGGCCTATCAAGTTACGGGGGAAATGGAATATTTAGAATTATCCCTTGTGGCTTATAAGTGGTATAGGGGCAAAAACATTCATGGTCTATCTTTGTATGATAGCGATACTGGGGGCTGTTTCGATGCCCTAACTGCCAAAGGTTTAAATCTAAATCAAGGTGCTGAATCCGCCCTTTCTTTAATCTTGGCGGACACTATAATGATAGGTTATCAAGAAAATGAATATGATTCCATAGAAAAAACCTCCTAATTTAATTGACAAAACCTTCAGTCCCACTTACTATAAACATATGAACAGCTGTTCATATGTTTATTTCATTTTAGGAGGTAGTTTTCTTGCCTAACACTATTGACAAATGCGAAGTGCATTGTATTCATCCTGAACAAGTTGAATTAGCCCAAAAAGATATGCTCAGCGAAGATACTGCGCAATCATTAGCTAATATTTTTAAAATTTTAGGTGATAATACTAGGGTTAAGATAATCTATAGCTTGATCTTACAAGAATTATGTGTCTGTGATATTGCAGCGGTTATTAATGCCTCTGAATCCTCGGTATCCCATCATTTAAGATTATTAAGGACTCATAAACTCGTAAAATTCAGGAGAGAAGGCAAGGTTTTGTACTATTCACTTGATGATGAACATGTTAAGACTTTGATTAACCAAGGACTTGAACATGTTAATGAATAAGGAGGGATTAATATGCTAGCTCAGGATATAGCAATAAATACGACGACATTCATGGTTTCAGGCTTTGATTGACCTTCCTGCTCAGCTTCCATTGAAAAAGCTGTGGAACAATTACCGGGGGTAATTGAAGCTAACTTAATATTTACAAATGGTATGCTCAAGGTAATCTCGGAGCCGGATATTTTCCAACCAGATCAAGTTTTAAGTGAGGTCCGTAAATTAGGTTATTCCATAAATAGGCTAGATGATCCATCTGATTTTGCCAGCTTATTAAGGACTAGCCCCAAGGAATTAATTTTGGAAAATCCTTATTTTGTTCCTGCAACTATCGCTGGCCTAGCCTTAATAGTGGGACTTAGTATGCTTTTTTTAAAAACTGACAAATTATATATTACTATGATTTTTGTTACGGGCATTTTATTAGGACTTATACTACCAGCTAAGAACGGTTTTATTACTTTGATCAAGGTAAAACAATTAGACATGAATGCCCTTATGACTATTGCCGTCTTAGGAGCTATGTTTATTGGACAATTAGAGGAAGCCCTAGCTGTAGTGTTTTTATTTGCGGCCGGCAACTTCCTGCAGGTCTATACATTCGATAGAACCCGTTTATCTATTCGCGGTTTAATCGAAAATACTCCTAAAAAAGCTGCTGTCATAACCAGTGATGGCATAATCGATAAATTAGTTACCGAACTTGAAATCGGGGATATGGTAATAGTCAAACCTGGGGAAACTATATCTGTGGATGGGACAGTTTTGGCTGGTAATTCCAGTGTAAACCAGGCTCCGATTACGGGGGAATCTATCCCTGTCTTTAAGGAAAAAGGCAGTATAGTCTATGCTGGCACTATGAACGATTATGGTTCCTTAGAAATTAGGGTTGACAAATTAAGCTCGGATACCACCCTAAGCAAAATTATTAATATGGTTGAAGAAGCACAAGGGCAAAGAGCTCCTTCCCAGCAATTAATTGATAAATTTGCTAGCGTTTATACCCCTATTGTAATATTTCTAGCCCTGATGGTGGCTCTTATCCCTACTCTAATTTTGGGACAGCCTAAGGATTTATGGTTATACCAAGCTTTTGCTGTCTTGCTGGTAGCCTGCCCCTGTGCCTTGGTAATTTCCACCCCAGTTTCCATTGTATCTGCCATTGGCAATGCGGCCAAAAATGGCATTTTAATAAAAGGTGGAATTTATCTAGAGGAGCTAGGAAATATCAAGGCTATCGCTTTTGATAAAACTGGTACTCTTACTGAAGGTAAACCAAGGGTAACCGATGTGCATCCTTTGGAAATTTCTGCACAGCGACTAGTTGAGCTAAGTGCTTTAATGGAAAGTAGGTCAGAACACCCCATTGCCCAAGCTATTATCGACTATAATGAAAACAATTATGGTAAAGAGGATGAAATTACTGATTTCGTGGCTGTACCAGGTAAAGGGGCCCAAGCCTCAATTAATGGAATATCCCATTATATCGGCAGTCC
>CAZUSS010000048.1:0-12003 GCA_964623245.1 uncultured Syntrophomonadaceae bacterium
ATGAATCTTTACTGATTGACTATATGATAAATAAGGCTAAAAATGACCAAGAAAAGATGTATTTAATTAATCATTATTTGGAACAGTTTAGGGGTACGGTTTACCGCCAAACTATGTTCGCGGAATTTGAAAAGATTATACATGAAAAAGTTGAAAATGGGGAAGCCCTAACTCCTGAAATCCTAAGTGAAGTCTATCAAGGACTTAATGAACTCTATTATGGTGCAGGGATAGAATTAGATGAAAAGATAGCTAGCGAATGGATGAGAATTCCCCATTTCTATTCCGCCTTTTATGTTTATAAGTATGCCACTGGTTTTTCGGCTGCTACCGCCTTAAAGGAGCAGATTATTAAGGAAGGTGAGCCTGCGGTTAATAGATATATTGATTTCTTAAAATCAGGCAGCTCAGATTACCCTCTTAATGTACTAAAAAAAGCTGGGGTAGACCTAACCAAAGCGGAACCAGTCCAAGATGCTCTAGATTACTTCGGGCGTCTGGTGGGGAAATTGGAGGAATTGGTCTAATGTAAGGTAGTTACCCGATGTAGTGGTGCAGGATTTATGCTTATAAAAATAGAACCGATTAAATAGGCATTGTATTCTTACTAACTGCATGAGGTGATTAATTTGCATAACGATTTAACCTTTTTTACAAATGAACCAGAACGTAATTTATATGATAGATTTAATAAAATATTGAAATCTAACACAAAATATTATGATTTATTAGTAGGTTATTTTAGGACCAGTGGGTTTTATCTAATGTATCCCGCTATGGAGAATATAGAAAAGATAAGGATTCTAGTGGGGATTAATGTAGACAAAAGGACAGTACAAATTATCGGGGATGCCCAGTGTGGTCAGCTACTTATTGCCATGTCCCATAAGGAAGTTAAGGACGAATTTGCCGAAGATATAGTTCTAGAAATGCAAAACTCTGAAGACAGCTTCCAGGTGGAGGAAGGTGTCAAGACTTTTATAGACTGGCTCAAAAGCGGCAAATTAGAAATGAGGATATATCCCGAAGAGCCCCTCCATGCCAAAGTATATATAATGAGGAAAGATTTGGCTAAAGTACCTGACCAATTTGGTTCAGTTATTACTGGTTCTAGCAACTTTTCTAAGGCTGGGTTAGTTGATAATCTAGAATTTAACGTAGAACTTAAAGATAGCAGGGATGTTGAATTTGCCCTGGAAAAGTTTGAAGAATTATGGGAAAAGTCTGTTGACATTACAGATAAATATATAGAACAATCCATGAAAAGACCTGGTTGAAGGACGATATTACACCCTATGAATTATTCCTTAAAACCCTGTATGAATATTTCAAGGAAGAAATAAATATTGATAAAAATGAAATATGGGAAGAAATGTTGCCTGATGGTTTTATGAATCTCCAATACCAGACTGATGCTGTAGTCCAGGCCAAGAAAATATTAGATGCCTATAATGGAGTTTTTATTGCTGATGTAGTAGGCCTAGGTAAAACTTTTATTAGTGCCATGTTAGCCCAACGCTTAGTGGGTAGAAAGCTAGTAATATGTCCGCCAGTACTTAAAGACTACTGGGAAAGAACCCTACAACAATTTGATGTTGCAGCTAAAGTGGTTTCCTTGGGAAAGTTGGATAGCATCATCAATGATAGTGATCTAATGCAAAATACCAAATACGTGTTTATAGATGAGGCTCATCGGTTTAGAAACGAAAAAACTGAAAGTTTTCAAAAACTACATGAAATTTGTTACAACAAAAAGGTAATTTTGGTAACGGCTACCCCTCAAAACAACTTTTCTAGCGATATTGCCCACCAGATATATTTGTTTCAACCTAAAAATAATAGCACCATTATTCCTAACCAAAAGAATTTAGAAACTTTTTTTAAATACCTAGACAGTAAACTAAAGAACTATGAGAAGGGATCTCCAGAATACGTTAAAATACTAAAAAATAACTCGGCTATTATACGGGATAAAGTCCTTAGAAATGTAATGATTAGAAGAACCCGGAGTTAAATTACGCAATATTATTATGATGATTTAGAAAAGCAGGGACTTTTCTTTCCCGAATTAGGGAACCCCGAAAAAATAGTCTATACTTATGACGATGAAGTAGAAGTGGTGTTTAACCACACCATGGATAGCATCAGTAACTTGACTTATGCTAGATATATTCCCTTAACCTATTTAGAAGAAGTACCTAAAGAGATAGCTTCATTAGTAGCACCCCAGAAAAACATAGCTGGATTTATGAAGTCTATTTTAGTAAAAAGATTAGAAAGCAGTTTTGAAGCCTTCAAAAAAAGCTTAAACCGTTTTATAAAATCATACGAAATGTTTTTGGCTATGTGTGAATAGGGTGAAGTCTATATTAGCAAAAAAGTTGATGTATATGACCTAATAGATAGTGGGGATGGTGATAGCCTTACGGATCTAATTGAACAGGATATTATTCAGCACTATCCCATTGCGGCTTTTAATCCAGACTTTATTCCCGCAATAAAAAAGGACTTGTTTATATTTATTAGGCAAAAATGAACCTAATAATACAGCCCAGGCACAACTACTTACTATTTTTGAGAATGATACCTATAATCCTACTTTAGAGGAAATCGAAACAGCCTTTAGTGTAGAAAAGGTTACAAAAGAATTTTTCAATCAATATAAAGAAAAATATTTTAATTTAAAAGAGGGACTAGAAAAAGATGCAGGTTTCATTTGTGAATGTGAAAAACTAGGATTGGAAGTAGAAAAGTTTGCGGAACAATTTGCCAAAAAACTAATGGGGCAACTAGCATTTCTATATTTTCTACAAAAGAAGGGCTGGCTGGGTGTCCGCCTAATCCCCAAAGACCTACCCTTAACTAAAACTGAATTTTATAATATTTATGTCAAACAAGATGATGCCCATAAAAAGGTTTTACATAAAGTATTTAAGGAAACTAAAAACCAAAGCAGGGTATTTTCTGGAAATGGATTATTAGCTTTAGATGATTATGAAGCTGGTCTTTTAGCAGACTGTTTTATTGGTACTAAATTTGAAATGCCTTGGGGTAGTGGGGAAAAAAACTTTGTGCGGGAGATATTTGACTTTTGTGTTAATAATACCGAAAAAAACTTTTTCAATGATTATTTAGAACCGTTTTTTTATGAAGCCTTAAATACTAAACGCAAAAATAATTATTTTAAAAGATTTAACTGCAAAATCCCTTTCCTAAATGGGGGTTTATTCGAGCCTTTAGAGGGTTACCATTGGAAGGATGTGGAATTCAGCATACCTAACGAATTATTTTCCAATGTAGAAGAAAAAGGACGGGAAGCTGACGGGATACTAGATATATTCGACCGTTTTAATTTTACCATCAATGAAGATGAACCACTAGAAAAGGAAGTAGCGGTTGACCCCGAAATGTTAGGAAAAATATTTGAAAACCTCCTTGACGTTAGCGATAGAAAATCTAAGGGGGCTTATTACACTCCTAGGGAGATAGTGCATTATATGTGCCAAGAAAGTCTAATTAATTACTTAGTTAACGAAGCCGAGGTGCCTTATGAAGATATGAAGGAATTTATCCTTTATGGGGAAATAATAAGAGATGCTGATAATCGGAAAGATGTCGGCTATGGCAAAGAATTTACGATAAGGCAAACTATTTATGATAATATCGTTGCGATTGATAATGCTTTGGAAAATGTAAGAATAGCAGATCCAGCCGTAGGTTCGGGGGCTTTCCCTTTGGGAATCTTGAATGAAATCGTAAAAGCCCGTAATAATATTACTGAATACATTATCCGGAAGGACAAGGAAGGCTATTTTGGTGAGAGATATGGGGAAGAATTTATAAGAAAATGGCGTGATCCCTATAAGTATAAACGCAAGACTATTAAAAATAGTATATTTGCCGTTGATATCGAGCCTAGTGCTGTTGACATAGCAAAGTTAAGGTTATGGCTATCGGTGGTAGTAGAGCAAGAGATTAACGAAGATAATCCAGAACCCCATACCCTGCCCAATCTAGATATGAATATTAAGGTGGGGAAATAGCTTAATAGATGAATATGAAGGGATAAAATTATTTGATAAAAATATTCTTAATAGAGAAGCAGGCCAGTCAAAAAGCAATGGTAATGCCCCAATATCTAAAGTTGAACAACTAAGCCTCTTAATAGATTATACTGATGAAATATTACAGAATATGTTTGACTTACAGGATAGATATTTTGAAGAGGAAGATGAGGACAAAGAAAGGGAAATAAAAACAAAAATAGATGAGATTAGACATGAGTTAATCAGATATAAATTGCGTCAAGATAATAATATAGAAGGCCTGGCACGTTATGAAGAATCAATTAAGGAAAAGACCAGACCATACTTTATCTGGGAAATGGAATTTGCGAGAGTCTTCAAAGAAAAAGGTGGCTTCGACATAGTTATCGGGAATCCGCCGTATATTGATTCGGAAATGATGGTTAATACTGGTCTAGGTGAATTACGGACTTATATTTCCAATAATTATAAATTCACTAGGGGGAACTGGGATATATATATAGCCTTTTTTGAAATTGGCTTTGAATTACTTTCTGAGAACGGTACACTTTCATTTATAACCCCCGATAAATGGATATCGAAATCTTTTGGGGATGAATTAAGGATTGGAATAATCAAAAACATTAAATCTATACTAAATGCTGGCAGAGATGTATTTGAATCTGCACTGGTGGATTCCATTGTAACAGTTGTCTCTAAACAACCATGCGATAATATTGCAGTTTTCAACTTAAACAACTCAAAAATACTGAAAGATAAGGATGTTTCCAAACAGATATTAATTTCACCTTTTACCCTAGATATTATTTTTTCCGATTCAATTGATGTAATTACAAAAATAGAAAGAGATTCGTTACCTTTGCAAACTTGGTATTGTTGTGAAAATGCCTGTGCAACTTCTGATGCCTATAAACTAAAGGAAATAATATATTCCTTAAACTGCGAAGATGAATTCAATATCCAGCATATGAAAATAATTAATACAGGTACTATTGGAAAATATGTCTCGAAATGGGGAAACAAAAATATGACCTACTTAAAAGGAAAATATGAATTCCCAGTTATAAACAAACGGGACTTTTTCAATATTTTCAAAAATACTTATGCACAAAAATCCATTAAACCTAAAATAATAATAAAAGGTTTGACCTTGCTAGATGCTTGCATTGATGGAACAGGAACAATTGTTCCTGGAAAATCAACAATGATGATAGCCAACGATGATATAGGGGAATTGAAATTCCTACTTGCTATTATAAATTCAAAGATTATGATTTATTATATAAAACAAAGATATTCATCCTCAAGCTACAATAAAGGGATAAACTTTACCAGAAATATGATTAATAATTTACCTTTAAAAAACTTTGATTTAGATTCGAAAAAACAATTAGTAGAAAAGGTAGATAAGATTATCTCTATCAAACTTTTAAAGAATAACGCAAATACTTCAAGTTTGGAAGCAGAAATTGATCGTATCTTATATGGAATATACAATTTTACTTCAAAGGAAATTGAAATAATTGAAAATAATTGTTAATGAATTTCGATGTATTTACCAATTTGGATATGCTATGGGCCTTTAATGCGGGGAATATAAGCAGTGTTAGTAAAAAGGGAGGGGTTAATCATGGCGGATATTAAGTTTGAGATTTTGGAGTCTATCTGAAAGTCCCAAGGGATGGCAGAAACAGATTAACGTAGTTAGCTGGAATGGGCGTGCCCCTAAGGCAGATATCAGGGACTGGGCACCAGAGCATGAAAAGGTAGGCAAAGGCATCACCCTAAGTAGGGAAGAATTAATACAACTAAGGGATTTACTGAATGATATTGACTTTGATATTCTGGAAGTTGAGTAGCATTTAGATTGGTCCATTCTGCAAATATATGTATAATAAAAAAAGAAAGTTTTTTGCGAATTTGAGGTGATTAAGATGACCACTTTACAGGAATTGAAAAGTCAAAAGGTTAATATTTTGGCCATAGCTAAAAAAAATGGGGCTAAAAATGTCAGGGTGTTTGGCTCGGTATCTAAAGGTGAAGCCAAACGAAATAGTGATATAGACTTTCTAGTGGAATTTGACAAGGGGCGAAGCCTTTTTGATTTAATTAATATGAAATTGGAATTAGAAGATCTATTAGGTAGTGAAGTGGATATCGTTACCGAGAATTCCCTGCATAAGATGATTGCTTCTAGGATAATTCGGGAGGCAGTGCAGCTATGAAGGACAACAAAGTTTATTTAGTGCATATTTTGGATTGTATTGAACGAATCAAAGAATATACTGCTGAAGGCAAAGAACACTTTAAAGATTCTTTAAAAACACAAGATGCAGTTATTCGTAATTTAGAAATAATTGGCGAGGCTACTAAAAGGATTTCACTGGAATATAGAAATAAATATCCTTATATACCATGGAGGCAAATGGCTGCTTTAAGAGATGTTTTAATTCATGATTATATGGGGGTAGATATTAATATTGTGTGGAATGTAGTAGAAAAGGATATACCAGAATTAGAAAAATTAATAAGAAAAGTATTTTAGAAATGATATGTTATAATTTCATCAACATTTGTTAGGGAAAGAGGTGAGGGTCTAGCTGGTGGAATATCAGCTAGGGAATATTTATGCGTAAAATTATTATTGTTGGGGGAGTAGCAGCAGGGGCGAGCACAGCTACTCGTTTGAGAAGGTTAGATGAAAATGCCCAGATTATTATGTTTGAAAGGGGAGAGCATATATCCTTTGCTAATTGTGGACTACCCTATTATATTAGCGGGACCATACCTGCAAGGGATGATTTAATAGTACAGACCCCCGAGAACATGGAGAAAAGATTTAATCTAGATATTAGGGTTCTTAGCGAAGTAAGGGAGATTCTAAGGGATGAAAAAAAGGTTAGGGTAACAGATCTGGGTACGGGGGAAAGTTATTTAGAAAGTTACGATTACCTAGTTTTATGTCCAGGGGCCAAGCCCTATGTTCCCGAGATTCCTGGGATTGATATGGAGAATGTTTTTAGGGTTAGAAACATTCCGGATAGTGATAAAATTAAGGATTACATTAAATCCGAAAAGGTAAAAAAGGCTACTGTTTTAGGGGGAGGATTCATCGGCATGGAGATGCTGGATATCCTGGTAGACTTAGAAATCCAAACCATTTTAATAGAAGCTGGTGCACAAGTTGTTAATGGGCTGGATTTGGAAATGAGCAAAATAATTCATAATTATTTGGGTATTAGGAATGTTGAGCTTATTTTGAATGATAAAGCCATTGCTTTGGAAGGCCATAGTCGGGCAGAAGAAGTTATTTTGGCCAGTGGTGAAACTATACCAACTGAATTAGTTATACTGGGGGCAGGGGTCAAGCCTGAAGTATGGCTGGCAGAGGAAGCGGGTCTTACCATAGGCACAACTGGTGGTATATGGGTGGACGATAATCTGAAAACTTCTGATCCCTACATCTATGCAGCTGGTGATGCTGTGCAAATCAAGGATTTCGTTACGGGTGCAGATACTTTGGTACCTATGGCTGGCCCTGCTAATCGCCAAGGTTGGATTATAGCTAATAATATTGCCGGCCGGGATATAAAGTATAAGGGTAGTCAGTGTACAGGTATATTAAGGGTACTGGGCTTGACGGTAGCCTATACTGGTAAAAATGAAAAGGATTTGCGAAAATTAGGAATTAATTATTTAGCCTGCCATCTTCATCCACCATCACATGCTAGATATTATCCGGGCAGTACCGAAATGACGGTAAAATTGCTTTTTACCCCTGATGAAGGTAAGGTCCTGGGTGCACAAATTGTTGGCTATGATGGGGTGGATAAGCGTATTGATGTTTTGGCTACCTGTATTCGGGCGGGACTTAATGTCTTTGATATCCAAGAACTAGAGCTGGCTTATGCTCCACCTTTTTCTTCAGCGAAAGGCCCGGTAAATATGGCGGCTTATGTCGCAGGTAATATGCTAAATGGTGATGTAAGTGTGGTACATTGGACTGATGTACCGAATTTGGTAGCTAGGGGTGCCCATATAATTGATGTTCGGGATGGGGAACAAACTGAAGAAGGTCGAGTACCTGGTGCCCAATACATTCACCTGGATGAATTGCGTAGTCGTTTAGATGAAATTCCTAAAGACAAGGAAATTCTTGTCTATTGCCGGGCTGGACAACGCAGCTACATTGCCAATAGAATTCTACTGCAAAATGGTTTTAAGGTAAAAAACATAAGTGGGGGCTATAAAAGCTATAGCAATTTATAAAAATTACTAATAATCCTCCTTTAATTATCATTTAATCCTAATATATTAAGCTTTAATTGAGCATAATTATGTAAGGATACAAATTAGATTAAGTTAAAGGGGGATTATTATTTTGCCTCAAGTAATGTTGGAATCCTTGTTTGATCAAGCTATTGCAGAATGGGAACCTTTGTTAAAGGAATATAGTGATTATGACTTAGTTATAGGAATTCCCTTCAATAAGGAGAACCGCAATTTAACTGCCTTGTTGACTTCAATGGATGAAGTCCTAGGCTCTTGGATAGGTAGACGTCAGTTAATTGTGGCGGTGGGTGATGGAGATGCCCAGGAGTTACTAAGTGAAATTAAAAACTTGAATCTTAAGCACCCCCAAATTTCTTTCCAATTGCCTGCGGAAATTAGCGGTAGGGGTATGAATATTAGGGCCATAATCGAAGTTACTAAAAGGGTAGATGCGGAGCTTTTATTATTTAGTCCCTCTATGGCTACTTCCGAAGGACCAGGTATAGATAGTAATTGGCTAGATAATCTTTTAACTCCGATCCAAGGTAAATATGATCTGGTTGTGGGTAGTCTAAGGCGCTATTTAGCTACGGATAGTATCACACAAATTATGGCAGCCCCTATTTTGGAAGCCTTTTATGGTGCTAGAATTAGTGATCCCTTAGGGGGGATATATGCCATATCCCATGACTTTATCGAGGAATTAGCCCATGAAGCCAAATTTTGGGGCAATACAATTCAAGGTTATGGTATTGATTTTTGGATTTTAACTAGGGCCTTGGTTTGGAATAAAAATATATGTGAAGTTAATATGGGCGGAATAATTAACCCCCATAAGTTGGAGAAGCGTAATAAGATTTTCTACGAAAATGCCATAACTATTTTTGAAGCTATAAAAAGGGACTGGGCTACCTGGCTACAAGACCGACTTGTAGTTCGCGTTGCTGATATTTCTATTCGCAGTGAAATTAAGGAATCTGATCCGACTAATTATTCTGCTGAGGAGCTTATTAATAATTTTAGAAAAGGAATCGAGGAAAATCAGGCCATTGTAGACAGCCTAAGCTGTAAGGAAGAATTAAAGGCTTTGGGCCTAAAGACAGATGCTTTTTATCTGGGTGATGATTTGTGGGTAAGTGCTTTTCTAGAGCTAGTAATGCATTATTCCTTTGGGACAGAATTTAGCCAACATGAAATTTTGGGTCTGCTTACAGCACTATATAATGGGCGGGTAGCATCTTATGTCATAAGGAGGCATGAGTTTGCAGAGGATTTAGCTACTTGTTCTAGTGAAGAAAAGGATGAACTCATAGTCCGAAAGCTTGAAGGGGTTAAACATAGGTTAACCAATCAGTTCTGGGCCCATAAAGGAACTTTTAATGAAAAATGGATAGAAAAAAGGGAACAAGTTAAGCCCCCCATTATTCCCTTAGGATACATGGAGTATGTGCCTGGCAAACCAATTGTAGTGCCGAAAAAGATTACGGGTAAAGACCAGCATATTGTTAATACCGATGATATTTTTAAGGACTTGCGTAAACGTTATGAGGATAAGTTTAATGAATTTACAGTCCAAGCTCTCAAGCTAGCCCCTAATGCCCAACCCCAAGAAGTGGTAAATGCAGTGGAAGGTTTTATGGCTCAGTTGGAATCTACACTAGGAAAAATATTCCCTGGTGATTTAAATAATGTTGCGGGTGTGGAAGAATTTGTGGCCAAATTATTTGAGTTTTTGCCTACACCCAAAATGTATACTATCAATTCTGATTTGCTTCGGGAAATGCTGATAAGATTTCCCCCTGTCAATCTTATGATCCCTTTGGGATATTATAAACCGGCTGATTTAATCCAAGAAATGGATCCCCGCGATGCAGTAACCTACGCTAATATTATGGAAAGCTGGAGTTATACTGACAGAGATTTAATTTGGCTAGTTGATAATTTAAAGCCTGAAAGTTTCGCCTGGGTAGACATTAAGCCCCTCATTTTAAATGATGATATGTCTGCCGGGGGTAATTTGTCCCAAGGGAAAACATCGAGCTTTAACCGCATCACAGGGCGTATAATTATTAAACCCTTAAGCCCAGGTAAAGGTGGGAAGTACCCCAGGCTACGCTATTTTACTGATATAGTTAGACGGCTGGCCTTGGCCGAGGATTATTCGGAACTCTTCTTGGATATCGCCTCTAAGCGTAAAAATATTAATGCCAAAATCAAAAACTCTCTTTTAGGAATTAGAAAGGGAGATGATTTCTCGGCCCATAATGTTTTCGAGAATTATCATCACCGCCGTTTAGTCGAAAAAATACAGTTTTTAGCTAAGCATTTGGCCTCGAATGGTGACCAGGAAACAGCCCACCTCTTAGAAATAATGGCAGATGGTTATGGCTTAAGCCAAGTACTAGAGGATGGGACATTTTTGACTTGTACTGCTTGGAGTTTTGCTAGTTATAGTTTTAAAGGTGGATTAAAAATACCCAGCCCTTTTACCACTAGCGTAGAAAACCGTTGGTTTAACCATGATTTTCTGGAATCGCTATACACTAGTCTAGGATACGATAAAAATGAAATTAAACAATTAGTTTTAAGATTGATTACTGATGGCAAAAGTGGGCACAACTTATTAGATAGTTTACTGCCCACCAGACCTAAGGATGTAGCAGTAGTGGTACAAGAAACTACTGATGAACCTAGTAAGTTTCTAACTAGATATGAAGGTAACCCCATCCTAGAACCATTGGAAGGCAGCAATTGGGAATCAAGATATGTTTTAAATCCAGGGGCTCTAAGGATTAAGGATAAGGTCTATCTTTTTTATAGGGCCGTGGGAGAAGACAATATTTCTCATATTGGACTGGCAATTACTGATGGGTATGAAGTTACAGAAAGATTACCCCAGCCTATCTTGTCACCAGCTACACCCGAAGAACGAATGGGCTGTGAGGATGCCCGGGTTATGATTATAGATGACAAGTTATATATGGTTTATACAGCCTATGATGGTAACATAGCCCAGATAGCAGTTGCCTCCACTGGACTAGAGGAATTTAGCCAAGGCAATTATAGTAATTGGAAAAGGGAAGGTCTGGCCTTCACCAATATATGGAATAAGGATGCCATTATTTTACCGGAAAAGATTAAGGGCAAATATGTGGTTTACCATCGGATAGAGCCAAGTATGTGGGTGACTTATACCGATGAATTAAAGTTTCCAATTCGGGAAAAACACGCCATTATTTTAGGTCCCCGACCAGGAAGAATGTGGGATTCCCTTAAAATCGGAGCTGGTGCCCAAGCCATAAAAACCAAGTATGGTTGGTTGCAGATATATCATGGGGTAGATCACAATTATGTTTATAGATTAGGTGTACTTTTATTTGATTTGAATAATCCCTCCAAGGTAATCTATCGTTCCCCTAATCCTATTTTAGAGCCCGAAGAAGATTATGAGATTGGCATGAGTGGTGCCTGGGTACCTAATGTTGTTTTTACTTGTGGGGCTGTGCCAGCTGAAGATAAAGAGGTCTTAGAAGATGAAGACGAGGTTCTCGTATATTATGGAGCTGCTGATGCTTATGTATGCCTTGCTACCGGAAAAGTTGGGGATTTAATTCCTAAGCAAGTGCGGCAAAAAATTAAGTCTTAGAGTGGTTTTTGAGAAAATATTTTCTCAAAAACCACTTTT
>CAZUSS010000048.1:12013-12836 GCA_964623245.1 uncultured Syntrophomonadaceae bacterium
GCTGATACTAGCATCGGCATGGCTAAGGCGAACTTAGCAGAGTTAATTCCTGAACCTTTTAGGAAAGCCCACTTGTAAGGGCTAGGGAGCTAGGGGATTTACCCCAGGTATTTCGCCCTAGCTCCACCGATGAACTTTGGTCTAGTTCTAGCCATGGTTAAATGGGCATGGCCAATTTTATTTACTGTGCTTCTAACTGGGACTACTACAGGTTTCAAATGCATGCCGATAAAGGTATCACCTATATCTATTCCAGCATGCCCTTTTATATTTTCAACCACTACCGGATTTACAAATCTAGTCATAGCTAAGCTAGCTAATGAACCCCCTGCTTTTTCATGGGGCAATGCACTTACTATTTCAAGATTATATTTTTCAGCACATTCCTCTTCCACGACTAGGGCCCGGTTTAGATGTTCACAGGTCTGGATAGCTAGGAAGATTTTACTGCCTTTAGCTAAAGGCAGTAAGACATCCATTACTTGCTGGGCTATGTCCAAGCTAGATTTTTGCCCAATATGGTGCCCTAATACCTCACTAGTGCTACAACCGATTACTAGTATTTGCTTAGTTTTTAAATTAGCTACTTGCAATAGCTCCTGTGTTGTTTGGGTCAGACTAGAAATAATATTAATTTCTTCCTTCATATTTTATTTTTCCCCTACCTATTTATCTTTCACATAGAGTAATCGCATACCATTCAGGGTTACTAACATGGAAGTGCCAACATCTGCAATTACCGCTAGCCACATAGTCAAGAGTCCGGGCACTACTAATAATAATATACCACCTTTTATCAGTAGGGAGATAATAATATTTTGTT
>CAZUSS010000049.1:0-12585 GCA_964623245.1 uncultured Syntrophomonadaceae bacterium
TTCTAACCTTTTTTCGCACTTAGTTCTTGCTGTTCTGTTTTATCAAGAGCTTTTGCTACCTCACCTTCGTGCGGTGCAAAAATTATAATATCACGCCTACAAGTCTCTGTCAAGATTAATCTTTATAATTTCTGTGACAGCCGACATAAGATTTATGTCAAATAGGCACTCTTGATATTATATAATCCATTTAAGGTTTTGACAACATCTATTTAAAAAATTTCATGAAAAAAGAGTTGCAGTTTGCTAGGGCAACTCTTTTTTGAATTTAGGCTGTTCCTCTTTTCTTTCTGAAACCTTCTATAAAAATGGCACAATCGGGGCAAACCATTTCACATATATTACACGCTATACAACTATCCGTGTCTTTTGGTTTTACAATCGGGGTACCATAAACCCCGAGTTTTTCAGACCATATAAGGGTATCTTTAGGGCATTTTTCCTTACATAAGCCACAGCCCTTACAATATTCAGGGAAGATATGAAAGTTAGCTTTTTCCATAGGTGTTGAGATAGCTTCTGGTTTTTTGCTCATTACTTAGCCACCCCTTCCTTTAATGACTCTTCTGCTAATTGTAGCCCTATTTCCAGGGCCTTATAATTAAGTTCCCTAAGATTAGGATTTTTTTCGAATTTATATCCTAGCTTGTTTTCTAGGGCATCTTTTGCAGCTTCGAAACTCACTACATTAGTAAGCCCTATAACTGCCCCCATTATGATGACATTAAAAACTCTGGGGTGTAATTCTTGGTTTGCTTTATCAATGGCTGGAATACCTATAATCTTCTTCGCTTCCTTAGGAAATTCATCTTCATCCACTTTAAATCCCTGATCATATACGAATAAGGTGTTTTCATCTGAATAAATATTAGTCCGGCCGATAGCTCTAGCACTAAGAGCAATAACAACATCGGCTTTGTTGAATTTAGGGGCGCCTATCCTTTCGTCACTAACCTGAATAAATGCAATAGAAACGCCACCCCTTTGTTCTAGACCGAAATTAGGAATATATATAGTCTGCTTTTTTTCATTATAAGCAGCTTCAGCGATAATCTCCGCTACCGATTGTACCCCCTGACCACCTTCACCTGCAAGGGCAATTTTTACTAAAGACATTATTTAGCACCCCCCTTTCCGAAAGGGCTTTTCAATTCACCAATAGGAAAGTAGCCTTCCATTTCATCCTCTAGGAACCTCCAGGTTTGTTGGGCATTAGTCCGCCAATTAGTAGGGCAGGTAGATAATACCTCTACAAAAGAAAAGCCATTACCATCAATCTGGTTCCTCAAGGCATTTCTGACAAACCTTCTTAATTGGTTATATTTTGAAACAGTAGCTCTGGCAATGTAGGCACCCTCTGGTGTCACTTCAGCTAGAAATTCTGGTCCTTTAGTAGGATATCCAGTTTCTTCGGGATCTCTACCATAGGGGCTAGTTTCGGTTTTTTGCCCGGGTAGGGTTGTAGGAGCCATTTGTCCGCCAGTCATACCGTAGTTGGTATTATTGACTAAAATAAGGGTAACTTTTTCATTCCTTACCGCTGCATTTAAAAGGTGTTGTGAACCTATGGAGTATCCTCCACCATCACCCATGTATCCTATAGTAATTAGTTCTGGGCGTGATCTTTTTATGCCTACCATAACAGGAGTAGTCCTGCCATGATGTGTCTGGGTACTGTCGCAAGCGAAAAAATCCCACGATAGTAAAGAACATCCGATATCACAGCCAAATACAGTTTTATCTTGTATTTGTAAATCGTCGATTGCCTCGCCTAAAGCTTTGAGAACTATACCGTGGCCGCAGCCAGGGCAGAATTTATGGGGCTTGCTTGGTAGGTACCATGATTTTGGGGTAACTGGTGCTACCATCATAATAAAAGACCTCCTTATTAAACGAAATAATTATATTTATAAAATGCTCTTTACCTTATTGGCAATATCATAATCTATTATGCCCACACCAGGCATAAACAGGTTTTCAATTTTAACTGTTTCACCATAAATCTCCTGCTTAACCAATCTTTCTAGTTGCCCATAAGCAGATTCAGCAACAAGTAAGGTCTTAGCATTGCTGTTTGAAATTACATCACGTAATTCTTGACTAGGAAATGGCCTCAAGGTAATCGGTCTAAAGGAACCTGCCTTTATGCCTTGGCTGCGTAAAATTTTAACTGCATCATCAGCCGCCCTAGATACAACACCATGGGATAAAATAATTATGTCTGCATCTTCGCATTGATCGGCACTGTATTCAATTACGTCAGGAGTCATGGCCTCATAATCTTTAACAAATTCAAGTACCGCATCATATAATTCCTCTTCCAAACTGTAGATGTTATTCAAATGTTGTGGCTCCCTATTTTCCCCAATCTGCCCGTCTAAACCTACTAAGGGATAGGGTTTAATCATTTTAATCCCTTTTTCTGCTGGGTTATACATATCTAAAGGTTCACGCATTTTAGCTTGATATCCATCACCTAGAACAAAAGTAGGAAACCTATATTTCCAAGCAGTATTAAAAGCCTTGATGGTATAATCATATATTTCTTGATGGGTGGCGGTAGAATAAACTACACGATGTCCTTCCCCATTACCACCAAAAGTAGTAAGCGTAACTTCTTGCTGAGAATAAATAACGGTTCCAGAAGAAGGCCCACCCCTTTGTTGAATTATGGCTACTATAGGCAGCCTCATGGCTTCCGCCATTCCAAATGGCTCCTGCATTAGCACATTACCAGGTCCCGCTGTGGCAGTAAAAGCCTTTTTCCCAGCCTGGACAGCCCCACATACGGTAAAACCTGCTGAAATTTCATCTTCAGTCTGTAGAAAACCCCTATCATGTTTAGGAGCTAATCTGGTCCAATAATGCATGACCTCATTTTGCGGGGTAATAGGGTAACCAAACATAATATCAGCTTCAGCTACTAATGTAGCCCAAGCAACCGCTTCATTTCCTGTAATAAATGCTTTTTTAGATCCCTCAATAAGATTGCGCATTTATTAAAAGCACCTCCTGACAATTTATAATTAGAAGGAAATCATCAACCTATTATTAGACTACCACAAGGCATCCGGCATGTAACGCTCAATAAACTTAACTGGGACTTCAAAATTATACGCAAGAGCATCCTCCTGCATAGATTTTTCTATAGCCATATATTTAATAGGTATGTTTAATTCCTGCCCCACTTTAATTATTTCTCGGTTCCCTTCTATAATAATATCTAGGGTAGTCTGATTTCCTAAGTGCGTATTAGCAATTATAGCATCTACCCGTCCTAATTCCTTAATGTATTCCCTTACTTTGTCTAATGAATTGGTCATGGGCCGGGTAAAATTGAATACCGCAATAATTTCAAGTTCTAAAGACTCATAGGCACCTTCTACCAAGTTAAGGGTTTTAGCACCATAAACCCCATAGCCTATATCTAATATAATATCCCCTTCATTCATTAAAGCCCATCTTGCCCGAGGATTTAACATAGCGCCAGTTTCACCTAATCCAAATGAATCTTTAGTTGAAAAACTTATTATGTTTAAATCTTTTCGCTCTAGTAACTCCTTTAGCGGTCTTAAAGTATAAAATGGCTCTACTGTATCTAAATCTACCAATGTTACCCTACGGCCTAATTCCCTCAACTCCATAGCTCGGTTAATGGCCATTTCACTTTTCCCACTAGCATATTCACCTACAAAGGCTTCAACTATCCTAGTTCTTTTCCCTTCCGTAAACATAACACCTCCTGATTGTATACAATAAATATCTAAGCATCGGAAATTAAAGTAACATTTGTATTAGTATAAATTAGTGTTAATTGTGCGTCAATAATTATCTGAATTTAGGCTAATAATACTCATATTTGAAAAATATATGTGAAAAGTATTATATTAATGTAACTTTTTATTTTGTTTCCTAGCTTATTTTAATTACTTTTCCCGAGTATAAATTAACTTATGAAATAAAAAACCTGCCATAATAGCAGGTCTTTCTGATTAAATTGTCTTTTTTTTGTTTTTATACCTACATTAATAATAACTGAAAACAAATCAAAAGTAACAAACCTGGGATACCTAAAAATCCCGCAATAAGTACAGTTATTATATTGATCCCTATTTTAAAGGACAGGAAAGCACCAAAGTAATTTACTATTAATAATAATATTAAGCCGATGGCAGAGTTAAAAATTAACTTCCAAATTAACTTAATGGGCTTTAGAAAAACTTGGGCAACTATATATAAGATTACTAGCAGAAAAAATGCCGCCATAATTACATTTACAATCTCCATTGGACCACTCCTTTAAGAATTTATTAAATAATCCCTAAACCTATTTGTTTTTAGTCTGCTTAATTAATAAGTTATACCTTTCCTCAGCCGCTCGAAGATTGTATATTGCATAATCTATAAAGTCCGGATCTATATTAGCAAAAGTATTTCTAGCTTCCTTAAGTTTCTGGTGGGCATCTTGCAAAATTTCTTCATCCGACATGAAAACATCCTTTTTAATATCTTTTATTAACAAGTATTCTAGGACTTGGTTTAACATGTCGCTAATCCTCATTTTGTTCCCCCACATTAGCAGATAAGCGCTTTTATAATATCTGTATGAGGAAGAAGATTGCTTTATTCCATATATTCCTTTCGCCCCTCTAAAGCACGCCTTAGGGTTAATTCATCCGTGAATTCAATATCCCCCCCTACTGGCAAACCATAGGCTAGTTTAGTTACTTTAACCTCATGTTCATCAGCAATCGAGGCCAAAAAACGGGACATTATTTCCCCATCGACATCTGGATTAAAGGCTAAAATAAGCTCCTTTATTTCCCCACTTCTTAACCTTTCTTTTAAGGGATTTAAGTCTATTTCATCTAGATTATGCCCTTCCATAACATGAAATTCTTTATTAAGTACATAGTATTGTCCCTTATAGCCTGTCTTTTCTATGGAAACAATATCATTGGTTTCTTCAGCTACACAGATAGTGCTTTTATCCCTTTCATCATCCAAGCATATGTGACAGGGATCTATATCGGTTAAATAACCACAAACTGAACAGGGAAAAACTTTTAATCTCATCTCTAAAATAGCCTGGGCTAAAGCCTTAGCTTCACTTTCGGGCACCTTTAATAAAAACAAGGCTAGCCTTTGGGCTGTCTTAGGACCAATAGTAGGTAATTTAACTAATTGGTCTATTAAATTTTCTAGGGGACGGACCAACCTCATTTTTTTGAACCTCCAATATCTACTATCTACTTTATTGTTTTTGTTTAAAATCCAGGAATATTTAAGCCCCCAGTAATCTTAGCCATTTCAGAAGAAACCATTTCTTGTGATTTCCTAATTCCCTCATTTACAGCTGCCATAATTAGGTCCTCTAACATTTCTATGTCATCTGGATCAACTGCTTCGGGACTAATTTTAATCGAAGATATTTCTTGTTTACCATTGACCACTACGTTAACTACACCACCACCAGCCGAAGCCTCTAGTTCCCTTTCTTCTAATTCCGCTTGCATTTTGGCAATCTGCTCTTGCATTTTTTTAGCCTGTTTAATCATTTTGTTCATAGAGCCACCACCTGGGTTAAACATAAAAATTCCTCCTTGTACACTATAATTTTTGTGGGATTAAATTTTTAAAGTAAAATGGCAAGTCTTAATCCTTAACTTCAACTATATCTTCTCCGAAGTACTCAATAGCCTTTTTTACAATAATATCATTATAATGATTATCATCAATAAAAATAATCTCTACTTCCACATGATGATTAAAGATTTCCTCCAAAACATTTTCCAGAATCTCCATATTGGCTCGTTCTTGCATTCTTTCCTTATGAAACTTAAAACCAGTCCTAAAGCCGATATAGACTACATTATCCTTAGCCCCTAACAAATAACCCTGGGCTAGTAGAGCATGGGTGGAAACCTTTTCTTCCCTGACTTTACTTAAAATCTTTTGCCATAATATTTCCCTAGCCTCTGCTTGCTCTGATCTAGCTTTACTAGTGGGCACTTTTTCTGCTGCTACATCCGCCCTGTCCTTCACCCTAGCTATTTCAGGCTGGCTAACAGGTCTAAAGGCTTGGGCCAATTCCAAAAAGCCCATTTCTAACAAAAACCTTTGCCCCTCACTAAACCTTAAGCTTTCCACTGTTTCCATCATAATTTGTAGAGCCGTCAAAAGTTGATCCTGATCAACCTGGGCTTTCTGATTATCCAAAAATGATATATCATCCTGATTGATTACCAAAAAATCTATCCCCTCCCCCACATTTATATACATTAGCAAATCCCGAAGATAAAATGACATCTCTCTGGCTATTTGCCTAGCTTCTTTACCTTCATTTAAGGCCATATTTAGCAAACTCACCATGCTAGCAGTATCCTGTGCAATTACAGCCCCCATTAATTTAATCAAAAAATCCTGATCCACTAGCCCTAGGACATCTAAGACATCTGCTTTGAGGATATGATGACCCTTATAAGAAGCAATCTGATCTAATATGCTCAAAGCATCCCTCAATCCACCATTTGCCCGCCTAGCAATTAGCCCTGCTGCCTCATCTTCGAGCTTAATATCTTGAGAGGTTGCTACTTCTTGAAGGCGTGTAATTATCTCCCCCATAGTCAGGCGTCTAAAATTATAGATTTGACAGCGTGATTGAATGGTAGCTGGTATCCTTTGGGGTTCAGTAGTAGCTAATATAAAAATCACTGATTCTGGAGGTTCTTCAATAGTCTTCAATAGGGCATTAAAGGCCTCCGAGGTTAGCATATGGACTTCATCTATAATATAAACCTTATATTTACCCTGAGCGGGTAGAATTTGTACCTTTTCCTTTAAATCCCGAATTTCGTCAATACCCCGATTAGAGGCCGCATCTATTTCTATAACATCCATAAAATTTCCGTTATTAATATCCAGGCAGCTACTACAAAGATTGCAAGGCTCCCCATCATCCTTTAGGTTTTCGCAATTAACCGCTTTGGCAACTATTTTAGCCATACTGGTTTTACCGGTTCCCCGCGGGCCAGCAAAAAGATAAGCATGTACAATCTTTCCTCCTATGACCGCATTACGCAGAGCGGAAACAGTCTGCTCCTGCCCTACAACTTCTTTAAATTGCCTAGGACGCCAGGCTCTGTATAACGCTAAATATGTCATTTTTTTAGCCTCCCTGTCCCAATAGTTAAGTTCTCTTGCCTAAAATTAATATTTGCGGTTTTTTTAAATATTAATAGATACAAAAATAGCAGGTTATCTAAAACTTACCTGCTATTATTCTATAACAAATTTTTAAGCCGTGCACCTGCCTTCGAAAATACCCCCCAAGCGTTACTTGGACAGTTAACTCCATTCAGGCTACCCTACGGCACATGAGATTAATCCCTTAGTGCTGCTTCCTTCCAGACCTGACACGGTTCAAGATGTCTCATTGCGTAGGACCCAAATTTCAACGCCACTTATTCAAGCCAGACCTCACAAGGTATGCCCTCAGAACAGGAATTCAACCCTGCTATAGCGGGTTGCAGGTTATAGGGCACCGCTAATTCCCCGTCTAGCACGGCAAATTATAAATCTTAATTAGCTTACCTATCACTATTGCCCATATATTTTAACTTTTTTTGCACTCTAATGCAAGAACTATAAGCTTCCAGATTTGCTTAGACTTCAATTATTGCCCCCTTATCCGCAGATGAAGCCATCTGGGCATAAAGCCTTAAATAACCCCGTGCTATGTTTTTCCGAGGATGTTTAAGCTCTTCATAGCGCCTAGCCATTTCTGCATCACTAATATGCAGATGCAGTATGCCCTTATTAATATCAATCGTTATTTTATCCCCATCATGAACCAGCGCTATGGGACCGCCTTCCGCAGCTTCGGGTGAAATGTGTCCTACAAAACAGCCATTATTGGTTCCCGAAAATCTTCCATCAGTAATAAGTGCTGTTGATTTGCTGAGACCTAAGCCATACAAATACTTCATGGCCTTATACATCTCCCGCATTCCTGGACCACCTTTGGGGCCTTCATAGCGTATAACCACGACATCGCCTGCAGTAATTTCCCCCCCTAATATTGCTGTTTCCGCATCTTCCTCACTATTAAAAACTTTGGCTGTACCTGTAAATTCGTATAATGATTCGTCAAAAGCACCCGGCTTGGAAATCGCTGTATCCGGGGCCAGATTACCCCTAAGTACTGCAATCCCCCCATTTTCACGAAATGCCTGCCCAGCAGATTTTATCACTTCTGTATTTTCCGGATAAACAAAGGAAAATTCCTTTATATTTTCCCCCACAGTTTTGCCTGTACAAGTCAAAACACTATTATCTATAATATTCCCTAGATTTGCCATAACCCTAGGGATTCCGCCCGCTTTATAAAATGCCTCCATATCCCAAATCGCCGCTGGATTAACTTTAACGATTTGCGGAGTCCCACGACTGAGTTCAGCAAATGCCTCCACCACCTTCATCTTTAATTCCGCTTCGTAGGCAATAGCACTCAAATGAAGGACCGCATTAGTAGAACCACAAATGGCCATAGAAGTTTTTATAGCATTTCTAAGGGCACCTTCAGTAAGAATTTGCCGGGCACTTATACCTGCCCCAGCCAATTCACAAATTTTCATACCCGAATAATAAGCTACCCTTAATCTTTCAGCATAAGTAGCTGGAACCAAGGCACTCCCTGGCAGGCTCATACCTAATGCTTCTGCTAGGCAGGACATGGTATTTGCAGTACCTAAAAAAGAACAAGACCCACAGCTAGGGCAGCTTACATTCTCTAAGGATAAAAGTTCCCTTTCGGATATCTCCCCAATAGTGTACATTCCCCTAGCCTCATCAAGAGAAGTTGAATCTGATTTCCTACCGTCAAATTCCATCCCTCCTAATGCAGGCCCACCATTAACTAATATAGCTGGAATATCTAATCTTGCAGCAGCCATCAACATGCCCGGCACTATCTTATCACAAGAGGCCAATAGAACTATAGCATCTAGCCTATGGGCTTGAACCGCAATTTCAATGGAGTTACATATGATCTCCCGAGAAGGTAGAATATAATGCATCCCTTCGTGTCCCTGGGCAATACCATCGCAAGCTGCAATGGTACAAAATTCTACTGCTGTCCCCCCGGCTCTGTATATTCCCTTTTTAACCAATTCGGCTAACTGATTCAGATTAAAGTGTCCTGGAACTAAAGTATTCCAGGAGTTAGCAATACCAATTATGGGACGATCAGTAAGCTCTTCATCTGTATATCCCATTGACTTGTATAATGCCCTAAATAGACCATTTTCCTTGCCTTTTAAAATATCTTGACTACGAAATTTCATGACTAATCTCCCCTCTTAATAAAATTCTTCGCTTTCTTAATACTATACATAAAAAAAAGAAGCCCATAGCTTCCTTTTAATGTAATCCTTTATTCAAATAGATCGTCAACTAGTTTTTCAACTTTATTATGGCGAGCCTTAGTAGCTTCCCTATCTATATAGAAATCGAAGCTTATAACATCCCCTTCTTTAATAGAAAGCGGCATTATTTTGCGGGGTAAATCATAAGTACGTCCCTCGTACTCTACTACCACAATATCATTTTCCATCCTATCGATAATAAACAAAATCATCCCTCCTATGGCTGGCATTGGCCACAAGCCCTATATCCCTTAGTAATGGCATCCTTTTTAGAGGTAAAATAAACTCTATTTTTTTCGTTAGGCAAACTAGCACAAGTAGTTAGATGAAAAACCTTGCTATTCCGATTACCTATATATTTAGCTTCTCCGACTAGATCATTAAGAAAAGTTACATTTTTATTAACCGTAAACTTTTCCCCATCACTAACAATTATAATATTTCCATCTAAATCAGTCCTTAAAATATCCACCTGCATTTCCTGCAAAATCTCCAAAATTTCCGCATGGGGGTGATTATAACTATTATCCCTACCTACCGAAATAACCGCTATATCGGGGTTTACCCTATGTAAAAAACTCTCACTTGTTAAGCTGTTAGTGCTCCCATGATGGGCCACATCTAAGACATGGGCCTTAATATCATGGTTATTGTTAATTATCTCTAAGCCCGAAACAGACTGAGCATCCCCTGTAAACAAGAAAGCATGTTCCTTATATTTTAATCTGGTAACGATGCTATAATCATTAAGGTTGTCATAATCATCAGCATTAGGGGCCAGAAAATTAATCTCGAATAAGTCCTCGGTAGGCAAAGCCATCCCCGCCTTAGTAGCGGTAACCTTTAAGCCTTTATTCTTAATGCTTAAAAGCAAGTTTTCATAAGTAGTAGTATTATGGACTACCCTAGGCATATAGATTTGCCCAATGTCAAAATTATCCACGATAAGGGGCAGACCCCCAATATGGTCGCTATGGGGATGGGTAGCTATAAGGTAATCAATAGTATTCACCTGGTTGGCCATTAAGTAATCCAGTACTACTTGCCCCTTATCAACTTCACCTGCATCAATTAAAATGTTTTCCCCCGTAGACAATTGGATTAATATAGCATCACCTTGTCCTACGTCAATATAATGGACAATTACTCCCCCATCGCTAATAGCTTCTCGGTAGTCAGTAAGCTGGTCAGAAGTGATTGGAGGAGCTTTATCTATATTATCAAATAGACCACAACCAGCCATAAAGACCAAAAACAAAATTAAGATTATTAAAGAAAATCTTGATCGCATTAACCTGTCCCCTTTTTGTATTTAAATAAGTCCAAAATATTTTTCAAAGAATTTAAGTAGTTTTTCGATAATGCCTCGTTTTCTAAGGGCCCTATTTCCACCACCAAACCTTGACACAGGTGGCATTATGCTGTCTAGCGCTGTGCCTGTAGTTTTCATGATGCCATCCCTAAAAGCGTTATCTATAAACCTTCTAGTTTCCCCTGCCTTCAATTGTTCCTCCTCGATAAGTTCGGCTATATCTGCTTCCTTATTCTTATTCAAGAATTCTTTCCAGTCCTCATCGACCTGGCTAGAAACATTAAGCTGCTCAATAAAGCTTTCTATCAATTCCTTCTTACTCCTAAGTTCTATAGAAGAATTTATCGCCTTATCTATGGTGGTTAGAATAGTTTTATCCTGGCAATTCGATTCCTTATATTTTGCTACTAGCATAAGGATATAATCAATATTCACTTCTATTTGCCGAATCAGTTCTATTTCAAAAATAATATCATCATTAATATTTTCTTTATCACCTTCATTTTTACCCTTGAAGTCCTGATAAAGATCAATATAAATACTTTGATAATCTTGTAAATCCCTATCTGCTATAAGGGTATCATTTTCAAATTCGTCAAAGGAGGTCAGGATGTTTCTTAGGCGGAGAACCCCACCAAAAAGTTTTATAAAGGCTTTCTGATTCTCCTCCCCCATTATGGTTTTACCTAAAGGATATTTTTCCTTCAATTCACTTATTAAATCTACATAACCGGGACTATAAACTCCATTTTCCTTATAACCATTATAGTATTGGACATAAGTCTTAAGCAGAACAATACCACCAGCATCCTTATCGCCAAATAAAGCAATGGCCTTATCCGTTTCCTCCTTTAAATCCCTAAAACAAACAATATTGCCATATGTTTTTACCCTATTTAATATCCTATTAGTCCTAGAAAAAGCCTGAATTAAACCATGTTGTCTCAAATTTTTATCTACCCATAAAGTGTTTAATGTAGTAGCATCAAAACCGGTTAAAAACATATTAACCACGATTAAAATATCTATTTCCCTATTCTTTACCCGTAAAGATAGGTCTTTATAATAATTCTGGAATCTATCCGCAGAAGTATCAAAATTAGTGTTAAAGATTTTATTATAGTCCGAAATGGCAGCATCTAGAAAATCCCGAGAACTCTGGTCCAAATTCTCCATACTCAAATCTTCATCAGCTAACATCCCCCCGATTTCTTCTTCATTAGGGGAGAAGGAAAAAATAGTTGCAATCTTAAGATTCGCTTTCTTTTCATTAATTTGCCTTTGAAACTCCTTATAATACTGCCTGGCCATAGGGATAGAGGCTACCGCAAAAATAGAATTAAAACCCGCCACCTTTCTAGTCTCCCTTTTTTCCTCCCACTCCCTGCTGCCTTTAATTTCTTCCTCCCAATTGGCAGTAAAAGTATAAAAACTTTGTCTTTTAGTCTTTTGGTCAAAATGCTCTAAGATATAGGCCACAACATCACTTATCCGCTCTGGTGCAGCTAGAGCCCTTTCCCTATCAATGGCATAAACCTTCTCATCCTCTATATATTCTGGATTTTTAATGGTATTAATAAAATCAATTCTAAAAGGCAGTACATTCCCATCATTAATTGCATCTACTATAGTATAAGTGTGTAGTTTCTTCCCAAAAACTTGTTCAGTAGTGCGAAAAACGGGATTTCCACCACTAGGGGCATTGGCTGCAAAAATAGGGGTGCCAGTAAAGCCGAAAAGGTGGTAGTTTTTAAAACTTTTGATTATAGCCTTGTGCATTTCTCCAAATTGGGAACGGTGACACTCATCAAAAATTAAAACCACATGTTTTTTATAAATATCATGTTT
>CAZUSS010000050.1:0-12448 GCA_964623245.1 uncultured Syntrophomonadaceae bacterium
GAAATTTATTCAAAGATGGAAGCAATTATAAAGAAACAATTAATGCGGAAATAAATAGGCAGATCGAGCTTCGTTCTGATGGCGAAAATGAGATGTTTTTCGAAGGTGAAATGGGTTTTCAAGGTATTAGCGATGAACAAACCTTTTATTTAACTGATGATAAGCTGGTAATTTATTTCGGTAAATACGAAATTGCCCCAGGAGCTATGGGTATTCCCGAATTTGAGATTGATTTGGCTGGATTAAAGGATATTTTGCAAGAAGTGGATAAGGTGGTTTATGACAAGAATTTAGCCATAGATCTTGATGTAACTAATATAAATGGTCTGGATATGATACCCTTACGTAAGGTAGCTGAAGACCTAGGTTATACTGTAAAGTGGAATGCCAGCGACCAGAGTATAATGTTGACTAGGGAAGCAGCAACGGTTAAATTAAAAATCGGTGATAAGGTATATGTTGCCAACCATAAAATTCCCTACATGTTAGAAGCTGCACCAATAATTGTAGATGCTTCTACTTATGTACCTCTATCGCTCTGGGAAGAAGTCTTAATGGTCAATGAAAAATAATTTAATTGCCAGTTAAGTTGGCGAATAGATGAGACTCATTGGGGTGTATAAGATGAAAAAGATAAGTAGTAAAATAATAATAATTCTGATGATAATTAGCCTTATGGGCTGTAGTCTACCTACAGCCCCTTCTAATTTAATTAAGCCTCCAGCAGAAGATGTAGCCCATATGGAGCTAAAAAGAATTGTAGATGACTTCCTACCCCCTGAGGCTAGGCTTACCATACCTAAGGGTAAGGGGGAGGATAACAGGGCTATCTTATTAAGTGATGTAACTGGCGATGGCAGGGAAGAGATAATCGCCTTTTTCAAGACTAGCGATTTTGCTTTAGGTTTTATTATATTAACTGCAGATGATAAGGGGTGGCAGGAATTAAGCCTAGTTGAGGAGTACGGCGAGGAAATTGACTTAGTAGAATTAACCGATATAACAGGGGATAAAAAACCAGAATTATTAGTTGGCTTTACGAGTGGTAGTAGTCTGGATAATCGTTTGTTTATTTATTCCTTTTCTGCTGATGGACTAAAGGAATTGGCTACTTTGCCTTATAGTACTTTCACCTTAGGCGATATCAATGGAGATAGGTTAGTAGAAATAGTAGTTAGTAAAAATGAAAGAATAAATGATATTCCTACCACTCTTGTAGAAATATACAAATACGGAAATGGATGTCTAGATCTATTCCATACTAGTAAATTCGAGGGCTATCCAGGTGAATTACTGGTGGGACAGGCTAATCGGGATACTATGGGTTTATTTGTGGAAGTCTATTTGGGGGCTCATTCGGCTGCTAGTTACCTTTTAGCTTACTTAGAAGGTGAGTTAATTCCCGTATTGACCGAGGAATATGAAGATATTTCTTATGATTTCAAGCCCTATCCCCTCCCTGCCCAAGATGCTAATGGGGATGGAATTATTGAAATAGGGGTACATCATGCCCCACCAGGTTCAGATGGTCTCGCCATGGTGGAGATTCCCTGGCTAGAAAATTGGTATCAATGGGATGGTAAAAACGGCCTAAAATGGGTCAGCGAGGTATATGCTGATTATGGATATGGCTACAAATGGGAGATTCCAGGGAACTGGCGGGGTAATTACACTCTGACCAGGGAGAATAGCGAAGAAAGCAGTCTAGTTGAATTTTATGATTTGACTAAACACCAACATAAATTATTTACTTTTTGGTGTATGGAAACTAACTTATGGGAAAAGGAAAAGGAGCGTCTGGAACTAGAGGATAGGACTTATGCGGTTTTAGCAGAAAATCAATTACTAGACAAAGTATATGTGGCTATATTACCAGAACCTAAGACTTGTCGCTGTTTTTTACCGATGAGTGTGAATTTGGATGAAATAAAGCAGGGTTTTGCCTTATTGACGAATTATTTTTAGATTCAACAAATGCACAATTACCTTTTACGCAAATTTTCCTTTGGGGTGGAAATTGAATGACAAAAGTTTTACTAGTAGAAGATGAAGAAAGCATTAGGGGTTTTATTAAAGTCAATTTAAAAAGACAGAATTACACGGTTTTAGAAGCATCTACCGGTGAAGATGCTCTAATTATAGCTGGTGAAAATCCAGATATTAAGATAGCCCTTTTGGATGTAATGCTGCCAGGAATTGATGGTTTCGAAGTATGTCAAGCTTTAAGAAAGCTATACCCGACTCTAGGCATTATCATGCTAACTGCCAAAGGGCAAGAAGTGGATAAATTATCCGGTTTAAGCCTAGGAGCCGATGATTATATGGTCAAACCATTTAGTCCTGCAGAACTTCTAGCTAGAATAAAAGCTCTACTGAGAAGAATGAATTTGCCCCTTGCTGCACATCTGCCCATAGATAGGATTTCATCAGGACCATTCCATTTACATAGGCAAGAAAAAAAGTTATATAAAGATGATAAAGAAATCAACCTAACCCCTACTGAATTTGCTATATTTAATTTATTTATGCTTTATGAGGGCCAGGCCCTAAGCCGGGATAAAATCCTAGATGAAGTATGGGGGCGTGATTATGTAGGCGATATTAAAGTTGTCGATGTTAATATTCGTAGAATTAGAATCAAAATAGCTGATGAGGACCACCAGCATATAGAAAGTGTATGGGGATATGGTTACCGTTTTCGGGGGGATTTGACTGATGGATAGTATTAGAAAACGTTTAACCTCCAGATATTTAGCGGTAATCCTGCTCACCATAATTGTCCTGGAAGGCCTTTTCATCTTTACTACCATTAACTATTATTATGGGGGGGTAGGGGAAGCCCTGCTGACCAAGGCTACAATTTCCAGCAATTTTGTTAACCGCTATGCTCCCAGTTTTTCCTTAGATAATAAGGCCCGCTATATATTTGAAAACATTGATAAAAATGAAATGGCTTTGGTGGAAGTAGTAAATGGTGCGGGACTGGTTATCTTGGATAATAGCGGATTTTATCCGGATAAATCAATTGACAGTCCAGATTTTGGGAAGGCCCTAAGAGGTGAAGTAGGCAAGTGGCAGGGTAGAAATAAATTAGGGGAAAGAGTAATGGCAGTAGCTACCCCCCTTTGGCGGGATGGGGAAGTGGTAGGGGTGCTAAGGTATACTCCCTCCTTGGCCGCGGTGGATAAAACGGTAAAAAACATCTTATTTTTTGCTTTTTTGATAGGGTTAGCTGTTTTTCTCCTAGCCTTATTGATAAGCACCTTGCTCAGCCGCACTATTGTAAAACCCATTACCGACTTAACCCTGGTAGCTGAACAAATGGCTCTGGGCAATCTTGCCATTAAAACTCCAGATTTAAAATATGATGATGAAATTAAAAAGTTAGCCAATACATTAGATTATATGGCGACTGAAATTATAAAAACAGACAAAATTAAAAACGATTTTATTTCCTCCATTTCGCATGAATTAAGAACCCCTTTAACTTCCATAAAAGGCTGGACAGAGACTATATTGGCGGGTGATAGGGTGGATACAGAGGAAAATAGGCAAGGACTTAAGATAGTAATCAGGGAAACAGATAGACTCACTTATTTAGTAGAAGAATTGTTGGATTTTTCCAAGTACCAATCAACCGAAATTGTACTAAAGCGGGAAAATATTGAGATGAAAGAAATAATAAATAAGGCCATGGAGCAACTCCGTATTAAAGCCAAAGAAAAGGAAATTAGGCTTAACTTCAAAAACCAGGCCACAGATACTCGAATTTATGCAGACTACCACCGTATAATGCAAGTAATCCTAAATCTATTAGATAATGCCATTAAATTTACCCCGACCAGAGGCACAATTAATATAGTAATTAATAACGATGAAAAGTATCTGGAGACAGTAATAACCGATACAGGCATAGGTATAAGCAAAGAGGATTTAGATAAAGTTAAACTAAAGTTTTTTAAGGCGGATTTAAAGACAGATGGTAGTGGTCTAGGTTTATCCATAGTAGAAGAAATTGTGAATTTACATGATGGAGACCTCATTATTTCAAGCCAGATTAATCAGGGTAGCCGAGTTATTATTAAATTACCTATATATGATAAACAACAATAATTGCCAGAGTCCGCAAATAAATAAGTATGTCTTAACCGCTAATATCAGCATAGATTGGTATTAGCGTTTTTTTGTATGGTAAATTAAGTCGCAAGGCCTTAGTTTACAATTATTTACAGTTATGCTAATATGAAGTCTAATATAATTAGTTGTTACTAGTAGCTGAGAAGGGGTGAATCAGACGAAGTACAGAATTTTAGTTTGTGGAGAATCTTTACACTGGCGGGAAAATCTCATAGTGGCTTTTAAAAATTTTGATTATGGTGAGGTAATTGGGGACGAAGATTCTGCACGTCTAATTACCGCGGCAGGGTTATTTTATCCAGACGTGGTTTTATGGAAGCCCAAGCAACTCAGAATACATGAAATAATATCCGAACTCTTAGATCGTTGCCCATTGACATTGCCTATAATAATTTTGGATAACCCTAATGAATATGACATCTTGGATTTGTTGCGCATAGGTGTAAGGGGCTGTCTGCCAGCTAGGTTATTCCCGGGTCAAATTGCTAATGCAGTAAACCTTATAGTTACTGGGGGACTCACTTGTTTACCCCGTTTTTCTTGGGAAATGCTCCATGAAGTCCCTAGTATAAACCAGGAAATATATAGACAACTGACCCTAAGGGAGGTAGAAATACTTTCTTTAGTAGGCAAGCAGGCTAGTAATCAAGAAATTGCAGATGAACTTTTTTTATCCTTGTCAACAGTTAAAACCCACTTGCGTAATATTTTCAGGAAATTAGAAGTTAAAAATCGCAGTGAGGCGGTAGAAATTATGCAAAATGACTATAGGGAAATTGGGCTCTAATTGGTGGAAAAGATTTTAAAAATACATAGCTGAATAGCTGCAAGTCCGTATGACTAGCAGCTATTTTTCTTTCTGGGATTAATACCAAGTTAAGGGTCTTAATCCCTTTATACTCTTCTAGTATTAGAAAACTAATCCTTTGTCTAACTTAGATAGCTTATGTACTACTTTTTTACCACCCAAGGACGATAGAAGATTAGTAAGCTTTCCTGCTATATTCTAACAAGATTAAAACTTATATCTGAGGTTTATAAAACGGTTAATGGAGGGCTAAAGGCAGATGAAAAATATTACTAAAAGAGCTTATATTAAGTTTATTTTATTAGCATTTATAGTGGTTTTCAGCTGTATAGGCGTAACTTACGCCCAGTGGACTGATGGCTTGCAATTTATGGGGAAAATGGAAATGGGAAATATAGAACCACAATTAGTATCAATTGACGTAATATCCTGGAATACTACTTATTTTTACGGTGAATCAATTATTCCCGAACCAAGCATAAGCATAACTACAGATTTTGCAAATAACAGTGCCCACCTTAACATTTCGGATGCCCATCAAGGCTTGATTTATAAGGTTTTTTATACTGTGCATAATTACGGCACTATACCAATTATATCTAAAATTCCCGAGAATTCATTTTCGGGGTTTTTAGTAGATTATGAACCAATAAGGGTGGAAAGTGACTCAACAGGCACAGGTGAAATGACAATTACCGTTATAAATGAAGGGGATATAAACTTTGCAATTCCTCTTACGTTTATCCAGGCAGTTGGCATTTAGAAGGAGGTGGATTATATAGGGGAAGGGTTTATTTAATAGTATTTCAGATAATTATTTTTAGGAGGTCATGAAAAAATGATGAAAAAAAGATCCAGATTGTTAACCCTAGTTCTAGTTTTTGCCTTTGCTTTAACAGGCATAGCTTATGCTGCTTGGACAGATTCTTTACAAGTTGATGGCACAGTTAATACTGGGAATATTGATGTGCAATTTTCAGATGCTTGGACTAATGACCAAGGTGTAGACCCTAATCTACAAGGCGGGGTTAGCCTTTTGGGATACGGCACCGATTACTGGCCAGGGTGGCCATGGTGGCCTGGTGACCCAGGATGCCCAGGGGATGATCCAGTAGATCCAGATCCAGACCCACCAGTATGTCCTGATAGAGATGATGTGGCTCAAACTAATATTGCTATTGTAGATCGCGATGCCAATGCAGGATTTGATAGTCATGAAATTACCAATAGCATCTTGGAAGTAACCACAGTAAACGCTTATCCAGGTTATGAATCAGAAATTACTTATCAATTAGTAAATAAGGGTACGGTCCCCGTCAAATTAACTGGAGTAGTGATCAATGATCAACCAGGCTATGTAGATGTGGATCATCCGAATTTCGCAGACTTACAAATGGTTATTTATCCTGAAGGCGAATGTAACCAAGAAGTTTATGAAGTTACCTTTACCCAATCGGTTAATGAAGGATTAAGTAATAAATATATGAATTCTGAATTCAAATATAGCATTGTACTAGAATTCGGACAATGGAACTTGTAGAAAAATAGTAACTATTTTTCGGTAAGTAGGCCAACACCTGCTTACCGAAATTATTTTTAGGAGGAGTTAAGATGTTCAAAAAGGTCTTATTGTTCTGTTTCTGTGCCATAATCATAGCTGGCATAATTCCTTTTGGGGTTAGTTACTGGAGTGAAGACATCCTTATTAAGGGTTCTATAACTATGCCAGAAGAAAAGGGGATCATGTTTTTACCAGAAATAGGGGGAGCGAATTCCAATTATAAAGATTCTGGGACAGAAGGGGAAAAATCTCCTCTAGTTAAAGAAGATTCAGCAGATGAAAGTCAAAAACCATTGGGCTCTATTCTTGAGGCCAATGATGCCAACCTAGATGGGGATAAATCTACTGCGGAAAATATATCTGGGCAAGTAGAGGATTCTACCTCTGCTAGTGGGACTGATTCGGGGAGCAATTCTAGCCCGAATTCCTCTAGTTCCTCTTTTAGTTCGGAAAGTAGTTCTGCTAGTGCTGGGGATAGTAGTGCAGTTGGTCATGCTGGTTCAGCAGAACCTAGCTCGGCTTCATCATCAGGGGAAAGTTCAACTAGTGGTGCTGCTGGTGACGAATAAGTCTTACCCAGATAAGGCAGGTGTAAAATGTGCAAAAGTTTTTGCCCCCTAGTCAAGCTAATATAGTAAGATTGGCAGGCACCTTATCCATATTATTAGTTCTTATGTATTTGTTAGAGAATTTTTGGTTACCTAGATGGGTAGGTGGCTTTGCAGGTAACTATATAATCCGTCCCCTTATGTGGTTAATAATTGCGAGTCTAGTTTATAAGATGTTTCCAGCTGTAAAATTAGGCACAAAAATACGCCTAAAACCCTATATAATCCAATTGGCAATTATTAGTGGGGTAATCATAATTTTGGCTAATATAGTAGGGGGGTTTATAGACGGCTTTGGCAAAAGCCCATATGACCTATCATTCAAGGGTATTATAATAAACATATTTTATATAGGTAGTTTTATTGTTGGCATAGAGTGCAGTCGGGCCTGGCTTTTAAATACGGTTTTTAAGCAAAAAAAGCTTTTGGGAATAGCCCTACTTACTATATTTATTAGTCTATTTTGCTTTCCCTATGGCAAATTAACTAGTCTAACTTATGGGATAAGCCTGATTACATTTTTAGGCACCATTTTATTTCCGGCATTGGCAATAAATGCACTTTTGAGTTATCTGGCTATATTAGGTGGGGCCCTGCCAGCAATTGTTTTACAAATATTTATTCAGGCCTTTCATTGGTTTTTCCCTATCCTGCCGAACATGCAATGGATAACAGCCACCTTGATTGGCACTTTTATTCCTATATTGTGTATTATTTTAGTCCAACAAAATTATTTAACTGAAGTTAAGAAGATAGAAAGAATAGGTGAACATCAAGATACCAAAGGATCATTTATTCTAAGTGTAAGCTTAATCATGTTAGTTTGGTTTGCAGTGGGGGTTTTTAGCATATATCCATCTGTTATTGTTAGTGGAAGTATGTACCCAGCTATTAAAGTAGGAGACATGGTCATAATAAAAAAATGTGATGCCAGCCAAATGGAAATAGGGGATCTTATACAATTTGAAATCGAGAATAAAGTTCGGATAGTCCACCGCATAATTGCCATTGATGAGGAAGATGGACAAGAGCTTTTTATAACCAAAGGAGACAACAATAATAACCAGGATAGTGAACCTGTAAAGCCTAAACAAATCAAAGGAAATGTAATAGCGATTTTACCTAAAGTGGGCTGGGCAACCATTGCCATAAGAACAAATAGTGCAGAATTATTCAGCCGGACTGCTGGGGACATAAATTCAGGAGGGGGAATGGGGAATGAAGATTAATTTACCTAAGGGGATACGCATAGTTTTACTGTTTGTCTTTACTGTTCTGTTTTTGCTATGTGGGGCTATATATTTTGGACAGTTTTTGATCAGCCAAGATGCTGAGATGGAAGAAATCCCCCTTTATAAGTATCAGCAGACAGCGACAGTAGACTATAAGGTTAATTTGCGCCCTAATGATTTTTTCGTAAATCCTACTTTGGATGCAGAACAAGCAGCCTATTTAATAGCTTTAACCGAATCCATGGATACAAGCCTAAACTATAAATTTGAGGCCAAGGAAGTCTTGGACTATGTTGGCCAATACAATATTATGGGTACTCTTAGAGTATATGCCCGCTTAGATAAGGACCATGAAGTAGTAGTATGGCAAAGGGATTATCTTTATTCCCCCAATATTGATTTTTCCGGAAATGATAATATGATTAACCTTTCCGATAATGTTAATATCCCCATCCAAGAATATGCACAAAACATTAGCAGCCTGGAGGAAGCTACTAAATTCAGTGCTTCTCGGGCAGATTTAGAAATTAATTATACCATTAATCTTGAGGGGCATAATGGCTACGGTGATATCCAGGAAAGCTTAAATCCAACTTTAATTATTCCTTTGAAAGGAAATATTTTTACAGTAGGGGGTAAGGCCATGGATAGCCGAGATGGGGCTATAACAATTAGCCAGCCTGTAACTAATGCTAATAAATGGGGAAATGACTTAGCCTATTTGGCTATCGGGCTTCTAGCTTTAATTTTATTAGGGGCTGTAAAACTTTTTACCATAAGTGCTCCTGAACTTAGCAAAAAGGAAAAGTTACTTAGGGAATTAATGAGGAAATATGGGGCCCGCATCGTAGCCTTGCAGCATTTATCAGCTAATCTAGGTGATGCTATAAGTTTGGAAAACTTTGATGACATGGTCAAGGTAGCTGATGAATTGGGTAAACCGATATTTTATCAAAAGGATAGGTTAAAAGAGCATTTATTTATAATATTTGCTGAACCACATAATTTCCAATATAGCCTTGAGGTTGGCCAGGAGATACCGGCTCCGGGATCAAATGGAAAAATGTTAAAAGCTTAAGGAGGGTTAAAATGGGAAGGTTAGCTGCAAAAATAATATTCTTTGTACTTACTGTTTTTCTAGTCACAAATTGTTTTAATCAGGTTATGTATGCCTATAGTCTATCGACTAAAAATCTTATTGAGTGGGATGATAATCCAGCCGTAATTTGGGGGAACGAACCGCAGACATTGTGTAATTACGATGTAGCCCAGGTAGAATGGAGTCTAGCCAATAGCAAGGTAGCTAATTTAAAGATTACTAATGCTTATCCTGGCTACCAGGCTATAATTACAACTAATATTAGCAATATAAGCAATATGCCAGTTAAATTAGAGGGAGCAAGTATTGAACTACCTGATGGGAATTCAGATCTCATTAAAATTAATTTTAATGCTAGTGATGGTCTAACCTTAAATCAAAGGGTTTTGGCACAGAACGAGACTGTGGAAGTTAGGCTGAGTGTAGAGCTGGCAAATCATGTGGAGCAAAATCAGAATTTTCTTTTTAGAATAGTAATTAATGCAATTCAGGCCACTGAAGGCCCTGGTCAAAACGGGAATAATGGAAATGGCAATAATGATCCAGGAAACAATCAGAATGGGGGCAATGCATCTGGTCAAAGTGGTTCCCATAGTTCTGGAAATCCACCTCGTAATCATGTAGATAAGGACCAGGGATCCGAAGTTAAATCAGAAAGTCCAGATGAGATTATATTGATTGAAAAGGATCTTCCACCAGAAGGTGTCCTAGAACTCTTAGAAAGTAGCCCCGACCTTCCAATTCAATATAATGAATTGCCTTATACTGGAGGGACGCCATACCTCTTAGCTGGGGCGCTACTTTCTTGGGTGGGTATCGGAGTTTTACTAAGGAGGAAAATTTTGTAGTAAAGGCAATGCTGGATAAAGGAAGAAAAAACAAATATATGACTTTTATAGGGCTGATTCTCTTTTTTGCAGGCATAGGCATAGTACTTTATCCCTGCTTGACTAATATATATTGGCATACAGTCTACAAGCCCTCTGGACCCATATTAGTTGAAGACAAATATGGCAATAGCTCCCAATCAAAAGCTAATTTGTCCCATGAAATAATATTGGAAATTCCGCAACTTAATTTACTAACTAAAGTCGAGGAGGGCACAAGTGAAGAAATCCTAAAATTCCTGCCTGGCAGATACTTAGAATCAGCTTGGCCAGGGGAGGGTAATACCGCTATAGCTGGCCATCGCACTTTATATGGGGGGCAGTTTCGGAAGATTGACTGGCTGAAAAAGGGAGACCAGATTAATTTATTTTTTCAACAATCTACCTTTGTATATGAAGTAGAGCAGGTATATCAGGTGGCAAGTGATGATTGGGCTATCTTAGATGAAGATACTATACCATCACTAACCTTAACTACTTGTTTCAAGTTGGGGAGAAGTAAACGTTTAGTAGTCAAGGCCCTCTTAATTTCTCAAATTTAGCTGCCAGCTTAAGATGCGTGCTCTTGTATACATCTGGACTTTTCAGGTGTTTAGAGCTATGATAAATATAGAAAATTAAATACCCAAGATATGCCTGTTGTTCAGTTTTTAGGATCAAGGAAAAGGGGCGATGATTATGGGCATTATGAAATTTACGAGTGGATAAGCTACCAGACCTACTCGTATTTTGCTTTTTCTGGGTAGTGAATAATAAGTGAAGGAGGGATCACTTATGTTCAGATGTTTCATGCAATGGTTGAATAAGCAGTTCGATGTGTGGACGGAACCGTGGAACAAGACTCAGGATTTGGAGTTTAGGGAGTGGGCTTACAGGCGGGGGTTAAATATAAAAACTGATGTAAAAGATTGACTTTACTTAATCCAATATTGGTTTTCCCATTTCTTCTTTACTAGTCTATGTTACAATCTACGATGGCGAAAGGATGGGGGTTATGCCCTTACCTTTCGCCTTTTTAATTATTTTGTTTTTCTGATAGAATATTATAAATGAAATATTACTTTAGGGGTTCATATATGATAAAAACAATAGCTCAGGCAATTTCCCAGGAGGGTGGAAGGGCTTTTTATACAGGGGGTTATGTCCGGGATTATTTGCTAAATGCTGAACTAAGGCCCGAAGCAGATATTGATATAGAGGTATTTAATATAGAGGAAAGGCAATTGATGTCTATATTAGCCCGCTTTGCTTTCCCTAAGCAAGTAGGTAAAGCATACCCTATTATCAAAATTGCGGGTTACCCACAGCTGGATTTTTCTATGGCTTTGACCGATGATTATGAAGGCGCAGCATTGAGACGGGATTTTACTATAAATGCAGTAATGCAAGATGTTTTAACTGGGGAAATATTGGATTTTGTAGGGGGACAACAGGATATAAAAAACCGCTTAGTAAGGCATACGAGGGCCCAAGTGTTCAAGGAAGACCCCTTGCGAGTTTATCGGGCTGCGGTTCTAGCCGCAAGATTAAACTTTGATATTTACCCCGAGACCTTAGATTTAATGAAAGTTACCGACTTATCGAATTTACCTGGGGAAAGAATTTTTGATGAATTGCAGAAGTTACTTCTTCTAGCAGTCCAACCTGCTAAAGGATTAAGGTACCTCGCCCAGACTAAAATTTTGGAAAAACAACACCCCGCTCTATTTAACCTGATTGGCTGCATCCAAGAAAAAGAATATCACCCAGAAGGTGATGTATGGGAACACACTTTATTGGCTGTAGATGCAGCTAGCAAGCTAAAAATGCAGACAGAAAATCCTGCCGCTTTGATGTGGGCAGCCTTGCTTCATGATATAGGTAAGCCCCCAACCAGCGAAATGAAAGTCGGCAAAATTGTGAGCTACGGACACGATCAGGTAGGGGCCGAATTGGCCCGTAAATATTTGCGGGAACTAAAGGCTAGCAATATATTGATTAGGGAAGTCACCACCTTAGTCAAGGAACACATGCAGCCGCTGTTATTATATAAGCAAAGGGAAGAAGTTACAGATAAGGCTATCCGCAGATTAGTTAATAGGGTTAATCTGATGGACCTTTTATTATTAGCTGAAGC
>CAZUSS010000051.1:0-12044 GCA_964623245.1 uncultured Syntrophomonadaceae bacterium
ATTCCGATTTTTTACATTTCTTAATTAATCCTTAAACGGTGCCACTTTTGGGAGCGTACCACACCTTTCAGTTTGCAGTTCAAACTTTTAAATTATCACTTTAATTGGTAATAAAAGTAATAATAATTATGCCTTTTTCATACTATTAATATAAAAACTAGTTTGGGAAGGGGATATTTATGCCTAAAATTTTTGGCTTTTATGAAGTGCCAGCTAAGACAAAATTTATTTTAATTTCCTTTTTAGCTGTCACTTTACTAGCGAGTAGTGTTTTTTACGTACAGGCTTATCATAAATTAAAACCTATTTATGAAATAAGGACTAAAGAAAAGGTTATAGCCCTAACTTTTGACATAAGTTGGGGAAATAAAACCCCCATGCCTGTTTTAGAAATTTTAAAGGAACATGAAGTAAAGGCTACCTTTTTCTTGTCTGGCCCTTGGGTTAAGCAATATCCAGAAGTAGTTAAACGCATAAAAGAAGATGGCCATGAAATTGGTAGCCATGGGCATAGACATATTGATTACAGTAATTTAAGTAAAACGGAAATCAAAGATGAAGTAATGAAGGCTCATAAAAATATTAAGGAAGTAGCGGGGGTAGAAGCCAAGGTAATTCGCACCCCTAATGGTGATTATAGCAACCATGTTATTGAAGCTATCCATGAATGTAATTATGAAGCAATACAATGGGGTACTGATTCCCTTGATTGGATGAATCCAGGTGTAAAAATCATTATTGAACGGGTGAGTAAAAAAGCCCATCCTGGGGATATAATTTTAATGCATGCTAGTGATACCTGCAGACAGACTACTGAAGCCCTTCCAGCCATACTAGAAGAATTAAAGAAAAAGGATTTTCAATTTATATCCGTAAGCGAAATGCTAAAGAAAGCCAAAACTGACGAAGATAAAATAAATTAAAAAAGTTTTTAAAAACACCCCTAGAATTTCAAGTTAATTCTAGGGGTGCACATTTTTAAAAGTATTTCTTTCTAATATCCATCCGCCAAGTTTTCCCCATCTTTTGCAGCTAGTAATTCCCTAGTTGTCAAATCAACTGTGTCCAAAAGGGGAATTTCCTCATCACCTACGACACCTAATTCCTTAAATCTCCTTGCAGATACTAAAACCCTGCTTTCAAAAGAACCTACCATGCTATTATAGGCTTTTAAAGTACGGTTAAGCCCTCTGCCTATATCACTAATATGGTTGGTTAAGATAATAAGCCTAGTATATAAGGTACTGCCTAGTTGCCTGATTTCCTCAGCATTCTCAGCTAATTGTTCCTGACGCCAACCGAAGGCCACAGTTCTCAACAAAGCTATCAAAGTAGTAGGAGTGGCCAAAATAACTTGTCTGTCGGAAGCATATTCAATTAAACTAGGCTCATATTCTAAAGCCACACTAAAAAAGGATTCACCTGGTAAAAACAGGACTACAAATTCAGGTGAAGGCTGGAACTGCCTCCAATAGTTTTTGGATGATAATTGATTAATATGAGTTCTGACTTGTCTAGCATGTTCTTTCAATTTGCTTTCCTTTTCCATTTCATCTTTAGCCTCTAGGGCGTCTAGATAAGCACTTAGTGGTGTTTTGGAATCTACTACGATATTCTTTTTGTTAGGCAATTTAACCAGCATATCTGGTCTTAATCGACCTGTATCTGTTTCTACTGATTCTTGTAAGTAAAAATCACAATATTCTACCATACCAGCTATCTCTACTACTCGCTTTAGTTGAATTTCTCCCCATCTTCCTCTGACATCTGGAGTACGCAAAGCCTTTACTAAGTTAGCTGTCTCCTTTTCTAATAACATTTGTTGGTTAGACATGGTTTTGACTTGTTCAGTAAGTGAAACATAAGCTGAAGTACGGGCTTTTTCTAATTCACCAATTTTATTATCTACTTTTTCCAGGGATTCCTTTAGTGGTGCTACCAGCTGACCAATTGCATTTTTCCGCATATCAAGCTCATGTTTCGCCCCCTCTTGGTATTTTTCCAAAGTTGTTTTAGCCAACTCCAAAAATGATTGATTATTTGTGGAAAGGGCTTCTGCTGATAAGGCCTTAAAGGTATTGGCTAATTTCTCCTCGGCCTCGTTTAATAAAATTAATTTTTCTTCATAGGCTTTTCTTTCCTCTTCTAGCATTGTTTCTAACTTTATTTTATCCTTTTCCAATTCTAGGTTCTGCATATTTAATTCCTCAGCTGATTCTTGCAATTTGGCTACTTTTTCTTCTTCAGTTACTAAATCGATTTTTAGCCTAGCATATTCCATTTCATGTCTAGTTATTTTATTTAACAATTTAAGCCTCGTAAAAAGCCAGCCAAGTAGAATCCCTATAGCTAAAACACTTAAAATTACAGCTAATTTTATTTCCATAATATCCTATAACTTCCCTTCTAAATCAGGAAAACATATAAATTGGTAGTCACATACATCACAAGCATTAGACTTAATGGGCTGGGGGCTTTTGTCCATACTAAGATCTATAGGCTGATCCCGTACTTTCTCCAATTCCCCTTCACGCAAATAAAATATGGCTTTGTCTGCTAGCTTCTGTGACAATATTTTATCCAAAGCTAATTCATATATATTAAGCTGGGAGGCATACTCCTCCTTAACACTACCTGTTTTCAGATCAATGATATTATAATAACTTTCATTCAACCACAGCTGATCTATAAAACCAAAAAGAAAGTTTTTTTCATCCAAGCGTGAAATAAATGGCACTTCTTTTAGTACTTGTCCTTTTGCAGCTAGTTTTGCTATGTATTCATGGCCATAATAGTTTTCCAACATATTTTCCATAAAACTTTTTTCCCCATCTTCTGCTTTTAAATCAGAAGCTTCTAGTAGTTCTTGTAAAGTTTTTTTGGCCTCAGGTAGATTGTGGGAATTCTCAATTGCTGCATGGATGATTAATCCCATACCGGCAGGATCTAACTCACCCACCTTTTCTAATTCCCGAAATTCCATCGGTAATGGAGTCGTAATTCCTAAGCCATATTTTAAGTGGGCATAATAGGGGCAAAATTCATAATCTATCCATCTAGTAGCAGATATAAAATCATAATCACTATATTCATCTGAAAAATTAAAAGCATATTCATTTAAACCCGTAGCAGCCTCTGGACTCTTATGCAAATTTAGCTTTTCTTGCATAAGCATTTCTATATCACTACCTTCATATAAAAAGGTTTTGATATTAGCATTTTCAAAATACTTGTTAATAGGGAGATCAGTTACCCCAAAATAATCGAAAAGCCACTTGAGCCATGTATTATTAAAAACCCTAGGTGTCAACTCTCCATCCGAATTTTCCCTGATATCATAAGAGCCCGACATTACTAAGTAGTCACAAGCCCTGGTCTGGGCTACATAAAAAATCCTCATATACTCTTCCAAGATAAGCCCTTCTTCTTCAACTTCTGCTAATTTTCTAAGGTAACCCTTTTCCTCAGTACGTAGAAAAACCCCTAAGTTATGACAAAATATTAAGTTATCACTTAGATCGGAAATATTAAACCTTTGGTGAATGAAAGGTAAGAAGACAATGGGAAATTCTAAGCCTTTGGCTTGATGAACAGTCATTAGTTTGACAGTGTTACTCTTTTCACTGTCCAGTATTGCTTGAGCTTCCACTTGATTACTCGCCTTGATCTGATCTATGTATTCCAAAAACTCACCAATACTATGAATGTATTCTACCTCTTTACTCTCAGCTAGGTTTACTAGCTTTTGTAAGTTCATTAATTTTTGTTCACCATTTGCTTGGCAGGCTAAAAACTCAGCATAATCAGTAATTTCAATAATATAAGTAATGATCTCTTCTATACTTAAACGTGATTTATTCAACCTTAGGTAAGAGATAAGATCTCCTGCTAATTTTAAAGCTTTACAGTCAGACACTTCAATATCTTGGGCATATTCATCCAAATAAAATAGACCTTCATTAATGGATTTGTATTTTTGCTTTATATACCATAGGGTCTCATCTGAGACTCCTATCAGCTGTGATCTTAGAATTCCTATTAGGGATTTTTCATCTAAAAGATTATTAATAGTTTTAAGAAATAAAACTATGTTGTTAACTTCCTCCGTCTCGAAAAAACCTTGACTTCCCACAATATAGTAAGGAATATCATACTCTTTCAATATTGATGTGCATATATCCATGTTTTTAGACTTCTGGAACAATATAGCTATATCCGAATAACGTGGGGATCTAGGGACTTCTTTTCCAGCTTTTTTTTCATAAACCAATATTTCCTGATTTTCAACTAATGTCTTTATACGTGAGACAATACAATAGGCCTCCGCTTCCTCTTGCCCAATTGGCATGCTAAATTCAGGGTGAATTAAATGGATTTCAGCAAAGTTATCCATATGCTTAGGTCTAGCAGCTTCTAGAGCCTGAAATCCTACACGGCTATTTGCCATGAGTCCGGTAAAAACATCATTGACTAGTTGCATAAGATTTTCCCGGGTACGAAAATTCATGCTTAATTCACTCTTTAATCCTCCCGCACTTTCTACAGCTTCCATAACTTCAGCAAAAAGGCTTACTTCTGCCCCCCGGAAACGATAAATTGATTGTTTGGGATCACCCACAGCAAATACAGGAATAGCGAATTCTTGACTAAGGATTTTTATAAAATCCACTTGACGATAATTCGTATCTTGAAATTCATCGACCATAATATGTTTAAACTGTCCCTGAAAAGTGGATAATATTTCTGGATAGTCCTGCAAAAGCTGCACGACTTTATCAATTAAGTCTGCAAATTCTAGTATGTTCTTTTCTGTTTTGACTATAGTCAGGTTCTTGTTTAATTTCTCAGTCAATTCAAACAGGCTGTGTAGATGTTTTTTATTATCATAATCGGTAATAATACCCTTGACTGTACTTATCAAGTCCTGCATTTCTTTTAAATCGTCTCTGACTGCTTCAGCAGGCCTGCCCTTACCCATAAGAAATAAATCATCCAAAGTATCGTAATCTGCTTCATCATAAGAAAAGGCCGCGATATTGTGTAAGGCTTTGAGCCATTCTTCCCGCTTGACTTGCATCATTTCAACATTAGCATATGTTTTAGTCCTGCTACCAACATTAGGCAAATTACCTAGCACATTATCATACAATTCTTCTATATCTTTAATTAATCCCTGTAATTTTGTAATTACCTGGTCAATACTGTTAAATGTAAGTTCTTTCATATAGTCCAGCTGTAAACCCTTGCTGCTTGCAATAGAAAGTAAGCTTTGCATATCGGCTAAGATACGAGCATAACCAAAGGTGGTGATATACTCCAATATGGCTTCATCCTGGCTAGCAACTGCATCATTAACTAAATCCCTAGCTATTTCATATTTTACTTGCCCAAGCATAACTTCTTCCGCTATGTGAAAAAAAGGATCTATTTGGCTTTCGATGGGATATTCCTTAATAATTCGCGAACATATACTGTCAATAGTACCTATCCAAGCATTATTTAGAGCTCCTTTTAATTCCCTTTTTCTATCATAATTTAAATCGCTTTCCTCGATCTTACGTCTTAATCTTTCCACCATTTCCTGGGCAGCCTTACGTGTAAATGTAAGAGCCATGATTTCCTCTATTTCAAAGCCTAATTCTAATAAATTCCAGTATTTTTCTACCAATACCCTAGTCTTACCTGATCCTGCACCAGCAGAAATACAAATAGATCTGTCATTATTATTAACTGCCACTAATTGTTCATCAGTTAGACTCATTAGAAATCACCTCCAGTAAAATCCTTTTTAACCCTAATACGGGCAGGTTGATAAAGGCATATATCGTGCAGATGACAATAATCACAACTAAAGGGCAAGGGGGGAAATATACCCTTCTGCATATTGTTGTAGTAGATAATAATTTCATCCTTGATGGTTCCTAACCAAGATTGCCATTCTTCATCAGTCAAGCTTTTAATTGTAGTTGAAAAACCTAGTTTAGGCTTGTAGCCATCACTATAAAAAAAGTGTTTTAAGCTACCTGTTCTAATCTCGATATAGGCTGTCCCTACAACCTTTCCTAATAGGTCTTCAGTGGCCATAATATAGACAGGCAATTGTAATTCCTTGGCATTCTCCACTTCATACCTTCTCATACTTGCTCTTTCCTTATAATCATAAACCGCATAATGTCCAGCATTATCGGTATCAATTCTATCCACCACACCCCTAAGTTTAATTTTTTGCCCTTTGCTTTCTAATATAAAGGGTTGTGCGAAACCAAACCGCCATTCCAAATAAGCTGGTTTAAAATCTCCCCGTTCTAATTCCTTACGGAGCAAGTCAGTCAAACTTGTAGCGATTTCATTTTTTTCTAATTCCCATAGCCATTCATGAGGATATTCTCGGCCTAGCCAGCCATTTTCCCGGCAGACTTCCGCAATCATTTTTTTAGTCCGCACAAGTAAATCATCTTGCCTTAGATTAGCAAAATCCTTCACCATACGGGCTAAAACCTCATGTTTTAGTCTACCTAATTCTAAATGTGATAGACCATCCTGCACTATAATTTCATCATCTAATCCCAATTCGGCTACAAAAAAGTATTTTAGCGGACATTTGGCATATAAATTTAATTTACTGATACTATAGGTCTGATTCTGTATTTTATTTGCTAAAGCCCGTTTAAAATCTGAAGTTGCAAAACACCCCTCATATACGGAAAAGGTAGAACTATTGCGGCGAGCTTCTACTTGCAGCAAATGTTTCAATCTAGGGTTAATTCCAGCAGGATTAAGAGTAGGAATGTATGGAGTTAATAATTCCATACCAGCAGTCAAATGTAAAATATCTTCCAGAAATAAAGAAGGTAAGTTAGTCTCACCTTCTGCATTAGTATCAGAATAGGTAAGAATAAGTTCTGCTCGGCAGGCTTGCAAAATTAGATTAAATAAAATCTTTTCTCTTTCATATAAATCATGACTTAAAGGTAGGGAAAAATTTGATTTAAGTGCCAACCTTTCTCTGTCTTTTAGCAAGGGATTTTGAGCCACTGCTCTGGGAAATACATTTTGTTCCATCCCCAAAACAAAAACAGTATGGAATTCCAAACCCCTTATTTCTGTTGGAGACAAGACCTTAATAGCACCTGAATGACTAGGTCTATCCACATAATAACTAAGATCAGTGTAATTTTTAATCTTAGTCACAACTTGGGTTAGATCTGTTTTTCTACTGTCATCAGCCCAGACCAATTGCAGGCTAGCTAGCAAATCAGTAAAACTATGTAAGGCAGCCATATCTCGATTATAAATATAAAGTCTAGTTTCTAAGTCAGTAGCCCTGGGGAATTGCCTAATTCTTTCAGTTAAGTTCCACTGCTCAATACTGTCACGGATGGCAGAAATAATATCCGGTTTAGAGGTTTTATTTACAAATAAATCTTGCCAGGCTTTGATATTATTAAGTAGTTTTTCTACATCAGCATAGCTAGGAGCGGAAATATTATGCCCTTCAATCTCCCACAAATTTAGCCAAGCAGCAATATCATTCCTACCCTTCCTAAGTGACCAATTTATAATTAACTCTTGATCAAAGATTGGTTCACATAAATAATGATTGTTTAGCAAGTCAGCTAATGAAAATGGTTTATGGGGATAAAGAGCTAAATCCAACCAATAAAAAATGGCTTTTATCAGTTGGTTAGTCATTAACGGTTTTGTGGATTTCAAGTCGAGTTTAATCCCAATTTCCTTAAATGTCTTAAAAAGAATATCACCATAATCTTGTGGATTTCTGGCTACTATAGCAATGTCATTTGGCTCAACCCCATTTTCCAAAAGCCTAATAAGCTCATGTAAGATACACCTGACTTCACCTTCTCTACCATTTTGATTGAAAATCCCTATTTTAGGTGATCTAGCATTCGTTTCCGTAGCCGTAAATATTAAATTAGCCAGGTGATTTGCGGATTTTTTAATAGTTGGTATATTTTCAATAGAATTTTGACCGTAGATTCCTGAGCGGACATGGCTCATAGCTACCTGATCTAAAATTACAGTAAACAATTCTTGTTGCAGGGGAGTATTATCAAAAAACCAATCAATGTAGGCATACTCCACGTCCCCTAAAAAAGAATCATCATTTTTTAATATTTCTATTACATCGGAAAAACGATCTTCTTTATCTTTAAAATTCTTCCGCTGTAATTGCTTGTCATAAGTTTCATAAATAAGAGCCAAATCATTCAATCTAGCATTTTGCAAAGGTAATACTGCCTGTTTAAATACATCAGCTGTAATCAAGTTTTGCTTTAATTCACCAATAGCTTCACTAACATAATTAATAACTCCATAACTCATAATTCCTTGGAAATAATATAATTTGCCTTCTTCAACTAGTAAGTCTAACACCTGATTTAGAAGGGCTAATTTAACCATATCACTTATATAAATGCTATTTTTTTCCCCCAAAACTTCTGATACAAAACTTTCAAATGTAAAAAACTTAGGATATAACAAACCTGGTCTTTCATCATCTAATAGTGAATCAATAAAATCATTCACCAAATATTGACTAGGGAGAATAACTATATAACTATTCCATTTTTCCTGACTAATAAATTCCCTTATTTTCTTGATAGCTTTGTTTTTCACTAATTGAACCTCCTAGGCGAACATTAGTTTTATATAATATAACTTCTACCTAAAGCTATTAAATCCTTGTTACCAAGGACAAAAATAATTTATCAAACATAAAAAAAGAGGGGTTCCCCCCTCCTGTATAAAACTATGATCTGCCTTGTAAAATTTTACGATCTGGCTTTCCTACTGCAGTACGTGGAATAGCATCTATGAATTCCACTTGGCTAGGAACCTTGTAAGGGGTTAATTTTTCACGGCAAAAAGCTATAACTTCTTCCGCGGTTAACTCCTCCCCTTCCTTAAGCACTACAAAGGCCTTGACAGCTTCACCTGATTTAGGATCCGGTACCCCAACTGTGCAAGCTTCCATTATTTTGGGATGAGCAAATAATACTTCATCAACATCACGCGGGTAAACATTAAAACCACTACATATGATTAGATCTTTTTTGCGATCAACAATAAAAACAAAACCATCTTCATCTATGTAAACAATATCACCTGTATAGAACCAACCATCTCTAACTGCATTAGCGGTTTCTTCTGGATTCTCCCAATACTCTGTAATCACTTGCGGACCACGTGCAATCAATTCCCCTAATTCACCGCGTTTCATCACCTTAGTTCCAGTCTCAACATCGACTACTACTAAGTCGGTATCAGGCCATACAATACCACAACTACCGTACTTCCTTAAAGTAAAGACCGGGTTAACAGTTAAGATATTTATAGTCTCCGACAAGCCATATCCTTCTAATATACGCCCACCAGTCAGCCGTTCAAACTCTTTTAATGTTTCAACTGGTAAGGGGGCAGAACCACAAAAAATTCCCTTTACTGAAGTAACATCAGCTTCCTCAATATTAGGATGGTTATTTAATCCTATAATCATAGCAGGAACTGCAGCAAATAAATTTGGTTTATGTTGTTCTATGGCTTTAAGTAAATTGTCAGGACTAGGTTGAGCTACCAATACTATGGTACCCCCAGTATACAAACATATGTTTACATTGGCATTATAACCATAAATATGATTTAGTGGGATGGCACAAAGGGTTCTTATTTCTTCGAAAGGAATCAGCTTAAAAGCCCCCGAAGTCCAAATAGAGGTGCGTATAGCCTGGGAGAAATTCATTTCATTTGTCAATACACAACCTTTGGGTACTCCAGTAGTACCTCCTGTATATTGTAATTTGGCAATGTCAGTAGAAAATACTTCAATATCAGGTTCTGCATCACTAGCTTTTAAAACTATTTCATTAAAATCTAAAATTTTGTCACTTGTCTCTATTTCAACCTGCATACTAGGTACTTGAAAAAATATAACTCTTTTTACTGGGGAAGTCTCATCTTTTAGAATTTCTATTGCCTTATCTGCAAAGCTAGCCATAACTATAACGGTTTCCGTACCACTATCCCTAAATTGAAAATCAAGTTCAGGAACTGTAGAAAGGGGATTAGTTGGGACTTCTATAGCCCCTATTTTAAATAAAGCCTGCAAGGATAAAACATATTGAGGTACATTAGGAGCCATGATAGCTACCCTATCACCTTTTTCAACCCCTAAATCCAACAGGGCATTGGCTAGCTTACGGGCCATTGTGTTTGCATCTTTATAACTAATAGATAAATCACCCATCAATAAATATGGCTTATCCGGATGCTCATCTGCCCATTTGTTAAACCAATATTTAAGGGGATAATCGGGGTAATCGTACTCTGTCGGTACACCTTCATCATACAAGGCTTCCCATCGCCCTCTCCATTGAGCCAAATCATTTTCAAAATCCTGCAACCAAGGTTTTTCCATTATAACTTACCTCCCTAACTTATTTTTTATATTATAGCACATTATAGCACATTGTAATGATCGCGTCAAGTTACTTTGGGTTTTCAAGAAAAAGAATATCCCCTTTAATAACTAAGCAGTTCTAATCCTTCTTAAAAATCTGGACATTACCGATTTCCTACCAACGTTTAGTATTTCTATATTATCAAATGTTTCCTGGCTTACACTGACTTTTCTTTTTTCTATAATTTCCTGGTCTATTTTTATGCTTCTAGCTTCCTTTAGTTCTTTTCTTTTTTTGGCTAATAATAGGTCGTATACTTTACCACCATTGGCTGTGAAGGCTCTTAATCTTGCCATTTGGTCTACTCCTATTTCACTCCAACCAAGAGGTCTTGAGCTTAGTCTGGATGATAATATGTGACTTACATGCCCTTCTGCACTGCAGCCAATATAATCTTTATCGTATTGGTTTCTTATACCTTCCCAATTACCAAGAATGTATTTTCTAGCCCTTTTGACTGATTCTTTTTTGGTTTCTATTTCCGTTGCTTTTAGTATGGATGTAAATAGCTTTTTTAATTTTTTCTTATCACCATTGTTTATATGTCGCCACATTATAGAGCCTATACCCTCGAAGTGGGCTGTTGCCTGGGTTACATATTTTGATAAATGATAGCGGTCGAGTACGTAGATGCTTCCTTTTATCCAGCCTATTCCACTTTTTATCCAGGCTGCCCCATCTCCTGAAAGATATATTTTTTCTATTAGGTCTGTTTGGTAGGCCTTATCTATGTAATCTGCTACTTCTAGCCATAAATCTTCACTATCTGTATAGACACCACTAAAGTAACGCGGATTGATTAATTTCCATCTGTTTTTACTGACTTGAATTTTGCCTTCATGTACATATACTAGCTTTGGTTCTATGTTCTTACCATTTTGTAATGCCACATGATCTTCATCTGCTTCTATGTATAGTGTTCTAACGATTCTTTTTTTATCTTTTATTTCAACAGCATCATTGGATACTTGACCAAGTCTGCGGATGTTGTTCATTACTGTTTGGGAAGTCAATTCGATGGCATCGGATGCCTTTTTGCCGCTTCTTCTGTAAGGCATATCAACTGCTTCTTCAACTAACCTAGCTTGGAGTGAGGTATCCATTTTGTCATGTGCTTCTATCCCTACTTGCTCATCTGAAAGATAGGCATATTCACCAGTTTGTTTGTTTTGGTAGTAGGTTCTTTTGTATTTTACTTCTCCAAATATCGTAGCTAGGGTTTTGGGATTATTTGCACTTTTTACTAGCCAGTTTTGCTTACGATTATGGCTTTCTTTTATTGCTGAATCTAATGTTTCTAGGGCTTCAGCTATTAGTTTTACCCCTATTGTATCTAGCATAGTTTTGGTTGTTGTGATGAATTCGGATATATCCCTGGTCTCTGTAAGCAGTTTTTCTAGTTCTTCTAAATAATTTTTACTGATTATTTCCGTAATTTCTTGTATAATATGTTTCATAAGAGTATCACCCTCCCTTGATTGGTTTGGTTGTTAAAACTATTTTATCAAATGGGCGATACTCTTTTCTTTTTTTCTTTTATTTCTCCCAAAGTAATTTTACGCTAAC
>CAZUSS010000052.1:0-10673 GCA_964623245.1 uncultured Syntrophomonadaceae bacterium
GGATGAAGATTCATGGTATGTTGTCCGTCATACTCCTGGAGTTACTGGATTCGTGGGCAGCGGGACTAAACCCCTACCTTTACAGGTTGATGAAGTTAAAAAGATATTAAGACAAATGGGCTTAGTTGATAGTAAACCAGTTATTATTGATGTCATAGTAGGTGAAACTATCAGGGTTAAGACGGGTCCTTTTGCTAATTTTGAGGGGATTGTGCAAGAGTTACTGCCTGACCGCGGTAAAGTTAGGGTAAACATTTCTATGTTTGGCAGGGAAACACCTGTGGAATTAGATTATAAACAAATAGAAAAGTTGTAAGGAGGTGTAAGGATGGCTAAAAGGGTAATGGGGAAAATATCTCTGCAAATTCCAGCAGGAAAAGCTACCCCAGCTCCACCAGTTGGTCCTGCTTTAGGTCAATATGGGGTTAACATAATGGGCTTTTGTAAAGATTATAATGCTAAGACTGCTCATCAAGCGGGTTTTATTGTTCCAGTTGAAATTACGGTTTATGAAGACCGTTCATTTTCATTTGAATTGAAATCTCCACCTGCCTCTGATTTACTCAAGAAGGCTATAAATATCCCTAAGGGCTCAGGTGAACCTAATCAAAATAAAGTGGGACAGGTTACTCGGGCGCAATTAATTGAAATTGCCGAAGCGAAAAAACAGGATTTAAATGCCGCCGATGTGGATGCTGCAATCAGAATGATTGAAGGAACTGCCCGAAGTATGGGTATAGAGGTAGTTGATTAAAAAGATTTGAAATAGTGGGAGGATATTATCCGTTAACCACAAGGAGGTAAAAAGATGAAAAGAGGTAAAGCTTACCAGGAGGCAATTAGCAAAATAGACAGGACCAAGCTATATGAGCCCCTAGAAGCCATAGAACTATTAAAGGAAGTTTCCACAGCTAAATTTGATGAAACTGTGGAAATGCACATCAAACTAGGAGTAGATCCTAGACATGCTGACCAACAAGTAAGGGGAACTGTTAGTTTACCCCATGGAACCGGAAAAACGGTCAAAGTTTTAGTTTTTGCCAAGGGTGAAAAGGCCAAGGAGGCTGAAGAAGCAGGTGCTGATTATGTTGGAGCTGAAGAATTGGCCGAAAAAATCCAGGGTGGTTGGTTTGATTTCGACATAGCTGTGGCTACCCCAGACATGATGTCTGTTGTAGGTAGATTAGGAAAGCTATTAGGGCCTAGGGGAATGATGCCTAATCCTAGGGCTGGGACAGTCACACCTGATATCGAGCGTACTGTAACTGAGTTAAAAGCTGGTAGAATTGAATATCGTACTGATAGGTATTCTATAGTCCATGTCCCTATTGGGAAGGTATCTTTTACAGCTGAACAATTAAAAGATAACTTAGATGTTATAGCAGATGCCTTAATCAGGGCTAGACCAGCGGCTGCCAAGGGGCAATACATGAGGACAGCTACTATATGTTCGACCATGGGGCCAGGCATAAAAATTAATCCACTTGTATTAATGGCCGTTAAAAAGTAACATATAATACGGCATATCAAAATTGAAAATCTTAACTGTAGACAGCCGGTGGCTTAGGCCTTAAAGAATTTAATTCACCTGCCGAGGTTTTAAAATAATAACACTATCACGATTAACCATGTGTATTATAACCTCTGCTTTGTCTGCGGGGGTTTTTTAATTTATATCATTACATGCTTTAAAAGGGGGTGAAAAGATGCCCAAACTTGAAAAGAAAAAACAAATTGTTAAAGAAATAGAAGAAAAATTGCAAGCTGCCTCTTTGGTTGTATTTACTGATTATCGGGGTATTACAGTTAGTGAAATGAACGAATTAAGAAATACACTTAGGGCCCCAGGGGTAGAATTCAAGGTACTTAAGAATACCATGCTGGAATTTGCTTTACGGAATACGGGCTTTGCAGAAGTTATTGACCATATAGAAGGACCCAATGCAGTCCTCTTTAGTAATGAAGATCCAGTTACACCAGCTAAGTCAATCCACGACTTTATTAAAAAAACCAAAAAACTAGAAGTGAAGGTTGGCTTGGTGGAAGGAAAAGTTATAAATAGCGACCAAGTCAAAGAGCTGGCAGAGCTTCCCCCAAGAGAAGCTTTACTAGCGCAAGTAGTTGGTACTATGCAGGCACCTATTACTGGCTTTGTGACGGTGCTTGATGCCAATATTAGTGGACTAGCTAGGGCATTGGAACAAATTAGGGTGCAAAAAGAGGCCAGTTAAGACTAATTAAATTTTCAAATTTTCAAATGATATTGGGAGGTATAAATAATGAGTAAAATACAAGAAGTTATTGATATTGTAAAAGAACTAACCGTTTTAGAGTTATCCGAATTAGTAAAGGCATTGGAAGAGGAATTCGGCGTAAGTGCAGCGGCTCCAGTAGCAGCAGTAGCCGCAGCTCCAGCTGCTGCTGAAGCTCAGGAAGAACAGACTGATTTCGATGTTATTCTTACATCTTCTGGAGAGAAAAAGATCAATGTTATCAAGGCAGTTCGTGAAATAACTGGCCTAGGTCTAAAAGAAGCTAAAGCCTTAGTAGATGAAGCTCCAAATCCAGTCAAGGAAAAGGTTTCTAAGGAAGAAGCAGAAGAAATTAAAGCTAAAATCGAAGAAGCTGGCGGTAGTGTTGAACTAAAATAGTTTGCAAATAGAATGCGGTAAGGGAAAATCCTTACCGCATTTTTTTGTCCTTTGAAAGCTGTCAAGCATTTTTCGCCCAACTTAGACATAAATTATCTACCTTTTCAAGTATAATATAAGAATGATTACTATTATTATAATAAAATTCAAAATTAAAAATTAAAAATTAAAAATTATAATGATAGTAGTTTAAAATTCACAAAGAAGGGTAATGATGTGAATAATGAAAAAATTACAGATGATGTTAATGTTGGCCCTTGTATTAGTTGTGGTGTTAACAGTTGAGGCTAAAGCCGATACTACCCAGTGGCAAATTGAATGGGATCAGGATTTTTCCATAATTGAGACCGTACATACTTATGACCAAGGGTTAGTAAATGATCTGCTTGATGCTGGATTTTCTGGGGGTGGGGATAGGGACTCCTACCATCGACAAATTCAAGATTGGGAAAGCTATAATAACTTAGCCGCGAAATTTCCGATTTTATCTAAAACACGTAACTTCATTATATTATCTGTAACTACAATTAATATTGATAAAAACCAACAGAAGAACATATTACAAAATTATACAGGAGCTGTGGATTTTGAATTTTCCACCTTAGGTATTTTCCTAAAGAATAGTGGACAAAAGATAGGGGAATCTACCTACCGCTGGAAACTTGGGGCAGATTGGCAAAATGATTTTCCTAAATCTTATTTCACCAAATGTGTAACCTTTAATGGATTTGCTTTGGGTTTATCAATTTTCCTAATCGGTGTGATTTGTATTTCTGTTTTTTATTCCAGAAAAGTTAGGCATATTAATCGACTGATTACTGAGGAGTATTCCATCGAAAATTACCTAGCCAAGCAGGCAGAATTGCAAAAGGAAACTGAAAAAGAAGAAGTAAATGAAAATTAATAAAAAACAAAAATATCCCCTTGACTCATGATTAGCCATGTGCTAATATTAATAATTGCCATTTGTAATATCTAATGGCAAAATTTGATTTTAGACTTGTTATTTATTAAAAGAGGCGAGGTTGTTTATTAACCTTGCTTTTCACTCGTTTAGGAATATTTTAAAGGGGTGATTAGGAGTTGGCCCACATTCAGGAATATGGCAAAGTAAAAAGGCTAAGTTACTCTCAAATCGATGAACCTATCGAACTGCCGAATCTAATACAGATACAATTGAGTTCATACGAGTGGTTTTTGAAATATGGTTTAAGGGAAGCCCTAAGTGAGGTTTTTCCCATATCGGATTTTACCGGTAATCTGGACTTGGCTTTTCTAGATTACTCTATTGGTGAACCCAAATATTCGGTTAATGAATGTAAGGAGAGGGATGTAAGTTATCAGGCTCCTTTAAAGTTAAAAGTAAGGTTGACTGAAAAAGAGACTGGGGAAATCAAGGAATCGGAAGTATATATGGGGGATTTGCCCCTTATGACGGATAAAGGTACCTTTATTATTAATGGTGCCGAAAGGGTAGTAGTTAGTCAATTAGTTAAATCACCTGGTGTTTATTTTAGTGATAGGGTCGATGTAGCTGGAAACACACTTTATGGTGCTACAATTATCCCTAACCGTGGTGCATGGTTTGAGCTGGAAATGGATAGTGCTGGTCTTATTTATACTAGAATTGATAAGACAAGAAAGATTACAGTTACTGTTTTACTTAGAGCTTTAGGCTATGAAACTAATGAAGAAATACTAGAATTATATGATAATCACGAAACTATCCAGAAAACATTGGAAAAAGATACGACTACTAATAAAAAAGAGGCCCTAATTGAATTTTATCGCCGACTTAGGCCAGGGGAAATGGCGACTGAGGATGCAGCGGAAACACTCATTAATAATCTGTTTTTTGATTCCCGCCGGTATGATATGGCCAATGTAGGGCGTTATAAGGTCAATAAAAAATTAGGCTTAAATGTTGATTTGAAAACCCGTAATTTAACCTTGGAAGATATAACTAGCACAGTTGGATATATGTTAAAACTCATTGATGGTGAGGGTAAAGTAGATGTAATAGATCATTTAGGTAACAGGCGTCTTAGGTCCATAGGTGAACTTTTGCAAAACCAATTTAGAACAGGCCTGGTTAGGATGGAAAGGGTAGTAAGGGAAAGAATGAGTATCCACGATGTGGAGACTCTGACCCCCCAAGTCTTAATTAATATAAGACCTATTACTGCTGCGGTCAAGGAGTTCTTTGGTAGCTCGCAATTGTCCCAATTTATGGACCAGACTAATCCCTTGGCTGAACTTACCCATAAAAGAAGGCTTAGCGCTTTGGGACCGGGTGGACTAACTCGTGAAAGGGCCGGTTTCCAAGTTCGAGATGTTCACCATTCTCACTATGGCAGAATATGTCCGATTGAGACCCCAGAAGGGCCTAATATTGGACTAATTGGTTCGCTAGCCACTTACGGGCGGGTTAATGATTTCGGTTTTATTGAAACACCTTACCGTAAAGTGGACAAAGAAACGGGACGAGTATTAAATGAGATTGTTTATTTATCGGCTGATGAGGAAGATGAATATGTAATTGCCCAAGCCAATGCTCCTTTAGATGAGAATGGCTACTTTATTGACGATAGAGTTGAGGCTCGTTGGTTTGAAGAAATCTTAGAAGTACCTGTGGAAAGACTGGATTTTATGGATGTATCCCCCAAACAAGTATTTAGTGTGGCAACTTCTCTAATTCCTTTTTTGGAAAATGATGATGCTAACCGGGCTTTAATGGGGGCCAATATGCAAAGGCAAGCAGTTCCCTTAATCAGTGTGGAGTCACCCGTAGTTGGGACTGGGCTTGAATATAAGGCGGCCAAGGATTCTGGTGCCGTTGTTATAAGTCAGAAAGCAGGTATAGTTAGGAAGATTACAGCAGATAAAATAGTAATCCACAATGATGATGGTACATTTGACAATTATGAAATATTAAAGTTTATACGCTCTAATCAGGGTACTTGCTATAATCAAAGACCCATAGTTGAGGTGGGAGAAAGGGTAGAAGCCCACCAAATTATTGCTGATGGTCCGAGTACCGATAAGGGTGAACTAGCTCTTGGGAAAAATGTTTTAGTAGCATTTATGCCTTGGGAAGGCTACAACTATGAGGATGCTATATTAATATCGGAAAAATTAGTCAAGGAAGATGTTTTTACTTCAATTCATATAGAGGAATATGAATGTGAAGCTCGTGATACTAAACTAGGCCCCGAAGAAATTACTCGGGATATTCCAAATGTATCTGAAGATATGCTTAAAAACTTGGATGAATTTGGAGTGATTAGAGTGGGTGCCGAAGTAAGGCCAGACGATATTCTTGTCGGCAAGGTTACCCCTAAAGGTGAAACAGAACTTACTCCAGAGGAAAGACTGCTTAGGGCCATATTTGGGGAAAAGGCTCGCGAAGTTAGAGATTCCTCCTTAAGGGTTCCTCACGGGGAGGCTGGAAAGGTTGTGGCGGTAAAACGTTTTTCCCGGGAGAATGGTGATGAGCTACCACCTGGGGTTAATCAGTTGGTTAGGGTTTATATTGCTCAAAAAAGAAAGATATCTGAAGGGGATAAGATGGCGGGGCGCCACGGTAATAAGGGGGTAATATCCAGGATATTACCCGAGGAAGATATGCCCTTTTTATCTGATGGAACTCCTATTCAGATTGTTTTAAATCCCCTAGGGGTTCCTTCCCGTATGAATATCGGGCAAATACTGGAATGTCATTTAGGTTGGGCAGCTAAGACAATGGGCATGAAGGTTGCTACCTCAGTATTTGATGGAGCCGATGAGGAGGATATTTTTATAAAGTTAAGGGAAGCGGGTTTACCCGAAAATGGTAAAGCTGTACTATACGATGGACGCACTGGTGAACCATTTGATAATGAAATTACTGTGGGTTATGTTTATATGCTGAAATTGGCTCATTTAGTAGATGATAAAATCCATGCTAGGTCGATAGGACCATACTCCTTAGTAACTCAACAGCCGCTTGGGGGCAAGGCTCAATTTGGTGGACAAAGATTTGGAGAAATGGAAGTTTGGGCATTAGAAGCCTACGGAGCTTCCTATACCTTGCAGGAGATTCTTACTGTCAAGTCAGATGATGTAGTAGGTAGGCTTAAAACTTATGAATCTATCGTTAAGGGTGAAAACATTCCTGAACCAGGAGTGCCAGAAGGTTTTAAAGTCCTAATAAAAGAACTTCAGAGTCTAGCTCTTGATGTTAGAGTCTTATCTGATAATGATGAAGAAGTAGAGATTAAGGATCCCGATATGGAAGTAAATGAAAGGGAAAAGGCTAGGGAATTAGGGGTAGAACTGCCTGAATTGATTGGTGAGCCTGAAGAAACAGAATCTAATGATACAGAGGAAGACGAAGATGATGACATTTTAGATTAAAATGACCAGAAGCCATAGGTAAATTAGTAGACTACTATTCTTCTGGAAGGGAGAGAATGCTTTGTTAGATGTCAATAATTTTGAAAGGATTAAGATATCTTTAGCTTCCCCAGAACAAATTAGATCTTGGAGTAGCGGAGAAGTTAAAAAACCTGAAACTATAAATTACCGGACTTTACGGCCGGAAAAAGAAGGACTCTTTTGTGAAAAGATTTTTGGCCCTGTTAAAGATTGGGAATGCCATTGTGGTAAATATAAAAGGGTTAGACATAGAGGCATAGTTTGTGACCGCTGTGGAGTAGAAGTTACCACTTCGAAAGTAAGACGTGAAAGAATGGGACATATTGAACTAGCTGCTCCCGTCTGCCATATTTGGTACTTGAAGGGCATACCTAGCAGAATGGGGCTTTTACTAGATATGTCACCTAAGGTTTTAGAAAAGGTCATATATTTTGTAAATTATATCGTGGTTGATCCGGGGGATACCCCCTTACTAAAAAAACAACTATTAAATGAATCCGAGTATCGTGAGAATCGAGAAAGATATGGAGATGCCTTTGCAGCGGCTATCGGTGCTGAGGCTGTAAAAATATTATTATCCGAAATTAATCTAGAAAAGGAATCGGTAGATTTAAAGGAAGAAATTGCTACCACTACTGGCCAAAGAAAGAGTAGGGCTATAAGGAGACTAGAGGTAATAGAATCCTTGCGTTTGTCTACCAATAAACCCGAATGGACAATTATGGAAGTACTCCCTGTCATTCCACCTGAACTAAGACCTATGGTTCAATTGGATGGCGGTAGGTTTGCTACCTCTGACTTAAATGATTTATATCGCCGAGTTATAAACCGTAACAATCGTCTAAAAAGGTTATTAGACTTAGGGGCACCAGATATAATCGTCCGTAATGAAAAACGGATGTTACAAGAAGCGGTAGATGCTTTGGTTGATAATGGGCGTCGGGGCAGACCTGTTACTGGGCCGGGTAATCGTGCTTTAAAATCACTTAGTGATATGTTAAAAGGAAAGCAAGGACGTTTCAGACAGAACCTACTAGGTAAGCGAGTCGACTATTCAGGCAGGTCAGTAATTGTTGTAGGTCCATCGCTTAAAATGCACCAATGTGGTTTACCAAAGGAAATGGCTTTGGAGCTTTTTAAACCATTTGTTATGAAGAAGTTAGTAGATCGGGGTATATCCTCCAATATAAAAAGTGCCAAGAAAATGGTAGAGAGAGGCCGGGAAGAAGTATGGGATATTCTAGAAGATGTAATCAAGGAACATCCGGTGCTGCTTAATCGGGCTCCGACTTTGCATCGTCTGGGAATTCAAGCATTTGAACCTGTATTAGTTGAAGGGCGTGCTTTGCAATTGCATCCATTAGTATGTACGGCCTATAATGCAGACTTCGATGGTGACCAAATGGCAGTTCATGTGCCACTTTCAGCCGAGGCCCAGACTGAGGCCAGATTATTAATGTTAGCCAGTAACAATATTCTTAATCCAAAAGATGGCAAACCCGTGGTTACACCAACCCAGGATATGGTTATGGGTCTATACTATTTGACTTACATGGGTCAAGAAGATTGGGCTAAGGAAAATCCCAAGGCTTATAGTTCCCCGGAGGAGGCTGGAATGGCTTTTGCCTTAGGCCATATTAAGTTACATGAAAAAATTAAAGTTAAAATAAATATAACAGAAGATAAGAATTCAGAGCCAGTTGGAAAAATCATAGAAACTTCAGTAGGTCGTATTATCATAAATGAAATAATCCCTGATAGTTTGGGTTATTTCAATGAGGTCATAGATAAAGGTAAACTAGGCCATATAGTATATGAATGTTATAGATTAGAAAGTAATGCTGTAACGGCCGAAATGTTAGATGGTCTCAAGAGCTTAGGTTTTAAGTATGCGACTCAAGCCGGAGTAAGTGTCGGTGTAACTGACTTCCAAACCCCAGCAGCCAAAGACACCATTATAAAAAGCACAGATGAAATAGTTAAGGCTATAGAAGAGGATTATATGGTGGGTCTAATTACAGATGAGGAAAGACATAGACAAGTGGTAGAAATATGGAATCAAGCTACTGATGATATTACGGAATCTCTAAAGAATACCTTGAATGAAAACAATCCTGTTTATATGATGGCTATATCCGGTGCTAGAGGTAACTTCCAACAGATTCGCCAACTAGCGGGAATGCGGGGGCTAATGGCTGACCCCTCTGGGAAAATCATAGATTTGCCCATTAAGGCTAACTTTAGGGAAGGCTTAACCGTTTTAGAATATTTTATATCTACTCATGGAGCTCGTAAAGGTCTAGCTGATACAGCTCTAAGAACAGCAGATTCAGGATATCTAACGCGCCGTTTAGTGGATGTCTCACAAGATGTAATAGTGCGCGAACAGGACTGCGAATCAGCTGAAGGGATTTGGGTGGAACAGATAACTGAAGGCTCACAATTAATAGAGCCTTTAAAACAACGTATTATTGGTAGGGTGTCAGTAGATACGATACTTCATCCCCAAACCGGAGAAGTATTAATCAATGAAAACCAAATGATAGGTGATGAAGAAGGCCAGGCTATTGAAGAGGCTGGTATTGAAAAAGTAAAAATTAGGTCTGTCTTAACTTGTAAAACCAAGCATGGGGTATGCAAACAGTGCTATGGCCGTAACCTAGCCACTGGCTATGATGTAGAAATTGGAGAGGCCGTTGGGACCCTAGCTGCCCAATCAATCGGTGAGCCTGGAACCCAGTTAACCATGCGTACTTTCCATACGGGTGGTGTAGCTGGAGAAGATATTACCAGGGGCTTACCTCGTGTAGAAGAACTTTTTGAAGTACGCAAACCAAAAGGTCAGGCAGTTGTAACCGAAATAAATGGCAGGGTTAAGTTTGGTGAAAACAAAGGCAGAAGACAGATGGAGATTTTAGGAGAAAATGAGGAGGAATTAGGTGCTTATTTAGTCCACTATGGTTCGAGGTTAAAAGTCCAGGAAGGTGACTATGTAGAAACTGGAGATGCCTTGACTGAAGGGCCTTTAAACCCTCACGATATTCTGAAAACTAAAGGCTTGCAGGAAGTGCAAAGATACTTATTGCAAGAGGTACAAAAAGTTTATCGTTCCCAAGGTGTGGATATAAGTGATAAGCATATAGAAATAATTATTCGCCAGATGCTTAAGAAAGTCAAAATTGAAAACGCTGGTGAGACTACCCTGTTGCCAGGGGCTTTTGTGGATATAGTTGCTTTTGAGGAAGAAAATCTAAAAGCGATAGAAAATGGTTTGCTGCCAGCAGTATGTTCACCTATGTTACTCGGGATTACGAAGGCCTCACTTAATACTGAATCCTTCTTATCCGCAGCTTCTTTCCAAGAGACAACTAAAGTTTTAACTGAAGCAGCCATAAAGGGCAAAGTTGATAATTTAATCGGCTTAAAGGAAAATGTTATAATAGGTAAATTGATTCCGGCTGGAACGGGCTACTCTGTATATCGCAAAACTAAGACTACTAATGTACTTGTAGATGAAAACGAAGTAGCTGCGGCTGAAGAATAATTAACAATACTCCTAGTCAAGAAATTAAAACATTTGACTGCATCTTTGCTAGGTGCTACAAT
>CAZUSS010000053.1:0-10516 GCA_964623245.1 uncultured Syntrophomonadaceae bacterium
TAAAAAAGGATTTCAGTGTAAATCAGCGAAATTCAGTGGCTATTAAAAAAAATCCCCTGAGCCCGTATCCCCCGTCCATGTCATTCTGAGCCCACAAGGCAAGGAATCTAAAGTAAAAAATAAAAAAGGATTTCAGTGTAAATCAGCGAAATTCAGTGGCTATTAAAAAAAATCCGTGATAATCCAACAAATCCGTGAAAATCCGTGTTGAATTAAAAAGGAAATCCGTGTTGAATTAAAAATAAAATCAGAGTTGAATTAAAAATTGGAGGAAAACCTATGCAAATCCAAACCGCCTTATTCGGCGCCATCCAAATAGAAAATACCGACATCATCCATTTCCCCGAAGCCATACCGGGCTTTCCCGAAGAAAAAGAATTTGTCTTAATACCCCTGGAGGAAGACAGCCCCTTTTATTATTTGCAATCAATAAAAACCCGAGAATTATGCCTAGTAGCAGCAAATCCCTTCACATTTTTCTCCGATTATGAAATAAAGCTTACTGATGAGGCACTAGAAAAATTGGACATAGACCGTGAAGAGCCTAGTATAGCTATATATACAATCCTAACAATTCCCGAAGATTTTAAGAAAACAACCGCTAATTTACTAGGGCCCATAATAATTAATATAAATAATAAAAAAGGACTTCAGTTTATTATTCAAAATCCCGATTATAATACTAAGCACTTTATTTTTCCACAAAACCAAGCTGAGAAAGTAAAGCCTGCTACCAGAGAGGGGTTGTAAGCCTATGCTGGTACTAAGCAGGAAAAAAGGTGAAAGGATCATAATAGGGGAAAATATTGAAGTCACCATAATAGATATCCAAGGCGATGTGATTAAATTAGGTATAGATGCCCCCAAAGAAGTAAGCATATATCGCCAAGAATTATGGCTAGAGATTAAAAAGGCCAATGAAGAAGCTATGCAGACAGCTACTAACCTAGCTGACAAGATTAATTTACTTAAGAATTTTAAGCTAACCGATGATTAACTAGTTTGTGGGAGGAGGAATTATAATGTACGGGATAAATAATATCCGTTTTGGTGGAATCGCAAGTGGTTTTGATACCGAATACATAGTCCAAAACCTAATGCGGGTAGAACAAATGAAAATTGACCGTTTCCACCAGCAAAAACAATTACTGGAATGGAAACGAGAAGATTATCGCTCGATAAATAACCAGCTTAGGAGTTTTAGAGAAGGTGCTAGTTGGAACCTCAGCATGGAAAAAACCTTCATGTCGAAAACTGCGACTGTTTCTAATGATAGTTTATTTAACATAACAGCTAGTAACAATGCAGCCCCTGGCAATTATACTTTTGAAGTGGCCAAGTTGGCCAAGGGGGTAACTGTAGAAGGGAAGCTCGATCGAGAAGGCATTAAAAATATAGGGGATTTTTTCACTGAAGAAACGGAAGCAATTACTTTCAAAATTAATGGTTATGGAATTGAAATTCAAGCAGGAGATGAACTTACAACTGTAGCCGATAAAATAAATGCAGTAAGTGATAAAACAGGGGTTAAAGCCTTTTATGAAGAAAATTTAGATAGGTTTTTCCTATACACAGAAAAGACTGGGGCAGATGTCAATATAACCATTGGAGAAGACCATGAATTTGTCAGCCAAGTATTAGGATTAAATCCTGGAGAAAATGGTGTACTGGGCACTGGTGAAAATGCCCTTATCAAGTTCAACGGCATTGACCTAGAATTTGCCTCTAACCAGTTCGAATTCTTCGGACTTAACTTCGACTTAAAAAAAGCCAGTGAAGGCGAAATCGTCAATGTCCAGGTAACTAACAATGTCGACACTATTGTTGACGAGATAAAAGCCTTTGTTGAAGCCTACAATCAAATAATTGATGATATAGGAACCAAACTATCCGAAAAACGCTATCGGGGTTTCCCACCATTAACTAATGAACAAAAAGACGATATGAAGGAAAAAGATATCGAACAATGGGAAGAAAAGGCCCGTAGCGGTATATTCCGAGCCGATCCTTTATTAAGCCGCATATCTTCAGAAATGCGGATGCTAGTAACTGACAGGGTAGAAGGATTAGAAGGCAAATATAAGTCCTTATCCTCTATCGGTATTACTACTTCACCCGATTGGAAGGACAATGGCAAGTTATATATTGATGAAGATAAATTAAGAGCAGCCCTAGCCGAAGATATGGATGGGGTAGCTAAAATATTCAACAATAGTTCCAAGGATCCAGCCAGCCAAGGCATAGCTCATAAGCTAAATGACCAGATTTACGGATATTTTGGTGTCATGGCAACTACCGCTGGTAGATCAACAGATATCCATGATGAAAGCTATCTCGGTAAAGAAATTACTGGTCTCAATGAGCGGATTGACACCATGCAACTTAGGATGCAGATGCTAGAACAAAAATACTGGAACCAGTTTACCGCCATGGAAAAAGCTCTTCACCAAATGCAATCCCAAGGTGACTGGATCGCTGCCCAACTAGGAATGGGTGGATAAAACCCTTGCCAGGGAATTATTAATTATTAATTTTAAATTGAATAGAATAACGTAGCGGCGATTTCAATCCCCGAAATACTGCCAACCCGTAGTGACGATTTCAATCCTCGGAATTCTGTCAACCTGTAGCGGCGATTTCAATCGCCGCTTATTTACATAAGGCACTAGCCGAACATAAGAAAAGTGTAGGGGTGGACGACCCTGTCCACCCGCGGAAGAAAGGCAACATACCGCCAACCCGTAGAGGGGATTTCACAACCAAAAAAGTGAGGCGATAGCCGAACATCAGTAGTCCCCAGAGGGGGCTCCCCGCCCCCCGCTAACCCGTAGAGGCGAATTGATTCGCCGTTCCCCCGTCCGTGTCATTCTGGGCCCACAGGGCGAAGAATCTTTAACCTGCACCAGGGGGAAAGTCATACCATTCTACCCACCAGGACTTCTACCTATGTCACTCCCCTAGGTAAAGGTAATTTTAATCGCCAATCAGGAAACTTATTGAATCCAGCAAAGTAACGAAAACACCTTTCTACAAATTATGGAAATAGTGTATAATGGAAATTAGTATCCGAATATTTCTAACTTCGAATTCATTCGGAAAACACAACTAAGCCCCGAACCTATTCGGAAAACAAGACTGAGCCCCGAATTCATTCGGGGTCCTCCAAGGAGTGGTAAAATTGGGGACAAAAGAAAAATACTTTAGACCGGAATTCTTACAAGAATTTAACAGATTAAAAGCAGCAGCTAGACAAAATAAAGCTAAACATAAGAAACTAGCAAAAAAAAGGGCTAAAGAAATTGCCCAATTAATGAAAAAAGAATACGGGGTAGAGAAAGTCTACTTATATGGCTCCTTAGCTTACGGTGAATTTAAAGAGGAATCAGACATAGATCTGTTTTTAGTTGGTTTTATGGGTAACTATTGGCGTGCCCTATCACAAGCCCAAAAAATAGCAGGGCCAATAGAAGTAAGCCTTGCTTGTGAAGAGGACTGTTTCCCAGAAACAATCCAAGAGGTTTATACAAAAGGGGTGGAGATATAAGGATGAATAAAAATAAATATCTTACAATCAAGACTAGGATAAGATTGGAAGTGTCCAGTTTAAGCAAATTAGAAGATGAACTCAGGAAAATGAAACTCTATCCAAAGATAAAAACAGATCTTGTCAAAGGCTTACCCATTGATGACATAGTTATTGTGCGGGCGATTGCGGGAATAATCAATGATTATTACACTTGCATAGAAAGAATATTATCCATAATTGCCAGAACTATAGATAATTATCTACCTGCAGGTGATAGTTGGCATATGGAACTAATAGAACAGATGAATAATGAAATTATTGGGGTTAGACCATATGTGATTTCCCCTGATACTTTAGGATTTTTAGGTGATATGCGCAGTTTTAGACATGTATTTCGGGGTAAATATGGTTTTAATTTAGAAATCGGTAAACTTACTAATATTCTAGAGTATTTACCCGAACTATCAGACTTATTTAAAAAAGATATAGAATTATTTTTCACTAAGATAGAAGTCCTATACGATATAACTTCAGAGGGATAGGCTTTAAGTTCTCCTCCCAACTAAAATCAATTCTCCAGCAAAAGTGTATTATTACCTACATTCTACCGAATTCCCCGCCCCCCGCTAACCCGTAGAGGCGAATTGATTCGCCGCCCCCCGCTCATGTCATTCTGAGCCACAGGGCGAAGAATCTTTAACCTGCACCTAGGCTCCCTTTATTTTGACATACTACAGAAATTCTTGCATAATATCTGTAGAAAGAAGGAGGTATTATTTATGCCAATTATCAAATCCAGCACCGATTTAAGAAACAACTATAATGAAATATCCAAGTTCTGTCGTGAGCATCAAGAACCTGTATATATAACTAAAAACGGTCGTGGCGATCTTGCGGTTATGAGTATTGAGACCTATGAAATACTCCAGGGAAAGTTAGAATTATATAAACTATTAGATGAGGGTCAAACTGCCATAAAGGAAGGGAGAAAGCGCCCCCTGGCAGATGTTATCCATGATATTAAGCAGGAAATAGCCGATGAAAACTTATAAGATAGAGGTATCAGAAGCAGCAGAACATGACTTGCGAGATATCATGCGCTATATTTCCGCACAGCTATCAGCTCCTATAACTGCAATGGGTTTGATTGAAATACTTGAAGGAGCAATGTACGGATTGGCAAATATGCCCAAAGGATATCCATTAGTTAGTGATGAGCGTTTAGCCTTCCTAGGATACCGTAAATTAGTAGTTAAAAACTATATTATCTTCTTTACAATTGAAGAAAAAGAATCAACTGTCAACATCGAAAGAATCCTATATGCCAAACGTCAATGGCGTATGTTTTTATAAAAAAATCATACACCCCTACGCCTATCAAATATTTCCACCCTCCGAATTCACAACCTAAAAACGTGAGACGTAGGGGTGGACGACCCTGTCCACCCGCAGGAGGGAGGCAACATATCGCCAACCCGTAAAGGGGATTTCACAACCAAAAAAGTGAGGCGATAGCCGAACATCAGTAGTCCCCAGAGGGGGCTCCCCGCCCCCCGCTAACCCGTAGAGGCGAATTGATTCGCCGTTCCCCCGTCCGTGTCATTCTGAGCCCATAGGGCGAAGAATCTTTAACCTGCACCAGGGGGAAAGATCCTTCGCTTATCACCTCAGGATGACACCGAAACGAATAGTCCCCGCAGGGGAATGCCCCCTTATACCCTAGGAATATCAAGCCGTTGATTCCCCGTTCTTGATGCATTATAATTAATTTTAAGGGATGTGATATAAAATGGATAAAACAATTCAGAAATCAAAATATATCGGGAAACTCCTTCAAAAAAAAGCATAAATAAAAAGAACCTTGATTATCTAAAAGCAACTATGTCCTATGAAGATTTAGATCTACCTTCTGATATTCTAAAAATAATTTCCAGCAATATAAAGGGCAAAATCTCTAACCAGGAAGCAAGAAATAAAATTCTGAAAAAACACGGATTAATCTAAAATGTATACCTCACCAGACAAAATATATTGTTATCCCCAGTCAATCGTCCTGAAAAACAGATTTCATATACAAAATGCCTCCGACTTATTGGCCTTGGAAAGGGATTTAACATGATTCATCCTTTTCGGGATGGCAATGGCAGGGCTATTAGGGAATTTATACGTCAGCTAGTTGGTTTTAACAACTATGAGATAATTTTTCCTATAGAGAAAATAGAATACCAAAAAGCTATGCTACAATCACCATTTGATACAAGCCTTTTAGAAGAATTTTTTAGAAATCATATTCATAAGACATAAAATCACTACACCCACATCCCCCAGTGTAAAATGCTTTCCACTATACTGTAAAAGCATTAAAATACATGCTATAATACAAATGAGGTGATAATAATGGAAAAAACTAGCGTAACTGTTAAGGTTGATTTGGCTACCAAGAAAAATGCGGAAGAAATTTTTTCTAAATTAGGGCTAAACATGACTACTGCGATTAATACCTTTTTAAAAGCTGTAGAAAGATATCAAGGACTTCCGTTTGCTTTGGAGCTCAGGGAGCCAAACCGCGATAGTTTGTTAGCCCTACAAGAAGTACGCGAAAGATATGATGAATTAAAGACCTATAACAGTTTTGCGGAGTTTATAGCAGATATTAACGAGGAAATGCAAAGTGAAAATTAAAACATCTAGCCAGTTTAGGAAAGATATTAAGCGATTAATCAAAAGGGATTTTGATATTAGCCTTATAGAAAAAGCTATTGAAATTTTAGAAACAGGAAACTCTCTTCCAGAAGAATACAACAATCATCCTCTAAAAGGGGAATGGAAAGGATGTTATGAGTTTCATCTAAAAAGTGATTGGATTGTAATCTATGAAGTTATTGAAGAAAAACTTGTTTTGATATTATTAAGAACAGGCACCCATCAAGATCTTTTTAAAAACTACTAACAATAATCTTCAAAAATAACCAGCGGAAATCTGCCTCTATTAAAAAAAAGCCCTTCAACCTTAAAATAGTTAGCAAATCAAAGCAATTAACTTATAATTAGCCGATAGCGGCTATTTTACTCTTTTAAGAATTATATCCCTTACCCGATAATTAATACTAACAGCACAAGCTGATACTGAACTCCTAGACAAAAGGGGAAAGGGAGGCAAATTAGGCCAAAGGTCGATACTAATTGCATCCCCTAAAAACCGCAACAAACGGAGAACCGTCCCCGTGTTTGATGATGCTAATTCCGTAGAGGGGATTTCAATCCCCGCCCCCCGTCCGTGCTTGTAGAGGAGATTTCAATCTCCGACAATCTTAACGGGGAACAACCCAGGTCGCGTCAAAAAAAGTAGCTTCGAATTCATTCGAAGCCGGAGTAAGAGTATCATAGCTAGTGCCAACCACCCCCGCAAGGAAGCAGGGGTGAATAAAAAAACAAAATTCAAGGAGGAATTTACAATGATAATTAATCACAATATGATGGCAATGAATACCCATAGACAACTAGGCATGAACAATGTAGCAGGACAAAAATCCTTAGAAAAACTATCTTCTGGTTTCAGAATTAACCGTGCAGGTGATGACGCAGCAGGTCTAGCCATCTCAGAAAAAATGAGAGGGCAAATTAGAGGACTTAACCAAGCATCTAGGAATGCTCAAGATGGTATCTCCCTAATCCAAACTGCAGAAGGTGCCCTTAACGAAACTCATGCTATTTTACAAAGAATGAGAGAACTAGCAGTACAATCATCCACCGATACTAATACAGATGCTGATAGGACTAATCTACAGGATGAAATCAACCAATTAACTGCAGAAATTACCAGAATTGCAGAAACTACCGAGTTCAACACCATGAAGCTTTTAGATGGTTCTTATGCAGATAAGAAATTCCACATCGGAGCTAACGAAGCTCAAAATATTACCTTCGATGTGAACAATATGACTGCCAAAGCCCTAGGTGTAGAATCGGCTGGATTGTTTACCGCGACTGCTGGTACTGTTGAATTAAATACAAGTGATGCAGACATAAAATCGGTTGAAGTACTTCTAGATGGTGATGATGACGATGCTATAGCTGTTTCCTTGAGCGATGATGGGGTATTAACCTTAAATATAGGTAAAGATGCAACCGTAGATGGTATTAATGCTGCCCTCGCAGCAGCGGACATTACCGATGTTACTGTTACTGCCATAGGGACAATTGCTGATGGAACTGCAGATTTTGAACAAGTTCTTTACGATATTGGGGAAATAAAAGGTGCTCAGGTTAATATCGCCGATAGCTCAATTAAAGAGGTAACCTTTGCTGCAAATTCTTCTGATGTTGACGCAGGCGAACTTTCAATAACAAAAGACCAAAATGGCAGGGTAACTGTCACAGTTGCCTCAGATGTAACCTTCGAGGATCTTAATGCTGCTCTAAAAGACTACGGTATAGCTATCACAGCGGAAGGAATAACGGGTGACACTGCAGTAGGAATAATCACTGAGTTAACAGCTACCCCAGATGCAAGTAATACTCCTATCAAAATCGATACTCAGGCAGCAGCTGATAAAGCTATTACTACCATTAACAATGCCCTGGAAACTGTATCGAAGGAAAGGTCTAAGCTAGGTGCATTCCAAAATCGTCTAGAACATACCATTAAGAACTTAGATACTTCAGCTGAGAACTTACAAGCATCTGAAGCTAGAATCAGAGATGTTGACATGGCTGCAGAAATGATGGAATTCACCAAGAATAACATCCTACAACAAGCTGCCACCGCTATGTTAGCCCAAGCCAATATGGCACCACAAGCAGTATTGCAACTACTAAGATAATTAAGCTTAATACAATAAATATACAACCATAACCGTAGCGGAGAATTAATTCTCCGCTACATTTTTAAATGAACCCTTCGAATCAATTCGAAGCTACCCCTCGCATTGTGGAGGCGAATTCACAACCGTAATAGTGAGGCGAAAGCCGAACATCAGTAGTCCCCGAAGGGGGTTCGCCGTTATCCCGCTCCCCGCGGAGATTCAAATCTCCGCTACACGTTTACCCGTAGGGGCGATTTCAATCGCCTAATCCCCCTACAAAATAATGGGTAACCCGCTAGAGCTTCGAATGAATTCGAAGCTACCCCCTCGCATTGTGGAGGCGAATTGATTCGCCGTGTTTCCGCGAAGATTCAAATCTCCGCTACGGGGTGTTGTGATAAAATTCCGTAGAGGCGAATTGATTCGCCGTTATAACCTGGATAATGCTATAATTACTTATTAGAAATAAAATCACCAAAATCCAGAAAGGGGCAATACCACATGTCTCTTAAACACTACCACGAAGAAAACCATTATTATTTCATCACCACTGTAACCGCTGACCGCAGACCAATTTTCCACGACAAACTCGCCTGCGAACTATTCATAAATCTGCTTATATACTATAAATTCAAATGCACTTATAATCTTTTCGCTTTTGTTATCATGCCTGATCATGTGCATATAATTATCCAGCCCTTGGGTGAGGATAATATTTCTGTGATTATGAAAAGGATTAAGGGTAGTTTTTCTAGGTTTTATAATAAGTTAAATAATACTACTGGAAGTGTATTACAAAAAGGTTTTCACGATACGGTTATAAGAAATGAAGGACACTTTTTGGAAACTATAAATTATATTCATAATAATCCCATGGAAAATGGGATGGTTGAAGAAAGGGAAGATTATTATTATTCGAGTTATAGGTATTTTTATGAGGATGATGGGGGATTTGCCTTGCTCTTAAATGGAACCTTCGAATGAATTCGAAACTACCCTCTCGTATTGTGGAGGCGAATTCACAACCGTAATAGTGAGGCGAAAGCCGAACATCAGTAGTCCCCGAAGGGGGTTCGCCGTTATCCCGCGGAGATTCAAATCTCCGCTACACGTTTACCCGTAGAGGCGATTTGAATCGCCGTTATCCTGCGGAGATTCCACCCCGATAATACCCCGAATGAATTCGGGGGCTACAGATGCAGAACTTCGGGGGCTACAGATGCAGAACTTCGGAATTACAGGTGTAAGGGTTCGGGGTTATCGGGCAGGGGAATTTGAAGCTTGGAATATCAAGTTTTCTATTATTTCCACGATAGGTTATATATAGGAATTGGGAATATGAGGTATCCCGCGGAGATTGAAATCTATGCTACATTGCAGGAGGTAGAGGCGATTTGGTTCGCTGTTATATCTGGAGGGAATGTTATGAAGAATTTACAAGACAAGATGGAAACCGTACTAGCGGAATTAAAGGAAACTATAATCGAATTAATCAATATGGATGGATTGGATAATGCGAAAATTCTTATGGAACAATATGTGAAGCTGGCAGCACAGCATGAGGATAGATACATCTTGGAAGCAATGATACTCGAAGCCGAAGATAAAATGGAGGAAACAGAGCAAATATTAAGGGAAGGCTTAGCCATACACCCCTTATCTTTTGATCTACTGCATAATCTGGGCTTAATATTTGCCCAGAAGACTGAATACTTGGAAGCCTATTATTTATATATGAAGGCTAAATATGTGGCTGATAGTGAAGAGCAAATAAATAAAATAGGCGGGGCATTAGGTGGACTGGTTAAGCATTTTTCTGGTGCTGAAAGTATAGTAGATGGTGAAATTGTAACTTTACTTAAAATTGGAGATACAAAATTAGGATTTCAAGTGGATAATGATCAACTTTTACAGCGTAAGGGACTTTTATATACTGTAATTAATTATATAGATCTAGCTACAGCATCCATCCTGCGGCAAACACGGGGACGGTTCTTCGTTTGGGAATAGTTTCACAACCCCATAGCAAATGCGGGGGCGGACTGGATCGTCCCCCCCCTGTTTGGTATTTCATACTATACTGGGAGTATCGGATTATTCTAACCCAACTTAACTTTTAACTTCTATTTCCTTTTTCAGTTCTTCTATTTCTCCTAAGGGCAATTCTGAGGCTTCGGCTATTTGT
>CAZUSS010000054.1:0-9498 GCA_964623245.1 uncultured Syntrophomonadaceae bacterium
GTATCATTCTAGACTATATGCAGCCGCTGATTATGTTACCCACCAAGATAATCTGGAATTAATCCAGCTTAATTCATTTGGTTGTGGCATAGATGCCATTACTACTGAACAGGTACAAGAACTCTTAAATCGCCAAGGGAAGGTTTATACTAGCTTAAAAATTGATGAGGGAGCTAATTTAGGAGCCGCCAGAATTAGAATCCGCTCCCTGCTTGCAGTTATAAAGGAAAGAGCCCAAAATAATTGGGTACCGCAAATTCAACCCCCTAAAGCAAAAAGGCCTTTATTTACCACCGAAGCTAAGGCTAATCATACTATTCTTTCACCGCAAATGGCTCCTATACATTTCGAGCTATTAGAGGAAGCCTTTAAACAAGAAGGATATAATATTGTCGTGCTACCTTCGGTCGATAGGCAGGCTATTGATGAAGGGGTAAAGTTTGTTAATAATGATGCTTGTTATCCCGCCATCATTGTTATAGGGCAACTCCTAGAGGCTCTCGATTCTGGAAAATACGACTTGAATAATACCTCGGTAATTATTAGCCAGACTGGTGGTGGCTGTAGAGCTACAAATTACATCGGACTGCTTAAAAAGGCTTTGGATGAGGCGGGATATGGTAATATACCTATAATATCTGCTAACTTCTACGGGGCCGATATAAATCCCGGATTTAAAATTACTTTTGGTTTACTAAAAAAGGCGGTTTATGCTGTGGTATATGGGGATTTGCTCATGCGGGTTTTGCATAGGGTAAGGCCATATGAGAAAATCCCAGGTTCAGCCGATTTATTATATGAAAGATGGGCAGACCGTTGTAAAAAACAATTAGGAACCGATAATAAAAATGAATTTAGATATAATGTGAAGCAAATTGTAGAAGAATTTGATAAACTAGAAATAACTACTGAAGAGAAACCTAAAGTAGGTGTAGTTGGAGAAATTCTGGTTAAATATCACCCTACAGCAAATAACGACATAATTAGAATCTTGGAAGCTGAAGGGGCTGAAGTAGTTATGCCTGATCTTTTAGATTTCTTTACTTATAGTGCTTATGATTACATTTACAAAGCAGAGTATATAACCGGTAAAACTAAGGATAGGTTAATCGGCAAATTCCTCATACATCTATTAGAAAGAAGCCGCAGGGTAGCTAATTATTACCTAAATAAAAGTGAACGCTTTACTGCGCCTAGTTCTATTTATCATAAAGCTGACTTAGCTAAACCAATAATGTCCCTAGGCCACCATTGTGGAGAAGGTTGGTTCTTAACTGCTGAGATGATTGATTTAATTGAATCTGGCACCCCAAATATAGTATGTGTCCAACCTTTCGGCTGTTTGCCTAACCATGTAACAGGTAAAGGCATGATAAAGGAATTAAAAAGGCATTACCCACTGGCAAATATTACAGCTATAGATTACGATCCTGGAGCCAGTGAAGTAAATCAGCTTAACCGCCTGAAACTTATGTTGTCTGTAGCCTTTAAGAACATGAACGATACTACTATCTCCCCAGCAAACAAAAAAAGAAAAATAGATAAATACAAAGTTATAAAGAATCATAATTTAACTACTAGTCATTTAAAATAATTTTAATATTTGAGGGAAGTGGAATCATGCAAAAATTAACAATAATAGTTATGTTTTTATTAACATTTATTTTCTTTGTAGATACAGATTGTGTTTTAGCCTATGACAAATTCTTAGCTTCCTACCAGTTAAACATAATAGATGCAGTCACACCAGAAAATGCTGTCAATGCTATCCTAGCCATTAACAATCTAGATAATGTGCAGCTACAACCAGGACAAATATTTTCTTTTAATAAAAGGGTCGGGCCACGTACCCCCAGTCGTGGCTTTATTGTTGGCCAACTATCTAGCCGCGATCCTAATCCTACCTATGGTTGGGGTGGCGGTGTATGCATGAGTGCCAGTTTGTTACACCAAGCAGTCAAGGCCAGTAACCTCCCTGTACTCGAAAGGCATGACCATGTTTCAGATACAGGTTACCTCCCCATCGGGGAAGATGCGGCAATTTCTTGGGGGATCGAGGATTACCGTTTTTATAATAACCTAGCCCACCCCATAATAATAAAAAGCTATATTGATAATGAAATCATGAAACTTTCCCTTTATGAAAAGCTACCTACACCTGCCATATGTCTTGTAGATAGGGAACTGTATTTCGCTAATGAGCCCTTTATAGACCAGGGCATTACATATGTAGAAATGGGAGAAGCAATAGACCTGCTAAAAGTATCATCAGAGGAAATAATTACCCTATTTGATGAAATAACCAACCATATTATGCCTACTTATACCACCGAGAACATGACATACCTTCCTTTACGGGAATTAGCCAATTTATTAAATCTCCAAATCTTTTGGGATGGGGAAAAAGGCCAAGTCCAACTTCAAGCCTTTGCTTCAGTAGATTCCTAGTTACCTTTTTGTACTTTCCAAGCTAAAAAGCCTTTTATTTACTGTATATGGCTTGCTAGAATTCCTAGCTTTGCATAAACTAGGTATTATGGTAAGTAAAAAAGGATGATTTGAAGTAATGAAAGATGATAAATTAGGTAGTGTATTTTACCTATCAATTTCAGTAGTCCTAATATTTGTCCTCTGGGGCTTTTTTTTACCCCACAATATGGCAATTACCCTGCAGAAAGTTTTGGCTTTTATTACCCAAAATTTTGGATGGTTTTATTTGTTAGCTACAATCATATTCGTAATCTTCATTATTTATATGGGATTTGGTCCTTATAGTGGGATTAAACTAGCTAGTGATGATGATGAAGGGCCTGAATATAAATTTTACACTTGGTTGGCTATGCTATTTTCAGCAGGCATGGGCATAGGCTTGGTATTCTGGGGGGTAGCAGAACCACTTTCCCATTATTTAATACCACCAGAGGGTGTTACCCCCGAAACTATTGATGCTGCTAGAATTGCCCTACGATATTCCTTTTTCCATTGGGGACTTCACCCTTGGGCTATCTATGCAGTAATTGGTCTAGCCTTAGCCTACCATGGATTCCGTAAAGGTGAACCTGGACTAATCAGTGTGACTTTTCGCCCTTTAATAGGTGACAGGGTAAATGGTCCCATCGGCAAGGGTATAGATGGCTTAGCAGTAATTGCTACTGTGTTTGGTGTGGCTACATCACTAGGATTAGGTGCTTTGCAAATAAATGGCGGTTTGGCCCATTTAACTAATATTCCCCACACTTTTACTATCCAAATCATTATTATTGCCCTAGTAACCGTCTTATATTTATTATCTGCTATTACGGGTATAAATAAAGGAATTCGCTTTTTGAGCAACCTCAATTTAACCGTTGCTGCCATACTGCTTTTATTCGTATTAATAGCTGGCCCCACATTGTTTATTATTGATAATTTTACTGCTACTATTGGTAGGTACTTAGGTAATTTCATCACTATGAGTTTTCGCTTAACCCCATTTATAGAAAGTGATTGGGTGCCATCTTGGACTTTATTTTATTGGGCCTGGTGGATTGCTTGGGCGCCCTTTGTCGGTACTTTCATTGCCCGAATTTCCAAAGGTAGAACCATAAAAGAATTTGTCTCAGGGGTACTTTTTGTACCTGCCATTTTAGCAACACTATGGTTTGCCGCCTTTGGGGGAACTGGTCTTTATTTAGAAATGTTTACAGGAGTACCGATAGCACAAGCAGTAAGCCAAGATATTACCAGCGCGCTTTTTATAACCCTGGAGCAATTTCCTTTAGCCCCCCTTATAATTGTTACAGCCATAATTTTAATAATTACCTTTTTTATTACCTCCGCTGATTCAGCCACATTTGTCCTAGGCATGCTTTCTAGCCAAGGAGTTCTCAATCCCAGGAATAGCGTAAAAATCGCCTGGGGGCTTCTGCAATCTTCCATTGCCATTGTTCTACTCCTTAGTGGAGGATTAGAGGGCCTACAAACTGCTTCCATAATAGCAGCTCTTCCCTTTGCTTTTATTATGTTGGGAATCTGTCTAGCCTTAAATCTAGAACTCAAAAAAGAGTTGCTGGGGCAAAAAGAAGCCGAAAAGGTCAAAATGCAAAAGATTGAAAAAATGCTAGAGGAGTATATGCCAGATGGAGAGTAGGGGATAAGTTAAAAAGCCTTTGCAAATGAAGGATTTAAGGTTTTAATTATAGAAACTTTAGGTAGATGTATTAATATCAAGGAGTGTAATGGATGGATAACTGTGTCTTTTGTAATCACCATGGAATTATTCTAGAAAATAAGTTGGCTTTTGCTATATATGACAAATACCCAGTAGCATCTGGCCATATGTTAATTATAACTAGACGCCATATATCTAATTTCTTTGAAGCTACCAATGAAGAGCGCCAGGCATTAAACGAACTACTTGATGAAGCAAAAGAATGGTTGGATGATAAGTTTCAGCCTGATGGCTATAACATTGGAATAAACTGTGGTGTAGATGCTGGCCAAACAGTCATGCATTTACATATTCACCTTATCCCCCGCTATAAAGGGGATTTGGATAATCCTAAAGGCGGTGTTCGGGGAGCCATTCCCGATAAGAGAGTCTATTAGGCTAAGGCCCTTTTAAGGCTAAATGCCTCGGGGAAATAGATTCATATTAAAACTTTAGGTATACAAAAATCATCTGTATATTCGCTGGTATTCCTTACGGAGAGATTCACGGTACTCAGGTGCAGCTATATTTATTAAGGCATCCATCCGTTCCCGATTAGTTTTCCACCTTAGCTGGGCCACACCGTATTCTGTAACTACATAGTCCACATCATTACGGCTAGTAGTAACCGCCTGCCCTGGCGACAGCATAGCAACTATACGGGAGATAGTGCCATTAGCGGCTGTAGCTGGTAAGGCAATGATAGCTTTACCCCCTCGGGAATTATTCGCCCCCCGCACGAAATCTACCTGTCCCCCTACACCACTAAACTGAAAACTAGCTAACATATCAGCCGCCACCTGCCCCAATAAATCGACCGATAAAGCAGAATTGATAGCCTTTAAATTGTCATTTTTAGCAATAATAAAGGGGTCATTAGTAATGTCAACTGGTAATGCCTCGATCAGGGGATTATTGTCTAGCCATTTATAGAATTTTTTACTTCCCATGGCAAAAGTAATAACAATCTTATTGGGGTAATAATTTTTACGCGAACAGTTAACTACCCCTCTTTCTACCAAGTCCATAACCCCATCGGATATCATTTCCGAATGGATGCCCAAATCTCTTTTATCATGTAGAAACCCTAAAATGGCATCTGGTACTGCTCCGATGCCTAGTTGAAGGCAATCACCATCATTAATAAGATTGGCAATATTTTGCCCTATTTTTTTTTCGACCTCACCGATTGTCGGTGGGGAAAGTTCGATAAGTGGAGTATCAACTGGTATGAAGTAGTCTATATCCAGGGCCGAAACCAATGAGCCATCACCAGTTCTGGGCATATTGGGATTTACTTCGGCTATGACCAAACTAGCACTATGTATAGCCTGCAAAGTATAATCAACCGATACTCCCAAGCTTACATAACCACCGCTGTCTGGAGGCGAAACAGTAACTAAGGCTATATCAATGGGAAATTCCCCGCTTCTAAAAAGATGGGGGACCTCATGAAAGTAAAGGGAGGTATAGTCAGCCCTTCCCTCATTTATAGCTCGTCGACTAGCTCGCCCAGCAAAAAATGCATTATGTCTAAACCCTTCTCCGTATTCTGCTTTACAATATAATGCTTTACCCATAGGCACTTCATGCACTATTTCTATGTCCCTGAATTCTGCGGCCCTATTCATCAAGGCATCCACCGTCAATTGCGGTTCTCCACAAGCATGTGCTAGAACTATCCGATCCCCCGATTTTACAAAGTCTACGGCTTGCCCGACGGTAATAATTTTATTTTGATAATGTTCCTGCCACCACATAGAAGCCCCCCTTTCGGCAATTAAATTACTATAGCAAGTTTTTTTGTCTTGCAAATACACCTAAGTTTAGGATAACATTTATATACCTAAATTTGCTGGCACAATATAATATTTAATCTAATATTTAAATTATTATGACAATTTATATAAGATATGGAGGTTTAATTATGGCAGGAAATGTTAAAGTAATGATTTCACCAAGTCGCTATGTTCAAGGAGAAGGAGCAATTTTCGAAATTGGCCGCCATGTAAAAAAATTAGGTAAGAAGGCTCTAGTTATTGGGGGCAAGACTGGTCTTGCTGTTACCCGAGCTGGGCGCGAGCAAAGTTTTAGTGAAAATGCTATTAGCCAAATGGAAGAGCTTTTCCAGGGAGAGTGCAGTACAGAAGAAATTGAAAGGCTTTCTAAAATAGCCTTACAAAACCAATGTGATATGATTATCGGCAGTGGTGGTGGCAAAGTTATTGATACTGCTAAAGCAGTGGCTGTAGCTGCTAATGCGGCTACAATAATTTTGCCCACAATTGCTTCGAGTGATGCCCCTTGTAGTGCTATGTCGGTTATTTATAAAGAAGATGGTAGCATTGAACGTTTTTTTATTCCCCCTAGAAATCCCGATTTAGTCCTAGTTGATACCGCAATTATCGCCAATTCACCAGTTAGAATGTTGGTTGCGGGTATGGGTGATGCCCTAGCTACTTGGTTTGAAGCCGATGCATGCATGACTTCTGGCTCACCTAATGTGGCCCGAGGCCAAGCTACTAGATTAGCACTTACTACTGCAAGGCTATGTTTTGATATTCTTATGGAATATGGCCTACAAGCTAAAATTGCTAACGAGAAAGGGGTAGTCACACCAGCACTGGAAAAAGTTGTAGAAGCTAATATACTTTTAAGTGGAATTGGTTTTGAAAGTGGAGGTGTAGCAGCAGCTCACTCCCTACAAGATGGGTTAAATATTTTAGAAGAATGTCATGATTTTTATCACGGTGAAAAAATTGGCTTTTTAACGCTAGTGCAATTAGTATTAGAAGGAAGAGAAGGACATATTTTGGAAAAGGTTTTTAATTTCAGCTATCAAGTGGGATTACCACTAACTTTGACTGACTTGAATTTAGCTAATATTTCGGAGAAAGCTTTACGTAAAGCAGTCGCAGCTTCATGCCAACCTAGGGCTACAATCTTTAATCACCCCTTTCCTATTACTGAAGAACTTGTTTACCAGGCTATACTAGCTACAGACGCTATAGGCCAAAGGGTAAAAAAAGGACTTCCTATTATTTGAAGTATAAGTCAGGCAATTCAAAGTAAGGGACACCACTAATATTGACTTATATTGAGTTGGTTTATGTTAGTTTTAGATATGTACTTTTGTTCCTTGATGTGTTAAGCTATGTTAAGCTCTGTTTTGTTTGCTAAAGGAATTCTGTAAGGGGGAGAAGATATGAAAGGGAAAATCAGCCATTTTGCTACACGATTATTCATTTACGCTTTGGTAGTCAGTCTTTTGTTTGTGGGAGGTTGTGCAAATACGGGGGAGGGGCCAAATGAGGAAACTATGGATGAAACAAATGATGTTTTGTTTGCCTATGTAGGAGCCAATCTCAAGGAGCCATTTACCGAATTAGCTGAAAATTATGCAGAACAAACTGGAATTAAAGTAGAAATAACCTTTAATAATGCAGGGGCCTTATTAAATCAGTTTGAAGCTGCCCAAAAAGGAGATATTTATGTACCTGGTGGTATGTCCTTCGCTAATAAAGCTCAAGAGAAAGGTTTTGTGGATAAAATAGTAGGCCCAATTGCTTATCATACTCCAGTTATTGTAGTTCCTAAGGACAATCCAGCAAATATTACTTCAATATATGATTTAGCTAATCCTGAAGTAGATTTGCTAGTTCCAGATTTAGAGGCTACAGCTATAGGTAAAACCGTCAATAAAGTTTTTGATAATACTAAAAAAGCAGAAGAAATTAAAGAAAATATTATAGCTACTTTGGAAAGTCCCCCCAAAGTAATGGCAGCTATTAAGATGGGACAAGCTAATGCAGGTGTAGTAGAATACAGTAACACTTTAAAAGACAGGGATTCTATTGACACAATCGAAATCGATCCCAAAGTAAATGAGATTGATGAAATCCCTATAGTCCTTTTGACTTGTTCTACTAATAAGAGACAAGCCCAAGATTTTCTAAATTATGTTGAAGAAAAGGGGTCTCAGGCCTTTGAGAAATATGGTTTTAAAGTTCCAAAATAACCCTAGTTTCTTAGGGCAATTATTCATAGGCTCGTTCTGGTTCGTGTTTGCGCTTACGAGCCTATTTTTTATAGGAGTTATCGCTGGACTTATTTCTTATAGTGATTTAGCGACTATAAAAAATGTCCTAAGTCAAGCAGAATTTCGTTATGCCATTAATTTCACCTTATTAACTTCTATAACAGCGACTATCTTTGCAGTTATAGTAGCCCTGCCTTGTGGTTATATATTATCTCGCTACGATATGCCAGGTAAGGTCATTTTGGATACCTTAGTCGACATTCCTATAATCCTGCCCCCTTTAGTAAGTGGGATTGCTTTATTAATTTTTTTCGGTCCTATTTTCGGTGATTCTTTAGCCAAAATCGGTATAAATGTTGTATTCAGTAAACTAGGGGTCGTAGTGGCTCAATGGTTTGTAGCCACACCTTATGCAATTAGAACCTTCCAACAGGCCTTTAACAGTATAGACCCACGTATGGAAAAGGTAGCTAAAACATTAGGCTATTCCCCTACCCAAGTATTTTCAAGAGTTACTATTCCCTTAGCAAAAATGGCCTTAATTGGTGGAGTAATGATGTCATGGGCTCGGGCTTTAGGAGAATTTGGAGCTACTGCTATGTTAGCAGGAATTACTAGAATGAAAACCGAAACCCTGTCTGTTGCAGTCTTTCTCAATATGTCAATAGGGGATATGGACTTTGCAATCGCAACAGCAGTTGTTATGCTATGCTTAGCCTTATTACTATTAGTAATTGTAAAAACTTTGATAAAAAATGGGGTCCGTTTATGATTACACCTTTATTACAGGTATCCAAATTAAGTGTTAAGGCTGGCAAATTTGCTTTATGGGATATTAGTTTTTCTATTAATGACCCAAATTATCTCATAATTCTAGGTCCAACAGGCTGTGGCAAAACTATGTTACTAGAGACTATCGCTGGTCTACGTAAACCAACTGCCGGCAAAATAAATCTTAAAGGGAAAAATATCACTGACTGTCCACCGGAAAAAAGGGGATTAGGATTTGCCTATCAAGATAGTTTACTGTACCCCTTTTTAACTGTAAAAGAAAATATCCTATTTGGTGCTAAAGCCAAGAAAAAGGATAAAAGGCCTGAAACAGTACAACGATTAAATAGCTTAGCAGAAGCTATGCAAATAGACCATTTGCTTAAACGCTACCCCCATTCTCTAAGCGGGGGAGAAAAACAACGTGTCTCTTTAGCTAGGGCTGTTTTAATAAATCCACCTATACTATTATTAGATGAGCCCTTGTCCGCCTTAGATC
>CAZUSS010000055.1:0-9421 GCA_964623245.1 uncultured Syntrophomonadaceae bacterium
ACAAAGGGCATATTGATTTTTACCCCTTGATTTAGCCTGGTACATGGCTATATCAGCATTTTTAATCAGGCTTTCTCCATCCTTACCATCATAGGGAAAGACTGCAATCCCAGCACTACAAGTCAGGAAGAATTCCTGGCCATTTACTATAAAGGGTTTGTCGAATAATTGCATAAATTTATCCGCTACCGTTATAATATCTTCACTAGTATCTATATTATTAAACAAGAGTAAAAATTCATCCCCACCGAAACGTGCAACAGTATCACTTTTACGCAGATGGTTGACTAGGCCCTGGCCAACTTCCTGAATAATTGTGTCACCTGCATTATGCCCCACAGTATCATTAACTGCTTTAAAACTATCTAAATCCATAAATACTACCCCAATAAGTTTTTCATTACGCTTGGCTAAATGGAGAGCTTGGTCGAGTCTATCACTAAATAAAGTACGATTAGGTAATCCAGTAAGTTGATCATAGTAAGCCATATATTGTATTTCCCGTTCATTTTTATTTTTCACCCAACTGTCAGATAATTGGGTAGATATGATTTCCAGTAGTTGTAGATGGCTTTCCAACCATGTGGGGGATGATACGATTAAATCTAATCCTATAAAACCTATCAGGGTGTCCTTTTCATACAGGGGGACTGCCGCTACAGATTTAATCCCGCCCTTTATGGCCCGCATTTTTTCTGCTGCAGCTTCTTCTGGCAGCTGGTCTTGGTTGTCAATATATATTAGCTTATTGCTTTCTAACTGTCTTTTCGACCAAGGAAAGGTCTCTAGTGACAAGGCTGGAATTATTCCTAGATAGGGTGTTACGCCCTCGCGATGCCATTCATGTGTATAGGTCATGATATTACTGGCAGGATTAATCATGAAAATATAAACCCGGTCAGCAGTAAAAAAGTTACCTATTTGCTGCAGTATATCATTAATTTTATCATCAATATTGGCAAGATTGAGGTTAGCGAAAATAAAGGAAATATCTGAAATGAATTTTTGTTGCTTAATTTGCAGACTATTCTCCCTTAATCTTTTGCGGTAAATATCATTCACGAAAAGACCAATGCCTAAAGCGATGATGAATATTCCAATCCTTAATACATAATCAAAACCTGCTACCCACATGCTTTCAACTGGGGCATACACCCAAACTATTACTTGGGTAATGATAGCCACGATAGTTATAACTATTAAGGGGGTCCGTGAATTAAATAAAAGTGACCCCATAATTAAAACTAGTGGGAAGGCCCAAGCGGTTATGGCCGCGTAATCAATGTATTTAAGGGTGACAAAAGGGATAGAAAAAAGCATTAATGTAACTATGAGATAATCCTTTAGGGTATCGTTTTTTACTAATTGCAGAATCAGAATAAGCAAACCAACTACAAATAAAACTCCACTAGTTTGTAATATGTGTTGTAAATTAATTTCATCATCTAATAGATGGGGCAAAAAAAAGGCCAGAAAACATAGGATACTACCGGTAAAAAAGATGGCGGAGAAGTAGTAATATAATTTTATTTTAGTTACATCGGTTAAAATCAATGCAAGTTTATCATCATCTGGACATCGCATTAGGCTATAACGGGTCATTAAATAATAAATAATGGCAATGGGGATTAATATGAAAATCGGTGCCATCTGGGGTAAAGGGGTAGCTAAGCTGGAGCTTAATATTACATCGGTTATGCTACCAAACAAGATTGCAAATATCAGCCCCAAAATTATAAGTTTAGCCTGTTTATGAATAATCTTATTAGTCGAAGTCCATCTCCAATATATAAGGATTAAGATAATTGCCAGCGAGTAAATTATGTAATAAGTCTGGAAGAAGAAGGTCCAGTTATTTTGAATGGCTACATTAATCCAGCCATATTTAACTGCGGTCAAATTATATTGTGCAGTAGTGATGGTAGTAGAAAGAGAAAAGGCATATACGGTAATAATAGCTGGTATATATAAGAAGGGCAGGGGTTTGAAACGTTTAAAGGGAAGTCTTATCTGAGTAAGTACTATAATGTAATGAAGAAAAATAGCATATACTGTACCCCAACCTATTGCTGAAAATCTGCGCCATAAGAGTGCGATTTCCATATTTGGCGCGGAATTGGCCAAGGCAAAGCCAAAAGACCAAAAACATAAAGCAGCACAAAAAGCTAAGAAAATCCTATTCAAAGTGGCTTTTGAATTACGGGAAATTATATATGCTCCAAAAAAGAAGTAAACAATAAAAACAGTAAAAAACAATAAGGAAAATAATACAGGCCCTGATAGCATAAAACAGTCCTCCGAAAATAAGCATAATATAAGGATTAGGAAAAAATTATGCTATTTTATATTAAATAGTATTATATCGTATTATTTTCATAATTGTGTCGTTTTTGTGGAATAGTTTTAATATATTGGATAGCTTTTCCCTAGTCACGGGCAATAGGCGAGACTAAAGGCCCACCTTGGCCTGCCTATTATTCCTCACTAGCAATCATACCTGCAGATATGACCATTTCAATGCCTTTTTCCACCGAGATATCAAGGATTTTAACATCTTCTTTAGGCATAATGATAAACCAACCTGAAGTCGGGTTAGGTGTCGTAGGGATGAAAATAGAATAGACTTCCTCCTCCAAATAAGATAGGTTCTCATTGGTGATAAAACCAATAGAATATATACCTTTACGGGGAAATTCCACTAAGGCTACTTGGCGGAAGGAATTTTTGCCTGAGGAAAAAAACGAATTGGTTATACGCCTTACGGTACTATATATTTTTCCTACAATGGGAGTCCGATATAATAAGGCTTCCCCCCAAAATAGTAATTTATTACCTAATATATTGGTGGAAAAAAGGCCAACTATTAGCACTATTATTATAGTGGAAATAAATCCTACCCCAGGTATGGCTTGGCCAAAAACAGCAATTAATATTGGCTCAAGTAAGCTATCAATAACTGAAAAAATCCAATAAACTAGATATATAGAAATAACTATGGGCAAGAGTGTGGCTAACCCTGCCAAAAAAAGCGAAGCAATTTTACGCATATAAATCCCCCCACATTATTTATAGGGTATAAACACAGTTTATACTACTGATAAGGCCACTTTATGGCCTGCTTGAATTTACCGAAGGCATGGTTGAAGGCAGCGAAAACTAGGTCGCCTACTTCCTCAATGGGTACTAATTTGACATCAATTGCATCATCTCCTGCCACTGGTTGACCTGGATTAAGTTTAACATGGTAAATGGTGCTAATAATATCTCCATATAATTGTGAATCAGCGTGGTAGACCCCAATGAGATTAGCTATTTTGCCTGTCATACCGGTTTCTTCACTTAATTCCCTCAGGCAACTGGCCTCAGGGGTCTCACCTAATTCAATAAAACCCGAAGGCAAGGTCCAATGCCCCTTACGTGGTTCTATACCCCGCTTGATCAGAAGGACCTGGCCTTCTAATTCAGCAATACACACCGTAGTTGGTAAGGGGTTTTCAAAATGAATGAAGTGACATGCTGGACAAGATTGCCTTTCCATACCATCTATTAAACTAGTTTCGAGTTCATGAGCACAAAGGGGACAATATTTATACTTTCTCATTTTTCCCACTTCCATCTTTAGATTAATAATATAGTCAGTAATTGCTTAAACTGGATATATAAATTATAGCCAAAAAAAACTTTTATATAAGCATTAACTTATTTGATGCCCAATATATGCGGTTTCCCTTTAAAATAAAGCATATAACTATTATAATAGTTGCTGGTTATTGAACAAAATAAATTTTGCAATTTTGCATAGATGCACACAGATGCATAGATTAGAAAAACAAATTAAGATATGGCACAAAATATTGATATTTGCGATGAATAATAACTTAGCACATGTGCTTATCTTCACAATCTACCAGCCTGGCCATGTGCTTTGGGAAGATTCTTGGGTTAAAGCCTTAAAATGACGCAATGATGATAATAACGATAAAGGAGGTTACTAATTTATGCTAACTGATTATGCCACTATCGGCATATTTCTACTTTTAACTTTCCTGTTTCCCTTAGCAGCTTTGATTTTGGCGTGGATGGTACGCCCCAAACCTAAAGCGACTACAGAAAAATTGACAACTTATGAATGTGGAGTAGATACCATCGGGCCGACTTGGGTCAGATTTAAAGTAAACTACTTTCTTTATGCCTTAGTTTTTTTAGCATTTTCTATTGAAACTATTTTTCTATATCCCTGGGCGGTCAAATTTAACAGCCTAGGACTTTTCGCATTTGTAGAAATGCTCATATTCATAAGCATTTTAGTTGTGGGCTTATGGTATGCCTGGAAGGAGGGAGCTTTAGAGTGGTACTAGAAAAAGATGACACTGAAATACTGGCGAAAAATAATATTATCGTTACAACTTTAGAAAAATTATTTAACTGGGGCAGAGCCCATTCTTTTTGGCCTCTTTCCTACGGTTGTAACTGTTGCCCCATGGAAATGATGGCGGCTGGTGCGGCCCGTTTTGATATTGCCCGTTATGGTTATGAGGTATTTAGAGCCTCCCCCCGTCAAGCTGATTTGTTAGTAGTAGCCGGGCCTATTACCCTCAAAATGCGCCCAGTTGTAGAACGTGTTTATGCCCAAATGCCCGAACCCAAGTGGGTTTTAGCTATGGGAAATTGTGCCATCAGTGGGGGGCCTTTTAAAGATGGATATAGTGTACTACCTGGGGCAGATACCATATTCGACGTGGATGTATATGTGCCCGGATGTCCCCCTAGACCTGAAGGGCTATTTCACGGAATGCTAGAGCTGAAAAAACAAGTACAAGGTAAAGTTTAATGCTAGGAGTTGAAAATAGCATGACCAATGGGAAGGTTATAAAAGGATTAGAGGCTGAATTTGCTGATGCCTTAGAAATCAATAGTGATGGCTTTTACGATATCTTAACTATTGAAAAAGGACACCTACATGCCCTGTGTGAGAATTTAAAAAAAGACGGTTTTAATTATTTAGCTAATTTAACTGCAGTAGATTATCAAGATAGGTTTGAACTAGTTTATCATATTCATTCTGTGCCGGAAAATAGGAAAATCGCGGTTAAAGCTAGCATAGATCATGAGAATCCTGAAGTGAGTACGGTTACTGATATATGGAGAACCGCGGATTGGCAAGAACGGGAAGTCTATGACCTGCTAGGCATTAAATTCGCGGGGCATCCTAATTTAATTCGTATTTTACTTCCTTATGATTATGAAGCACACCCTTTGCGTAAAGACTTTAAGTTGAAATAGTGTATTTAATCTGTGAGAGGAAAAGCAGGTGAAAAGAAATGTTACAGACGGAAAATATTACTGTAAATATAGGTCCTCAGCATCCTAGTACCCACGGAGGCTTGCATGTTGAGGCCATATTTAATGGAGAAATTATCGTAGATTCTACAGTCCATTTGGGATATGTGCATAGATCTGTGGAAAAAATAGCGGAAACTAGGACTTATCCCCAGTTTGTACCTTATACTTCCAGGTTGGATTATTTGGCTTCCCAATTGCCTACTCTAGCCTATTGTCAGGCAGTGGAAAAATTAATCGGGGCTGAAATTCCCGAAAGGGCTGAATATATCAGAGTTATAATGGCTGAATTATCCCGCATAGCCTCCCACATGTTGGCTATTGGAAGTATTGCCATTGATTTAGGAGCTACTACGGGCTTGATCTATACTTTCCGAGATAGGGAAAGGATTATGGATATGTTCGAAATGACGAGTGGCCAGAGATTAATAGCTTCTTATATGCGGATAGGTGGTATTAGTGATGACCTACCCCCCGAGTTCTTTCCGGCAGTTAATAGCTTTATCGAGGATATTCCTAAAATGATTAAAGAATATGAGGATTTATTAGTTGGTAATGAAATTATGCAAGCCAGGTTAAAAGGAGTAGGGGCTATATCGGCTGAGGATGCCATTGATTATGGGGTTTCCGGTCCTAATCTTAGGGCTACAGGAGTAGCCTATGATATAAGGAAAGCTGAACCTTATGGTATCTATGACCGGTTCGATTTTAATATTCCTACTGCTAAGAATGGAGATAGTTGGGATAGATTTATTTTGAGAATCGAGGAAATCAAAGAAAGCGGCAAAATTATCGCCCAAGCCTTAAAGGATTTGCCTGAAGGCGAGATTATGGGTAAAGTACGCCGGGTAATTAGACCTGAAAAGGGTAAAGAGGTATATCATCGTATTGAGTCAGCCAAGGGTGAGCTAGGCTTTTATATTGTCAGTGATGGTTCTGATATGCCATACAGATTACATGTAAGGGCCCCCTCTTTTATAAATTTAATGATTTTACCGTCAATTTCTAAAGGCGAAAAATTACAAGATATTATTGCTAATATTGCTACTTTGGACCCAGTTTTAGGAGAATGTGACAGATAAGGGGTGATTTTATGGATGTAGTAGAAAATTTATTTTTAATTATTGCGAAATTTATAGTAGATTGGCTGCAGAGTATTGGTTTACCCCTGATTTGGGCTGATTTCATATTACTGGTTATTAAGTTTGCCTGTATTGCTGGGATAGTAACTGTTAATATTTTGATCCTAATTTGGTTAGAACGGAAAGTATCTGGATTTATCCAGGAACGATTAGGACCTAATAGATTAGGGCCCTTTGGGGTATTTCAAACCATTGCTGATGCCATTAAATTGTTGACTAAAGAGGATATTATTCCTTCAGCAACGGATAAGTTTATATTTCGTACCGCACCAATAGTATTTATAGTTATATCTCTTATGCTCTATATGGTAATTCCCTTTGGTGATGGGATGCAAATTGTTGACTTAAATATAGGGGTCTTTTACTTTATTTCTGTTGCTTCACTGGCAACCATAGCCATTTTAATGGCAGGCTGGGGTTCCAATAACAAGTGGTCCTTATTAGGTGCCATGCGTTCTGTGGCCCAGATGATAACTTATGAAGTGCCCTTGGCCTTCTCCCTTATAGGTGTGGTTATGATTGCTGGTTCCTTGAGAATGTCAGATATAATTGCAGCCCAAAGCAATATCTGGTTCATTCTTTTGCAACCGATTGCCTTCATAACTTATTTTATTGCAGCCACAGCTGAATTAAACCGGGGGCCTTTCGATATGCCCGAAGCTGAACAGGAACTAACAGCGGGTGCTTATACCGAATATACAGGTATGAGATGGGCCTTATTTTTTTTAGCGGAATATACTAACCTTTTTGCAGTTTCGGCTATAGCTGCCACAATGTTTTTTGGAGGTTGGCAAGGTCCATTTTTACCATCATGGTTGTGGTTACCCATAAAGGCCTACTTAATTATGATGGTTTTCTTCTGGATAAAATGGACATTTCCACGAATCCGTATGGATCATTTGATGTCTTTTAGCTGGAAAGTTTTAATTCCGGTCAGCTTAGCAAATATAGTTTTAACTGGGTGTGGGATACACCTATTTAAATGGATGGGGTGGTGGTAGAGGTGTTTGGTAAAGGTCTAGTAAAAGGCATGTGGACAACTCTAAAACATCTCTTTCAAAAGGACTTAACTATACAGTACCCTGAAGAAATGCCATATTTACAGCCTAGATACAGAGGGCATCTCATATATGAAATGGGGGCTTGTAATGTTTGTAGTCTATGTATTAGAACTTGTCCAAATGATGTCTTGAGTCTGGAAAGTGTGCGAGATGAAGAAACAAAAAAAAGAAAGGTATTATCTTTTACTATAGATCACCAATATTGTATGTTTTGCAATCTATGTGTAGAAGCTTGCCCTACTAATTGCTTGTATTTTAATCATGATTTTGAATTGTCTCAATATGAACGGGATGAAATTAAAGTCGTTTATGAAAGACCAGCGGAATTAGATATTAAAGTGGTTTCCGATGTGGATGAAAAAACTGAAACAGAGGATAAAAAGGCTAAACAAATCAGAAACATGACTAATGCAGTCAAGAAAAACCCGACTCAAGTTTTAAAAAGATTTGTAGCTGATGAGGCATCAGTGGAAATATTAGCTGAAATTTTAAGGTCTGATGAAGCCAAGCTAGAAAGGTTTGTACCCATTATGATAGATGATCAGGAAAAGGCTCAGAAGGTAGCCCAAGCATTCGTAAACAAAGAGCTTAAGGATCGACAAAAGGCGGAAGGGGGCAGTACAGAGTGAGTATAATCGACTTGGTATTTTTGGTCACAGCCGGGATTACTATTTTTGCTTCACTAGGGGTGGTAATTTCCAAAAACATAGTGCATAGTGCGCTCTATCTGGTCCTTTCATTCTTGGGAGTAGCTACCATATATTTTCAGCTAAGTGCTGCATTCCTAGGTTTAGTGCAAATCATGATATATGCAGGGGCCATTTCGGTCTTAATTATCTTCGCCATCATGTTAGTTATTGGGGAAGATGTTAGTCAGAGCAATCCTAGCACTAAAAAAGGCACCTTAATTGGAGTAATAGCTGCAGGATTATTCACCTTTTTAGTTTCCATATCTGTGGTTAGCAGTAATTGGACTAATTCAGTTAATAATGTTCTGGAAAACCCCCTAGGTGATTTGGCCCAAATGCTTATGGGTGATTATGTTATAGCTTTTGAGGTTGCGGCAGTTTTATTATTAGTAGCCATAGTAGGGGCTATTATGATAGCGAAAGGAGCCGAACAGGAAAATGATTAGTTTTGAACACTATTTATTATTATCTACCATTATTTTTGGCATCGGCTTATATGGAATTTTAGCTAGGAAAAATGCTGTAGCCCTTTTGATGTCATTAGAACTAATGTTAAATGCAGTAAATATTAATTTTATTGCCATTAATAAGTTTGTAATTACGGGTGGGGTCACTGGTCAGCTATTTGCTATATTCGTTATTGTTGTAGCTGCAGCTGAAGTGGCGGTCGGACTCGCCCTAATCATATCAATTTTTAGACAAAAGAAATCAGTCAACTTAAATGATTTCAATTTGTTGAAATGGTAAGGGGGTAGTTTAATGTTTGTTTGGAGTATTCAACAGGCTTGGTTAATTGCCCTATTGCCATTTGTAGCCTTTGCCTTGATAGGGCTGTTTTTACACAAATGGCCTAAAATATCAGCTTACTTGTCTATTGCAGCAATTTTTGTTTCCTTTCTTATGGCAACTATTATTGCGGGCGGGACATTCTCGGCAGGGGAAGCAATTAACTATGAAGTAGCAGTCAAATGGATTAATATGCCAGGTCTACAAGTGGATATGGGGATATTAATTGATGGCTTAACTGCAGTCATGCTAGTGGTGGTAACTTTAGTAGCCTTGCTAGTACAAATATATTCCCTAGGTTATATGGACAAAGACCCTGGATTTGCTAGTTATTACGCCTACCAGTCAATTTTTGCTGGTTCTATGTTGGGTTTAGTTTTAGCTAATAACTTTGGGCAGATTT
>CAZUSS010000056.1:0-1979 GCA_964623245.1 uncultured Syntrophomonadaceae bacterium
GCAATGGTTCGCTAGTGTAATTGAATTTATGTATGGCATAACTGGTAGTATCGGCGTGCCCAACTATGGTTTAGCTATAATATTTCTTACTATTACTATTAAAATAATTCTATTTCCTTTAACCCAAAAACAGATGAAATCTATGCGGGGAATGCAAGAAATCCAACCTAAGATTAAGTATTTGCAGGAAAAATACAAGGATGATCCCCAGAAAATGCAAGGCAAGGTTATGGAATTATATAAAGAACATGGAGTCAATCCATTTGGGGGATGTTTACCCCTACTAATTCAAATGCCAATATTTATAGCATTTTATCAATCTTTATTAAGACTAGAGTTTACAGTTGCAGAACATGCTAAATTTTTATGGATTCCAGATATCGGGCAACCAGATACTTTCTATATACTCGCTGTACTGGCAGCAGCTACAACATTTTTACAACAAAGAGTTTCGATGGTAGACACAAAAGACCCTACCCAAAAAACAATGTTATATATAATGCCTTTATTTATGGCTTGGATAGCGGCAACTCTGCCAGCAGGATTACCATTATATTGGGTAACTTTTAATATTTTAGGTATTGCCCAACAATTATATGTAAATTGGAGCAGTAAAACGAAACTTGATACTGGAACAGGAATACAAGTTGAAGTAGAAACGAAAAAAGCAGTAGAAAAGGAAACTAAAAACGTAGATAAATCTAAAGACGAAATTAAGAAGGATAAAAGAACAGGGGGGGAAAAAGGAGGAAACAAAAAGAATGGATCTCCCAACAATCGAAAAAAGAGGAAAAAGCGTTGATGAAGCTATTAAAGCTGCATTAGATGAATTAGAATGTGGGATTGAAAATGCAGTTATTGAGGTAGTAGAGGAACCAAGTAAGAGTTTATTAGGCCTCATAAAAAAGCCTGCTATTGTAAAGGTCTCTATAAGGGAAAAACCAGATGAAAAGACTTTGCGGATAGTAGAAGGTTTGCTAAATAGAATGAAAATTGACTACGAAATTGAAAAGGTTGAACAGGTGGGAAGCAATGTTAGGGTCAATATAACTGGTAAAGATATGGGGCTACTTATTGGATATAGGGGCGAGACCTTGAATGCAGTTCAGCTTATGACTAACCTAATTGTGAATCGAAATACTGAGGAAAGGGTTAAGGTCACTGTAGATGTAGAAGATTATAGGAAAAAAAGAGAACAATCCCTAAAATCTTTAGCTATCAGATTGTCCAATAAGGTAAAAAAGACTAGAAAGAATGTAATCATGCGACCTATGAATTCGCAAGAACGACGAATTATTCACACTACCCTACAAGGTGATCCGCAAATCTCCACCTACTCAACTGGAGATGAGCCCAATCGCAAAGTAGTAATAGCTCTAAAAAACAATAAATAGTTAAGTGATAAGACCTCCCTAAAGTGGAGGTCTTATTTGTGGATAAGTGTGTAATTAGCTTGATTGTCTGGTAAGATACTAATAAAATTAATTTATTTCAGGATGTGAGTCAATTGCTTTATGATGATATTGCTGCTATTTCTACCCCACCAGGTGAAGCGGGTATTGCAATCGTTAGGCTAAGCGGTTCTAAGGTCATAACTAAGGTAAATAATATTTTTAAGCCATATAGAAAAGGGGTAAGTTTACAGGAAAAACCCAGCTTTACTATGTCTTTAGGCTGGATAATGGATGAAAGAGACAAGATGGTTGATGAGGTAATAATTTCGGTAATGAGGGGTCCCCGCAGCTATACGGGGGAAGATGTAGTGGAAATTAATTGTCATGGGGGTAGTCTGCCTGCCCGAAGATGTCTGGAGCAAGTATTAAAGACTGGTGTAAGATTAGCTGATCCAGGTGAATTTACCAAAAGGGCTTTTCTAAATGGGCGCTTAGACCTTAGCCAAGCTGAGGCGGTTATGGAGGTTGTTAGATCTAAAACCGATAAGGGATTGAGCCTAGCAGTAAACCAATTAACTGGGAAAA
>CAZUSS010000056.1:2079-9352 GCA_964623245.1 uncultured Syntrophomonadaceae bacterium
AAAATATATTCGCAGGCTTTCCTATTATTAGGGCTTCCGTAAAGGAAGAAGTGGGCTTAGAAGAATTAGAAAACACTATGGAAAATTTGGTTTTGACGGGTAAGGCTAAAAATCACGATATGGAATTAATGATTAATCTGCGCCAAAAAAATGCCCTATTAAAAGCGAAGGCATATCTAGAAGATACGATTGCTGTAATCGATGCAGCCCCCTTAGATTGCCTGGGGGTAGATATTTGGGGCGCCCTGGAAGCCATAGGGGAAATTACAGGTAAAGCCTTAAAGGAAGATGTGATAGAACGTATATTTAGAGATTTTTGTATTGGTAAATAGTCTGTGTCTAGGAGGTCGAAATGAGTACTTATAATGCTGGTTATTATGATGTAGTAGTTGTGGGGGCAGGCCATGCAGGTTGCGAAGCCGCCTTGGCTGCAGCCCGGATGGGATCTAGCACCCTATTAATAACCCTGAGCATGGAGGGTGTAGCCTTAATGGCTTGTAATCCTTCGATTGGTGGACCTGCTAAAGCCCAACTCGTGCGGGAAATTGATGCCTTGGGGGGTGAAATAGGAAAAGTTATTGATAGGGCTAATTTACAAATAAGAACTATAAACACAGGTAAGGGACCAGCTGTCCAAGCTCTAAGGGCCCAAGCCGACAAATATGAATATCAGCAAACCATGCTCAAAACATTGTTAGATGAGGAAAATCTACATGTTCTGATGGCAGAGGTAGAGGAAGTAATCGTAGATAATTATAAGGTGACAGGTGTTATTACCAAAACCGGGGCCAAGTTCGACTGTAAAGCGGTGGTTATAACTTCGGGTACTTATTTAAAAGGGCGAATAATCGTAGGTGATATTGCCTTTGATGGAGGGCCTGGTAACCAATTCCCAGCTGTAAAATTATCCGATTGCCTTCAGGAACTTGGTTTCGCCATGGGACGCTTTAAAACCGGGACTCCCCCCCGCATAGATAAAAAAAGTGTGGATTTTTCCAAAATGATTGAACAGCCTGGGGATAATATGGATTTACGGTTTTCCTACATGAGTGGGCCCAATAACCGCCCCCAATTATCTTGTTGGCTAACCCATAGCAATCCCGAAACTCATGCCATCGTTATGGATAATCTGGATAGGGCTCCCATGTATACGGGGACTATAAAAGGTAAAGGCCCCCGCTACTGTCCTGCATTTGAAGATAAAGTAGTGCGATTTTCAGATAAGGATTCCCACCAATTATTTGTGGAACCTGAAAGCAGGTTTACCGATGAAATGTATATCCAAGGAATGAATACTAGCCTACCCGAAGATGTACAAATTAGGGTTTTACACAGTATCCGCGGACTTGAAAATGTGCGTATTATGAGGACAGGCTATGCTATCGAGTATGACTATATTTACCCCTCCCAGTTAAAGCTAAGCCTGGAAACTAAAAATATCGCAGGCTTATTTACCGCAGGGCAAATAAATGGCACATCAGGTTATGAGGAAGCGGCAGCCCAAGGGCTAGTAGCGGGGATAAATGCAGCCCTAAAAATTCAGGAAAAGGAAGCATTTATATTAAAAAGAAGTGAGGCTTTTATAGGGGTGCTTATTGATGATTTGCTTACGGGTGAAATTGATGAACCTTACCGACTTTTAACTTCTAGGGCTGAATATAGATTACTCCTACGCCAGGATAATGCAGATCTGCGCTTAACCGAACTAGGCAGACAGATAGGTCTAGTCGATGATTACCGTTGGCAAGTCTATCAAGATAAAAAAGAAATCTTAAGCCAAGAAATAAAGAATCTGAAAAATACTACTTATACACCTGGACAAGAATTTATTACGGATTTTTTAAATAAAAGAGACAGTGCCCCCATAAAGGATAGGACTTCCCTTTGGACCCTTTTGCGTAGACCTGAAATTACGGTTAGCCATCTAGTTGAGGAAGGAATAATAACTACCAAAAACCCAAGCATTCTAGAACAGCTTAATATTCAATCGAAATATGAAGGCTATATAAAAAAACAAGAAGAACAAGTTAAACGCTTTGAGAAAATGGAAAACAAAAAAATACCCGAAAATATTAATTATGATGAAATTCAGAGCCTATCCAATGAATCTAAACAAAAACTTAAGCAGGTTAGACCTACTTCAATAGGCCAAGCCTCCAGGCTTTTTGGGGTTAATCCAGCCGATATTAATGTATTATTAATTTATTTAGAGAAGGAAAAAAGGAAATAGGGGACTTACATGGAATATAATGTAAACAGGTACCTTAATTTATTGACCGCAGAGAACAAAAAACATAATTTGGTAAGTAGAAAAAATTTTGATGAAGAAATCCTAAAGCACGTAGAAGATAGCCAGATTATTTTACAATTTGAGGATTTAAATAACAAAAGGATTGTAGATATCGGAAGTGGAGCTGGATTTCCTGCTTTGGTATTAGCAATTAGATCCCCTCAGAGCCATTTTACTTTAGTCGAATCAGATTTGAAAAAGAAAAACTTTTTGTCAAAAGTTGTAGAAGAATTAGACTTAGCCAATGTAAAGGTGGTTAGGGAGCGGGCTGAACTACTAGGGCACCACAATTTCTACCGAAATAATTTTGACATATGCACAAGCAGAGCCGTGGCTCAGATTAATGTAATGTTAGAGTATGGCTTACCATTACTAGTTTTAGGTGGGGAGATGTGGTTATGGAAGGGTAGAAACTATCCCCAGGAACTTGAAGATGCTCAAAATGCTCTAAACTTGCTAGGGGGTAAGTTGGATTCTATTCACCAGTACACCTTAATGGGTGAAAAGGATAGGGCTATAATAATTATAAAAAAAGTAGGTCATACACCAGAGAAATACCCGAGAAGGGTGGGTATTCCGTCGAAGCGTCCACTATAGGGAGGGGTTAGTATGGTACGCAAGCAGTTGGGAAAGTTGTGGGGAAAAAACCAGGGTGCAAGGGTGGTCAATATTCCACTAGATAGAATTACTTTTAATCCCTATCAACCCAGGAAGTACTTTGAAGAAAGGGAATTGCTAGAACTAGCCAAGTCTATCCAATCTTATGGCATTATCCAACCCATTGTGGTTCGGGAAAACGGGGATTATTATCAAATTATTGCTGGGGAAAGGCGTTACCGTGCCTGTGAATTAATCGGCATAAAAGATATCCCTGCCCTTGTCCAGGAAATGGATGATGAAAAAGCGGCAGCGGTCTCCCTAATCGAAAATTTGCAAAGGAAAGAGCTAAACTATTTTGAAGAGGCTTCAGCCTATAACCTCCTGATAAATGTATTTGGATTTACCCAAGAAGAATTAGCCAATAAGATAGGCAAAAGCCAGTCAGCCATAGCCAATAAACTACGTCTATTGAAACTTTCCCCAGCAATAAGGGCCGAAATATCTCCGGCCCAAGTTACAGAAAGGCACGCTAGAGCTCTGTTAAAACTTAATAACCCCGATGTTCAATTAAGTGTAATCGAGGAAATAGCCAAGAAGGAATTAACCGTCAGGGAGACGGAAGAATTAGTAGAAAAGCTAATCTATAATCGTATTCCTATGGAAGAGGTAAAAAAAGAAGCCGGCCAAAATATTTCCATGATAATCAGGGATGTGCGTATATTTTTGAATACCATAAAAGAAACAGTAAAAAGGGCCAAACAGACGGGCATAGACATCTCTATGCTAGAAAATGATTCCGAGGATAACTACGAAATAATAATAAGAATAGCCAAAAACAAAAAGCCGATTAGAAAAATAAAATAAATAAAAGGGCTAAAATCCTATTCCTATAAACCCTGCCAGGGAAAAAAGGCCGAATAACCCCAATCGACTTCAATTCTGCCAATAATTCTTTATTTTAGTGACATTTATACGATATAATTTAATATATGTAAAAAATATAGGGGATATTCTGATGAAAAATGATAAGCTAAGCCTTAAAAGTTCTTCCCCTGATATTAGGGAAGAACTAAGCCCAAACGAAAAGCTAAAACTGCTTTTTGAATATACGGCAAAAATAGCTGATGAAAAGCAGCTAGACCAGTTATTGCAGTTGATGGCCGATTTAGGCAGACAACTGATAGTGGCTGATCGGTGCACTATCTGGATATATGATCAAGAAAAAAAGGAATTATGGACTAGGGTGGCCCATGGTATTGATGAAATCCGTATCCCTGCTAATACGGGTATAGTGGGACATGTTGTCCAGACCCAGTCTAATTACTTTACCAATGATGCCTATGAGGACCCCAATTTCAATAGACTAGTAGATAAAAAGACGGGTTACCGTACCAAGGCACTTTTAGCCATGCCCTTGTACGACAATGAAGGCAACATTTTCGGGGCTTATCAAGCGGTCAATAAAATGACGGAAAAAGGGGAATTTTCCTCAGAAGATATTGATAACCTAAAAATGGTCGCTTCCTATTCCGAAAAATCTTTAGTCAATGCCCTACTCAATGAAGAAATTGAAAAAACCCAAAAAGAAATTATCTTCCTTATGGCAGAAATAGGAGAAAGCCGTTCCAAAGAGACGGGCAACCATGTCAAAAGGGTGGCAGAAATCTCTGCACTTTTAGCTAAACTTTACGGTTTAAGCGAGGAAGAAGTGGAGTTAATAAAAATGGCTTCACCCATGCATGATATAGGAAAAGTTGCTATCCCTGATGCCATCTTAAAAAAACCAGGCAAGCTGACAGATGAGGAATTTGAAGAAATGAAAGAACACACTACTATTGGCTATAACCTGCTCAAAAACTCGGAAAGAATAATTATTAAATCTTCAGCCATAATAGCCTATGAGCACCACGAAAAATGGAATGGCAGGGGTTATCCCCAGGGATTAAAAGGTGAAGAAATCCACCTTTATGGCCGCATTAGTGCCATAGCGGACGTGTTTGATGCCCTAGCTAGTGAAAGGGTATATAAGGCTGCTTGGCCTTTAGATAAAATACAAAGACTTTTTGGGGAAGAAAAAGGGGAACATTTCGATCCCCTGCTATGCCAAATATTTTTAGATAACTTCGGGCAATTCGCCCAGATAATAAATCAATACCGAGATGGCTAGTGGTAAGGCGTAAGACGTGAATTGGACTTACTCCACTATGTGTCCATGTGTCATACTGAGGCTTTAGCCCAAGGATCTTTCCTCCCAGGATAGGTTCGAAAATGTAGGGGCAACCTATGGTCGCCCGTTTCTTTCCCCACCTAAATTAGCTCAACTGAAGCAATAAGAATATCCACAACTTCCTTGACTATGTCAGCAGGGGCTTTTTCTACATATACAATTCCCCGTGCTGCTACATCTAAGGACCTAGCTTGTTCGCACATAATCACACCAGTCGTTTTAGTCCTTTCATCCAAAGGAACCTGCAGGGGGAAACCCCTATCTCTATTAGTAATCGGGCAAACAATGGCCAACTTAGTAAATTGATTGAAAGTCTTGTTACTGGCAATAAAGGCGGGCCTTCTACCCTTTTGTTCATGACCTACCTGGGGGTCAAATTCTAAAAAAACAATGTCACCCTGTTCAGCTATATAAGCCATTACAAAATCTCCTTACCTACGGGCTTGCCTGTATCCCATTCCTGACCTTCATAATTGCCTTCATATTCAGCGATACGTTCAGCTAATGTTCTACGTTTTTTCACTGGGATAATAAGGACATTGCCCTCGTGAACCTTGATTTCTACCTGGTCACTTTCCTTGAGTTGGGCTTTTTCCAGAATGCTTTTGGGGATACGTATGGCTTGACTATTACCCCATTTTTGGATGGTTGTGTACATCCTAATCACCTCAATTTCGAGTATATACCCAGTATCTACGGAAGTCAAGACAAAGCCTTCAAACGGGGGTCTGTCCCCGTGTTTGTCGCCTACCCCACTATGTGTCCATGTGTCATCCTGAGGCTTTAGCCGAAGGATCTTTTCCCCTAAGGAAGGGTGGAAATCCCAGCATTAAGGGCAGACAGAGTCGTCTGCCCCTACAGGGTGCTGAAGGGTTCGAAAATGTAGGGGCAACCTGTGGTCGCCCGTTCCAGCTGACGAAAAAAATCACCCCACCTATTGTGTGAATTGATGGGGTGGGGCTGATTGGGTACCTAAGCGTGTCAACATCCCCGTCCCCATGACAACCCATGACACACATGACACACATATACTTACCACAAAAAGGTTACACTTCCCACATTAATTAATATATAAGTATCACCATCAATTAACATCTGGATATCGAAATAGATCTTTTGGTTATTTAATTTAAAATTGCTTACATACTCCTCCAATTCCTCCGAATTATACCAGAAGGAGTTGTTTTCCGAACGATAAGAATCCTCCCCATCTGAAGGATCGTTGTTAAAATATAATTTGTCTTCTCCATCTACTGTCCAAAATCGCAGTTTAACATCAGATGATTCTATGCTTTCACTTATTTCATACCCAAAGAAAACGCCCTCTTGCCCCTCATCGGCAGTCACATGGGCAGTAATTAAATCTAGTGATTCAAGGCCGTCGTTAAGTGTTATTTGGCTATCTTCATCTGGAGTAAATGTTCCATTCCTAAAGCTATCTAGGCAGGTTGGATATTCATTATTATTTCCCAGTATGAAAATAATCTTTTTGTCGTTTTCTGAAAAAGATGCTGTTGCATTGATTGAAGAACCTTCACTAACTTCATTTAAATGATTCCAAGTAATTGTCCCTAAATCAGGAATGTTAATATTGCTTTCTTCCCCATTAACATTAATATTGAAGGGTTCCGAGTCAAGCAGATTTTCAAAAACGCTTAGATCACTTTCCTCACTAAACTGGAATGTTAAAGTGGAATTCTTTGTATAATCTATTTCCATGGTTGGTAAACCAGCTTCCTCATCATTCACTATTATTCTTTCTAAAACAAGGCCATCAGTGGGGTCGGGATCTGGGTCTGTTGTACCTTCCCCAACCATCAAGTTAATTGTCTTCTTATAATCCCGATAGCCACTTGCTTTTCCAGTGATGGTTATGGTAGCTTCCCCTCCACCCGTAATAGACACAATTATTGTATCGTCTGCTGTCTGATTTAGGGTAGCCACATTCGTAGGTGAAATAGTCGCTGTATAGCTAATTCCCTCAACGACTGAAATTAATTCCAAAGTAATGCTATTTGTCTGTCCTGGAATATATGTATATGTTATGCTTTCTGGATTTAGCTCATTATATGAGCCCTCTTGATATTCCACATCAAACTCCGCCGACTCACTCGGTCTTGTGCTTCCACCCGAGCTGGATGAACCTCCACCTGATG
>CAZUSS010000057.1:0-8722 GCA_964623245.1 uncultured Syntrophomonadaceae bacterium
AGGCATGATTCCGAAGGCGTGGGAAGTAGTTAAGCTGGCTGATCGAGTAGATGTTGAACTAGGTGGAACCCCTGCAAGGAAAAACATGGAATATTGGGGTGGCGATATTAATTGGATAAATTCTGGTAAACTTAACTCATATAGAATCACAAAGGAAACGGAAAAAATCACCAAGAAAGGGTTACAGAATTCCTCCACTAAGTTATGGCCTAAAAACACTACTGTTATTGCAATTACTGGGGCAACTATAGGTAAGACAAGTTTGTTATTAATTAACACCTGTGCAAATCAATCGGTTGTTGGCATTAGGGAAAATAATAGTATTCCGTACACATTTATTTATCCCTGTATTTTGAGCAAGGTGCCCGAATTGATTGGTTATCAAACCGGAGGTGCTCAGCAACATATCAACAAAGGAAATGTTGCTAAAATAAAAATGATATTACCCTCTGAAAAAAAAATATTTAAATATCATAATATTGTAAAGCCATATTATGAATACATAGAAAAAAAGGAGTTTGAAAACCAAACCCTCTCCCAACTCCGCGACACCTTACTACCCAAACTGATGAGTGGGAAAATTAGAATACCCTTGGACTAAAACTGAAAGGAGGAGCCTATGTCTTTTACGGAAGCAGTTTATGAAGGTTCAGTTTTAGATGTGATTCAAGAATTAGGTTATAGATATATTCCAGCTGATGAAATAGAAAGGGAGACCCATAGGAATCCCTTGTATATGGAGGATTTATATGTAGGGCTGACCAATGTCAATCCCCATTTATCTTGGGATGTTATAGATACAGCTATATTTAACTTGCAAAATATCGATATTGGTAGCCTAGTGCAGAGGAATAGGCAATTTGTAGACTGGCTACAAAATGGTATGGAAGTAAGCTATATGGATAAGGGTGAAGAAAAAACATCCATAGTTTATTTGCTGGATTATAATAATGTAGATAATAATATTTTTACAGTTATAAACCAATGGACTGTAGCCGGGGTAGACCAAAACAGAAGGCCAGATATAGTGGTATTTATTAATGGTTTACCCCTAGTAGTTATAGAGTTAAAATCGGGTAGTGCCGAAAATGCGGATGTTTCTTCCGCCTATAGGCAAATCAAGAATTATCAGCTGGATATACCGGAACTATTTGTCTATAATGCTTTTAATATCATTTCCGACCACACTTACTCCAAGGCTGGTACCATAACAGCTAATGAGGAATGGTACAAGGAATGGAAGACGGTAGATGGTTCATATGAGGATACCCGGTTCGCAGCTTATGACGTTTTGTTTAAAGGAATGTTGGAAAAGTCTAGGATTCTAGATATTATCGAGAATTTTATTTTATTTGAAAATAATAGTCCCGAAGATATCAAGATTTTGGCTCAATACCACCAGTATTATGCGGTGAGAAAGGCGGTAGAATCAACTACCAAGGCAGTAGAAACTGATGGCAGAGCCGGGGTTTTTTGGCATACCCAGGGTTCGGGTAAGTCTTTATCTATGGTTTTTTATGCTAAGTTGTTATACAAGTATTTAAACAATCCCACTTATGTCATCATAACTGATAGGAATGATTTGGATGACCAGCTTTATGGGCAATTTTCTAGGGTGCAAGATTTCCTAAGGCAGACACCTGTGCAGGCTGGTTCTAGAGAACACCTCAAGGATATTCTAGCAGGCAGAAAGGCCAATGGCATATTTTTTACCACCATGCAAAAATTCGCTGAATCCAAAAACCATCTAAGTGATAGGAATGACATTATCGTAATTACAGACGAAGCTCACAGAAGTCAATATGGTCTTAGTGAAAGAATGACCAGGGATGGCAGTATTCAGGTAGGAATGGCTAGGCTCATCAGGGATTCTCTACCTAATGCTAGTTACATAGGATTCACCGGCACTCCTATTTCCCAAAAGGACAGGGATACCCAAGAGGTATTTGGAGATTATATAGATATTTATGACATGACCCAAGCCGTAGAAGATGGGGCTACTAAGCCTATTTACTATGAAAATAGGGTGATGAATTTAGGCTTGAATGATAGTGTACTAGATGAAATTGATAAGAAGTATGAGGAATTAGCACTTCAGGCTAGTGAAGAGGATATAACTAAAAGCAAAAGGCAACTTAGCAAATTGGAAACTATACTAGGGTCAGACGAAGTCCTTGATTTGCTAGTTAAAGATATAATAAATCATTATGAAAAGGAAAGGGCTCATCTACTAACTGGTAAGGCTATGATAGTAGCATATAACAGGAAGATTGCCGTTAAAATACATGAGAAAATGCTTGAATTAAGACCTGAATGGACAGAGAAGGTTAAGGGGGTTATGACCGGAAGCAATAACGATCCCGAAGAATGGAAAGGGCTTATAGGTAATAATGCTTATAAAAAGGAACTAGCTAAAAAGTTCAAAGACGATAATGACCCCATGAAAATAGCCATAGTAGTCGATATGTGGTTAACTGGTTTTGATGTGCCTAGTCTGGCTACTATGTACATATACAAGCCTATGAGGGAACATAACTTGATGCAGGCCATAGCCCGGGTTAACAGGGTCTATGAAGATAAGGCCGGTGGTCTAGTTGTTGATTATATTGGTATAGCTAAGGCTTTAAAGGATGCCATGAGTGAATTTACAGTCAGGGATAGAAAGAACTTCTCTAATCCAGATATAAGGGAGCTTATATACCCCAAGTTCCAAGAAAAACTGGAGGTATGCCGCAATGAATTCTTATATGGTTTGACTTACTCAGCTATATTTGATGAAGGTGTTACTGATAGGGAAAGGTCAGATCTTATTACTGCCGGAATAAATCACATATATGGCTTTAGTGAAGAAATACAAAAGTCTTTTAAAGAAGAATCTTATATCTTAAAACAAGCCCATAGCCTATGTTCATCTATAAGCAGTCCAGAGGAACAAAGGGAGGCGGCCTTTATCGAAGCCATTAGGATAGGGGTTAACCGGATAGGGCAAAGTGGGCAAGTGTCATTAAAGGAAATAAACCGGCAGATAGAAGAATTATTACAACATAGTATCAGATCAGAAGGGGTTATAAACTTATTTTCCGATATAGACACAGAATTTTCTTTATTTGATGAAGAATTTTTAAATAGCATAGCTAAGATGAAACAGAAAAACCTGGCTGTAGAACTTATGAATAAGCTCCTAAGGGAAGAAATAAGACTTTACGCTAGGACTAATATAGTAAAAGCCGAAGAGTTTTCCCAGAGGATGAGACGGATTATGGAGGAATACCGCCAAAGCCAGCTAGAAAATGCTGCGAGTTTGGATGAATTTATACAAGAGTATCACGATAATGAAATGAATAGAATAATTGATGAACTTCTAGAAATGGCCCGGGATATCGTAAGAGCCGACAAACTAGGGGAAGAAATCGGCTTAACCCAGGAGGAAGCCTCCTTTTACCATGCCATTATTTCACCGGAAGCAGTTAAGGATTTTTATGAAGATGAAGTATTAATAGAAATGGCTAGGGAACTTACTAATGAGCTTAAGGCTAATGAATCTATAGACTGGCAATACAAGGAATCAGGCCGAGCCAGAATGAGAAGTATAGTCAGAAGGCTACTGCGTAAATACAAGTACCCACCGGAAGGCTTGGAAGAAGCCTTAGAAATAGTCCTAAAACAATGCAAACACTGGTCGGAGGGCAGGCAGTATTAATTATAAATAGCAAAAAAGGGCTTAACTAAAGCCCTTAGTAATTATCAATGGTGCGGATGAAGGGAGTCGAACCCCCACGCCTCGCGGCGCTAGATCCTAAGTCTAGTGCGTCTGCCAATTCCGCCACATCCGCTTAATTCGTACAAGAGTAATTATACAACCTTAATTAAAAAATTTCAACTTAAATCAAAAGAACTTTGGGATTTAAAGTTCTTTAATTTTTTTGAGTTTTGGATTGTGCGTGCAAAGAAACATATCAGCTTTCTGTTTAACTTCTTTCAAATTAATGGGGGGATAATCTAGGTTAACCTTTTTATTTTCCTCTAGTTTAGCCTGAATAATAGGTCTGACGGTCTTATCCCAAAAGAAGTGGGGGGATGTTTCCTGAAATTTTTGCCAATATTCGTCGGGTATAGCCTCCCAAAAGGCATCATAGACAAAGGGGGCATCCCCAGCCAAAATTATTTTCCCCGAGTTGGTTGTGACTTCTACTATCTGATGGCCGGGAGAATGTATGCCAGAACGAAATATATTCAGCCCCGGTCTTAGCTCTTTATCCCCATCTATTAAATTAAAGCTATCTAGGCTGGATAGCCAATGAGCGGGATTATAGGAACACTCCTCTTTAGTGTCTATTGCTAATAAATTATATAATTCCTGAGTTTGCAGGATAAATTCAGCATTGGGAAATAGGGGTATACCCCCAGCATGATCCCAGTGTAGATGAGTTAATATGACAGTATCTATTTCATCTGGATAGACTTTATGTTCAATTAAGGCATTGGCTAATTCCTCTTCTGGCTTTCTATTATAAGTAGAATTGATCCCGGGAATATAGTCGGTAGCAAAACCAGTATCAATAATGATTTTTTCCTCGTCATCCCCCGTAAGCAAAAAAACGAAACTAGGGATATTTCTTACATCTTGGCCTGAAGAAGAATAGCCGAGGAGGACGGAAAAGGAACCATTATATATAGGGGTGATTTTGTAAATTTGTCTCACTTCCTTCATATTTTAAAGTATATCATAATAGTCAAATCTTTCTTTCCAGAAAGGCTAATTTAGGAGTATTTTCATCGATATTTTAAATTATAGCCTAATATTTTGTTATAATAGGTATTAGAATTAAAAAAAACATCCAAGTGAGGAATTATATTTATGCTAAAATTCGTAATTTTGGCTAGCCCTATTTTATTAGTCATGGGGCTAGCTGCCTACAGTATATGTACTTTAAGAAAGAAAAAAAGGCAAAAAATCCGTACTTTAATTAAAGAAAGCGGAAACAAAGGGGAACGTAAGGTACAGGCAACCCTAAAGGGGCTAGAGAAACATGATAAGCGTTATAAAATCTTCCATAATATTAAATTAGGTCCCGATATAGAACATACTAATGAATTCGATACGGTTGTAGTGGCCCCAAATGGTATTTTTCACATTGAAACTAAGAATTATGGTGGGGAACGGGGTGGTTTGCTCGATATTGATGAAAAAAATAATTGGCTCCTACATAAGAGAAATGGTTATTCCAAAGTGATTAATAACCCGATTAGTCAAGTTAACTCTCATGAATATCGCTTAAATGGTTTTCTTTATCGTAAGGTAGGGGTGAGAAATCTCCCTACTCAAGGTATTCTGGTTCTATCGTGTGATCGTTTGAGATTCCGCTATAACCACAATAGCCGAATAGATATCCCTATATTGCACCGTCGGGAAATTATTAAATACATTAAGCAATACAATAATGGTAGAAGGTCTATCAATCCCCAATTGGTTTCTAAAATATCTGAACAAATTAAACTGATGAACGAGAGTGTATAAAAATTATAGTTCTATTAGGTTGCCCATAATTTCAAATTTTCATATAGTATAAATAGATTGTGCATAATATTATTAATATTAAAAATATATAAAGATGTAGGGGTATTTTATGAAAATTAATTATAAAAAAATAGCTTTTATTTTATTAATTATGGCATTTTTATTTAACACATCCGGCTTTTTATGGGCCCAGGAAGATAGTAAACCCTTAGTCTATACAGTCCTAGTTGAAGATATGGTGACTGCTGGAACTTACCAATATATTAATCGGGCTATTAATGTGGCTGAGCAATATAATGCCGATGCCATAGTGATTATACTTAACACACCCGGTGGTTTAGTTAATTCGACTTTAGATATAATTAAAGCCATATCATCATCTAATGTTCCCGTTATTACCTATGTCAACCCCAAAGGGGGAATTGCGGCATCAGCGGGGACTTTTATTTTAATCAGTGGCCATGTAGCTGCTATGACACCCGGTACGACCTGTGGGGCAGCCATGCCGGTTACTATGTCAACCCCGGGGGATTCTCCGCAAGCGGCTGATGAGAAGACGATTAACTTTTTGGCGGCCCATATGAAGAATGTAGCTGAAAATAACGATAGGTCGGGTGATATCGCGGAACGCTTTGTTACGGAAAACTTATCCTTAAATGCTGAGGAAGCTTTGGAAAACAAGATCGTGGAGTATAACGCCCCTAACTTAGAAGACTTACTTTTGCAAGTAGATGGCCTAGAAGTTATGGTAAATGATAAGGCTATTCTATTGAATACCGCCAATGCCCAAATTAATTTTATAGAAAAGATTATTGATGAGAAATTGACCAACACCTTGAGCAATCCTACTATTGCAGTTATCCTGCTTATGTTAGGTGTTTATGGTCTAATTATCGGCTTTAATTCACCGGGCTTCTTTTTACCTGAGGTATTAGGAGCTATATGTCTAATTCTGGGTTTATATGGTATAGGCACTTTTGAGGTTAACTTAGCCGCGGGTCTCTTGTTACTATTAGGTGTGGGGTTATTAATTGCGGAAGCCTTTACCCCGACCTTTGGTGTTTTGGCTGCTGGCGGTGTAATCAGTATAGTTTTGGGTATAATGTTTATACCTATCGAGCCCATGATGCCCTCTACTTGGTTTGGTACCTTTAAAATTATGGCATTTGGTGTAGGTGTAGTCGGTGCTGGCTTAGTATCGGTTATGTTAGCTGGCATCTGGCGACTAAGAAAGTTAAGTCCTGTACATGGAACAGATGAGTTTATAAAACAAAAAGCACTAACCATAAGCGAATTGAATCCTTCTGGACAAATAAGGGTTAAAGGCGAAATCTGGCAGGCTATATCGGAAGATGGTTCCACTATACCTGCGGGAACTAGGGTTCAGGTAGTAGCCCGCCAAGCTCTTTTGTTAATAGTTAAAGTGGAAAAAGAAGATAAATAAGGAGGAATAGGGATGATGTCATTTATTGGTCTCTTGATGGACTGGTTTGTAGTAATTGTTCTGTTGGTAGCGATTTTGGCTACAGCGATAAAAATAATTCCCGAATATGAAAGGGCGGTATTGTTCCGTTTAGGGCGCTTAGTCGGGGTTAAAGGACCAGGATTAATCTTTATTATTCCTATTATTGATAAGATTGAACGGGTCTCCCTGCGGGTTATTGTTTATGATGTACCCCCCCAAGAAGTTATTACCAGGGATAATGTGACTACTAAAGTTAATGCGGTACTCTACTATCGGGTGGTGAATGCAGACAAGGCTATAGTGAATGTGGAAAGATACCATGATGCTACTAGTCAACTAGCCCAAACTACTTTAAGAAGTGTGGCTGGAACCGCTGAACTTGATCAGTTATTATCTGATAGGGAAAAACTTAACCAAACTATTCAGAAAATAGTTGACGAAGCGACCGACCCCTGGGGTATAAAGGTCGTATCGGTCGAAATTAAAGATGTGGTTCTACCTTCAGAAATGCAAAGAGCCATCGCCCGTCAAGCCCAAGCAGAAAGGGATAGAAGGGCTGCGGTCATCCAAGCTGAGGGGGAAAAACAAGCCTCAGTAAAATTAGCTGAAGCTGCCAATATTTTGGCCGAAGCCGAGGGAAGTCTAACTCTTAGAATGTTTAGGTCTTTATCTGAAATATCTAATTCGCAAAATACTACCATACTTTTTCCTATTCCTATGGAAATTCAAAAATTGTTTCCAGTTTCTAATAAATCTGCTGAACCCAAGGATGATAACGAAGGACCTTCTTATTTAAAATAAGATATAGGCAGAAAGCTGCTCTAACTTAAATGCTAGAGCAGCTTTTTTAATTTATATTAATCGGGATTATTGCAACTAGGTGTACCACAATTACAAGGTAGTGAACAGCAACAGTTTACAGTGTACCAGATAGTTAATCTAGGCCAATAATCACTGTTGGGGTATTCATGACTAAAGAAGCTAATTAGACTATCAATATCTTCATCACATCTAAGTAGTAATCCGAAATTAGGATAATATCCAGAATACCACCAATTTACCAAATCAGTTATATCCATATAAACCCAGTCATCTGAAGGTGTGATGACAGTGTAGCCATCTGGAGTTAAAGCTGTAATTGGTTGGTTATTCCAAGTAACATCTGATTCGAACCAGTTTTGTAAGACTCGGACTGCATAAAGTTCATTATCACATTCTGGTACTTCATTTCTGCAGATGGGAAACCACAGGGTAGCATGCCTAATACAGCTATTGGGAGGAATAGAATTACATATTAGACTGCATAAATCAAATTGAAGATAGGTCCTATAAATATCTCCACAACCCTGGAAACGGTTAGTGAATAAATAAGGGGAATCACCAAAATTAGTATCGGGATAGAATTCTGCCACATATGCATCCTGTACAGGTGTAAAAGTAATGCTATTAAGCGTGCAGCAGGAAGACATTTAACTTCACTCCTTCCATTAAAAGAATCTAAGATATACTATGCTTAATATGGAAAGATGTTACATATACAAAATTGATTATAATTGGCTAGAATTAATATAATCGGGTTAGTGGGTGTGGGTGTGATTCGGTTATTGTGAGGAAATGGGGCGGGTTTTCCCAAAAGTATGCCAGGCAGAAAAAACAAAAAACCCCGCCCTTACGAGGTTGTTAAATGGTCGGGGCGACAGGATTTGAACCTGCGACCTTCTGATCCCAAATCAGACGCG
>CAZUSS010000058.1:0-1777 GCA_964623245.1 uncultured Syntrophomonadaceae bacterium
GGTGTTAGTACCGGTTTGTCAACCTTATTATGAAGCCGTACCTGATATAGAAATTTGGTCGGAATTAGCTAGAAGATTAGGTTACGAGGAATATTTCCCTAGAGATAGAACTGGTCATGATTATGTACGTATGCTAATTGGTGAACATACCGATGTAGATGCAGCAACATCCCCAAATGGCCCTGTACGCCTACCAGAGGAATGGTGTCCTCGTGTTCCATATGCAGACATGAAGTTCGATACCCCTACAGGGAAAATTGAACTCTATTCAGTTGGTATGGAAGAAAGGGGTAAGAAATTTGGCGGTGACTATGTTCCTGTACCCCATTTCTTAGAGCCCGACGAAAGTCCAGTAGGAACACCCAAGTTGGCTAAAAAGTATCCTTTGACGGTTATTTCACAGCACCCCGCTTTTAGACTTCATTCACAATTTTATAATTTACCTTGGATACAAGAAATTGATGGACCACCCAAGATTTTCATGAGTAAAGCTGACGCCGAGGAGCGCGGTATTGCAAATGGAGATAAAGTGCGGATATTTAACGATCGAGGCGAATTACGCGATATTCTTGCTTCGGTAGGTATTCGGGTACAGCCAGGTGTTGTAGAACTAAGTAGTGGAATGTGGGTTAAGTTGGGTGCTAACGTTAACGTACTTACATCGCTGAGTATCGGTGGACCTAGAGATGTATTGGGCGAAAATGGAATAATGTACGAATACCATCCACTTTTAGATGGTAATACTACGGCTTATTTCAACTCCCTAGTACAAATTGAAAAAATGTAAGGATAAAGGAGGGGTACTTGATGAAGAGAAAGCAGATGACCTTATATGTTGACACAAGTAGATGCATGAACTGTCGCGCTTGCGAAGTTGTATGCAAAATGGAACATGATCTGCCAGCGGGACCTAGGTACAACATGGTTGTGGAAATAGAAGTAACCCGCCAAGGCGTAGACAAATGTGAATTCTTACCTACACCTTGTATGCACTGTGGGGATGCACCATGTATTAAATCATGCCCAACTGGTGCGATTTATAAACGCCCCGAAGATGGTGTGGTTTTAGTTGACCAGGGCAAATGCATAGGATGTCGTGAATGTCTATGGGCATGTCCTTTTGGGGTTCCTCAATTTGGCAGCAGTGGACTCATGGAAAAATGCGATCTTTGTTACCATCTTTTAGAAGAAGGCGAAGTTACTGCATGTGCGAGAGCTTGCCCAGCTGAAGCTATAACTGTAGGTACAGTGGAAGAAATTTCAGCCAAAGTACGGGAAAGATATGGCAAGACTAGTCGCCAAAAATATGCAGACGGCACACAAATCTAAAATAAAGTTAGCCAGGGGTATTATTATACCCTTGGCTAATCATTAAGGCGGTGATATCGTGCGTGTTTTGTCAATTGATCGTGAAAAATGCACAGGGTGTGGTATTTGCCAAGTAGTTTGTTCCTTAACTAAGACAGGTGCAGTACAACCTAGTTTGGGTCGTATTCAGGTACACAGGGATAAACGGAATCTTTTGCAAATGGTGTCCGTTTGTCAACATTGTGCTGAGCCAGCCTGTCAAACAGCATGTTTGATGGAGGGGATAGGCAAAGATTTCACATCTGGTGAAATATTCCGCGATTTAAGTAAGTGTTTTGGATGCGGTGCTTGTACGGTTTTTTGTCCGATTAGTGCCCCTATAATTGACCTCAAGCAAGGTGTAGTTGTTACCTGTGATTTATGTGACGGTGATCCAACCTGTATTAAGGTATGTCCACATGGTGCTATA
>CAZUSS010000058.1:1787-8202 GCA_964623245.1 uncultured Syntrophomonadaceae bacterium
GACAAACGTAACAGATATGGTGCCAGGTTTTTCGGCGCACAGCAAGAGGGGGTGGAATAATGGAGGTATTGCAAAAACAGACTATAGCCAGGGTAAACCTAAAGGACTCCAAAATAGAGCTAGAGGAGGTGCTTTTGGATTCCGAAGCTATAGGCCTGGGAAGTTATGAGATAGTGTGGGGAAAGTATAAAGATATGATGGCAGATGCAGTATCTAAACCAGATAAAAACCCCTTTTTGGCTATAAGTACGGGACCACTTACTGGAACAGGTGTACCAGGATCGGCGGCTTATTTTATAAGTTATGTGTCACCTATAAGTGGAAAGTTTACTACTGAGCTATGTGAAGGTTCAATTGGACCCTATTTACGCTATGCAGGTATAGAGCATTTAGTTTTGTATGGCAAGGCTAAAAAGCCAGTAACCCTATGGATAAATGAGAAGGGAATAAATGTTTTTCCTGCCCAAGAAATCAAGAATTTAGACAATCTTGCCACTAGCGAAATTTTGCATAGGCAATTTGGGGAAGATGCGATAGTAGCTTGTGTTGGTGCCTATGATAAGGTTGCACCAAGCAAATTCGCTAGTGTAGTTTGCGATTATTATCATGAAATAGAAGCATTGGGCTTAGGTCAGGCCTTTTACAATTTAGGCATAAAGGCTCTAGTAGTAAATGGTAAAGGTGCAATTACAATAGCGAATCCAGAGGAGTTTTTGCAAGAACTTATAGAAATTTATAAGTACTACAAAATTTCCAATCAGCATTATACCCATTTTAATAATATAACCGGTGATAGCTTTTTATCTCCAAAAAATGAAGCTAGCTTTCTAGAAATAGGCAATCAATCCTTTGGAATTGCTGTGTCAAATGAGCGGACATCTAACTTTTCTAGAAATGAATTGTTAAGAATAACCCAGCAATCTATTAAGGATGGACTATCTTGGAGAATGGTGCTTGATTTTATGGCGGAAAACTTGGATGATGGCGGGGCTAGCTATGATTTAAGCAATATTTTGCGATATATGGAGAATTGGCTGCCCCAGGATCTATACCAAACTGATATTAGTACAGTTCAGGCTACTGGCTTATTTTGGGATGAAGCCAACTTGCCTTTTATTGATGCCATCGGTCGTGTAGCTAGATTGCTCAGGCATTATTCTGGTCAAGAATGGAACAGTTTTCGCCTTGAGGAAGTGGGAAGACAATTGACTAGCATAGGTGATGGGCTAACTCTGGAGGTGAAATAATGTCAAGAGTAAAAGAGCATTTTAATTTAGTTATCATAGGCAATGGAGTTGCAGGCAATAATGCGGCCTTAGTGGCCCGCAACCGTAATCCAGAATTAAGCATAAGCATTATTTCTCGGGAAAAGTACAACGAATATGCAGCAGGGGCCCTACCAGATTATTTGGCGGGTGTAATTTCGCGCGAGAATGTCTTTATTAAATCTAATTCTGATTATGTAGCAAATAATATCAAGGCCAAGTTCGGAGTAGAAGCAAAATCAATAGATCATAAAAATAAAACTATTCAACTGCTTGATGGCTCCATAACTTACGATAAGCTAATAATTGCTACTGGTAGCAGGCCTATAATACCTCCAGTAAAGGGCCACGATTTGCCGGGTAATTTTGTTTTTAAAACCTTAGATGACACTGATGCCTTAATTAATTATCCAGGTAAAAGTGCGGTGGTTGTAGGTTCAGGCGCCATCGGCCTTGAGGCCGCACTGGCTTTGAAATCAAGAGGTTATAACCATGTAACCCTGATTGAACTAATGGATTGGATAATGCCTACTTCATTTGATGAAAAACCGGCCCGATTGATGGAAAAAGAAGTTCGACAGTTGGGCATTGAGGTCTTAACAGGGGAAAAAGTAACTGCAGTTCAAGGAGAAAAGCATGTTACTGGTGTTACTACTGATAAGAATGATATAGCTTGTGATCTTGTGGTTTGGGCGGTAGGAGTACGGCCAAACGTAGCTTTAGCCGAATCGATTGGGGTTGATTTAGGTACAACTGGTGGTCTAGTGGTAGACGAATATATGGAGACTAATGTGCCTGATGTATATGCTTGTGGCGACTGCGTGGAATCTACCGACATCTTTTCCGGAAAGCAGGTACTAAACTTGTTATGGGATGCTGCTTGCAAACAAGGCAGAATTGCAGGATCAAGCTGTACTGGTGGTAATGAAATCTATGCGGGCTCATATGGGGTTTTATTGTCTTATATTGGTGATACCCCAATCTTATCCTTCGGCTTAAATGCCAGCCACTTAAAAGGGCAAAATCATCAGGTATTGGAAAGGACAGGGGAAGGAAAATATCAGCGTTTGGTGATGAAGGATGATGAAGTGGTGGGTATTCAAATGATTGGCACCTTAGAGGGAAGTGGACCCGTATTATTCCACTTGAAAAAGGGTGCTAGCTTAAAAGACTTAAGCAAAGCATCCTCTAGCCGAATAATGGCGAAAATGGATCCCAAATCAGTAATGCTGAGGAGTTTCATAGAACAGTTTACAGTATCCCAATAGGAAATTAGAGGTGGTAAAATGGACGAAAAATTCAAGACTTTACAGGAAATGCTAAATAATAGGCTAACTACGGATCCTTTTGAATGTTCCTTTTATACTAGGGACTTAGCATCAGTACCCTCAATAATGACTAAGGTTTTATTTAAGACTTCACCTGATTCGGTGGTAATACCCAGAAGTACGGAAGATGTGGTTGAGATAGTAAAGTTTGCTAATCTGCATGATTATCCACTTGTTCCGCGGGCGGCAGCTACATCTGCCTATATGAATACCGTGCCGACCAGAGGTGGTATAGTGATTGATCTAAACAGTATGAGGGGAGTTTTGGATTTAGACCCAGACCACCTACAAGTTGAAGTATGGTGTGGAACCCCCTGGCAGGAACTAGATGAATATTTAAATTCTCAGGGACTTGCTTTATGCAATTATCCGAGTAGTGCTGTATCCGCGACTGTAGGCGGCTGGTTTAACACAGAAGGTTTCGGAATTGGCAGTGCTAAATATGGTAAGTTTCACGATTTAGTGGAGTCAGCAGAAATCGTATTACCTGATGGTGAAATAATAACTGCTACAAGGAATGGTGAATATCCCTTGAGATGGTTCTTAGGTAAAGAGGGAACTACGGGCATAGTCACCAAAATAAGGTTTAGGGTTCGTAAAAAGCCGACCTATTCCGTCAATCTGGCCTTGGCTTTTGCATCAATCGAAAAAGCAGCTTTAGCTATGCAAGAAGTTATGTCTGCCTCACTAAAGCCCTTTAACGTTCATTTTACGGACAAGGATTTTTATTTGATGCAGGAAAAAATCGGTTTTAATTCACCAATTCCAGATAGGCACTTAATAACTCTAACTTATCAGGAGGATACGGATGTTTCGCATGAAGCTAGTAAAATTGCGGAGGAAGCAGCTAGCAAACATGAAGGAAGCATACTTTCTAAAGCAATCGCAGATGCAGAATGGGATGAGCGTTTATACGCACTAAAACTTAAACGGGGTGGGCCGACCATGCTGGCAGCAGAAGTGATTTTGTCTTTGGAGCAATTAGGTAGTTTTTACCGAAGGGTTAAGAGAATGAACCAACGTACAGCAGTTTATGGTTATCTGATGGGCTCTGATAAAATGAATATTTTAATTCAGTACTATGCTGATGATAGCAAAACCCTAGAATATTTGTTTTTATTAGCCAAAACCCAAGGTATTTATAATGCGGCCCTAAAGTTTGGAGGACGGCCTTATGGTATTGGGATTTGGAATAGTGTTTATCTAAAGAAAGCCTATTCTGCTGAAATCCTAAGGGAAAGAGCTGAAATAAAGCAAAAACTTGACCCTCAAGACCGTATGAACCCAGGTAAATATTATTCCCCACCTATTTTATTAAATCCGCTTTTCTTTAATTTAGCTAGTAGTAGTGCTAATCTAATCAGCAACATTTTGGGAATAGGAAAGGGGAGGTAGTCATGAAGGATAGGAGTTTCTATACAGGTCTATTAGAAGAAACTAGCATTTGTGCCCAGTGTGGATATTGTAAAGTAGACTGCCCAATATACAATGCTTTGGGTTGGGAATCAAGCTCCCCACGCGCCCGGATGTTAATAGGCCGCAAGGCTGCAGAGGGTAAGACATTAAATCAACAAGATGTCACTAGAGCTTTTCAATGTACTTTGTGTGGCAAGTGTCGGGATGTATGTTCTACCTTTATTGATACTAATGAAGTTTGGGTTAATCTAAGGGAAACAATTGCCGATAGAGAGCAGAGTCCAGATAATATGCACCTACTGAGCAGTACGGTTATAGAAAACTTTAATATTACTGGGGATGAGCAAGAAAATCGGGAAATGTGGATTGAGAGCATGGATAGGGAGGAAGTTCGCCAAAGAGTGGGCAAAAAGGCCCAAGTCCTATATTTTACTGGTTGCTCGGGGGCCTTATACCCTACGGTCAATAACATTCCCAAATCAATGGTCAATATCATGGAGAAAGCTGGCATTGATTATAGTTTGTTGGGTCAAGATGAATCATGTTGTGGTTTTCCCCTAATTGGAGCGGGCGAATTTGCTAAGGGACGCCATTTAATAGAAAAAAATGTAGCAAATTTTAGTGCCTTGGGAGTTAAGCAAATTATAACTTCTTGTCCATCTTGTTTTCATACTTTACGGGATACTTATCCGATGGTTTTAGGTGAGGATTTACCTTTTGAAATATTACATGCCAGTCAATTCTTAAATGGATTGATTGAGAATCAGGAAATCAAATTGGGTGAATTAAATGAGGAAGTTACTTACCATGACCCATGTGATTTAGGCAGAAATAGCGGGGTATATGAGGAACCACGCTCAGTTATAAGTAGTATACCTGGGATAAAGTTCATTGAAATGGCTAAAACTGGTCGAGACGCTAATTGCTGTGGCGGTGGTGGAAACCTAGAGGCGATAGATCCGGATTTAACTGCCCGAATAGCCAAAGCTAGGTTGGAAGAAGTCCAAGCAACTGGGGCTAAAACGGTGGTTTCATCTTGCCAGCAATGTAAGAGAACTCTGCAGGGAAATGCCCGTAAAAATAAGATTAGGGTCAGAGTTATGGATCTTACAGAATTAGTGTGGAAATCAATGAGCAGTGTAGAAGATTAATCTAAGGAGGATGTATGAATTGGAATATGATGGTTACAATTATCCCGACCAATTGTATTATGACAAAAGACACTTCTGGGCCAAAGTAGAAGGTGACCTGGTTACCATGGGCATGACTGAATACGCCACCAAAGCAGCTGGTGAAATAGTATTTGTAGAGGAAGTCGAAGTAGGCAAAAAAGTAGTACAGGACAGGGCATTTATGTCAGTCGAATCTGGGAAATGGGTAGGCAGAGTTTATGCCCAAGTTTCTGGGGAAATAGCTGCAATAAATGAAGAACTTGAATTTGAGCCAACTTTAATCAATGAAGATCCCTATGGGGAAGGCTGGTTAGTTCAAATTAAAATGGCTGACCCCCAGGAATTAGGAAACCTCTTACAAGGTGAAGCCTACAAGGAGTGGCTAATTCCCGAAATAGAAAGGCAAAACAAATTAGCAGCGAAAAGGACTGGAAAATAAGTCATGCAGTCTAGGAGGTTGTATTATGAATCCAGTGCAAAAAAAGACATGGTTTTGGATCCCCTATAAAAACATAAGAAAATATGAAGATATAATTGCAAAGACTAGTATTATGTGCCTCCTTACTGATGAATTCCAAGGACAAATGATTACTACTGAGCAAGTAAATGGTCTCAAAAAGGATGAAATTAGTGGGCTGATATTATTGGCAGGCCAAGGTATTAATGAACTGGATGATATATCGGTAGCTTTGGACTATTGTGAATCAGAAGGTATTGTGCTGGCTGCCTTACTAGATCCATTGCAACCAATTTCTAGCCAGTTAATACCTATTATGAACAAGGCCGTTTTATCAAAGTTTGTTGTCCCTTTGGATATAGCTAGTGAAAAGGTTTTTAACTACTACCATCAAGATGAATCGGGTAGAAAATGGGAAGCCTACCTCAGTTACATTGGGGATTTGGTCCAAATGGCTGGCGAAGGACGAGTTTATGTACATCTTTTTGCTGGTTGTGGTGAAACAGAGGAACAATTTGCTAGGACATGCCAGTTATTAATAGATATAGGGGCTAGAGTCATTCTTCTTTCATTAGATCCAAATAATGCTTTAGGTGCTAAGCCATGTAGCATAGGGCGTTATCGCCGCATGCAGGTTATTAGGTACTTAATTGACCATCACATAGCTAGCTATTACCAAATGAATTTCAACCAATTTGGTTCCGTGTATGATTTTGGTGTTCACCCGCGGCTTTTTTCTAATTTAATCGACCAGGGATTACCCTTTATGGATGCTGG
>CAZUSS010000059.1:0-8041 GCA_964623245.1 uncultured Syntrophomonadaceae bacterium
GAAAGCCATGCCTTCCTTTATGGTATCCTCAATGTCAATACCAAAATCAGTAATTCTTCCTTCACCATTATATTGAATTAATTGTGGATCGAAGTCTTTGTCATTAATCAAATATCTGGCTAATTGAATCCGCCTATATTGACCTAAAGGCGCTTGGGGATGATTTTGCATAGGGCTGCCAGCTTCGGGGAAAAAGGAAAACAAATGGGTTAAGACTTTAAGTTGGTAAGCCTTAGCAATTGCTTCTACCATTTCCTTTTCAGTCTCACCTAATCCCACTATTAGGTGGGTACCGACCATATAGGGACCAAATATATCCACAGCATCCTCCATGGTCTGCCAGTATTTATCCCAATTATGGGGCCCTTTAACTTCCCTACCCCTATATTTTTCAAAAAGCTGAGGAATAGCTGCATCAATTGCCACACCTATGCGTTCAGTCCCAGCCTCCTTAAGCCTCGATAGGTCTTCTTTACCCTTCATAACTGTGGGCGAAATCAAGGCACTAACGGGAATATTTTGATTCTCTTTAGTAAAGCTGGAAATTATATGGCAGCTGTCCTCTACTGCTTTGGCATGGGTTATCATGGACAAGCACATGCGTTTAAAAGGGTGTCTATAAACTTTTAATTGATGAAGAACTTTATCCATTGGGTAAGTAGGCCATTTTACTCTAATGAAAGTTTCGCTACTAGCAATATTTCGATCCCGTGTCAAGCCGCAGTAACTACAGGCAGCCCTACAACCAGAAGTATAAGTCAAAAGTAAATTGAGACAAGTACTGCGAGCATTGCGGAAGAACTTACCTGGCTCCAGTCCTAGGCACATGGCTCCTGCCAAACTAGTTTGAATATATTGGGGGCTTTCAGCTATATTTTCCATAATTAATACCTCCTGATTAAATATCTTCCTTTTCAGTTTTGGCGATAGCTGCTAATATTGCTTGCACAAAATCTTCTGGACCTATACCAGGAATAGTAACTTGCTGTTGGGCAAAAAATTGCTTAATATTTTTTCTTAGTACATCAGGTGAAAAGCTGCTATTTTTCAAAAATGCCTCCAAATCTAAAATACTTCTAGAAGGATAAGCAAAGAAATCACCAGTAATGAAAAGGGTTTTAATTAGTTCCCGATTAGTATCTAAACGTATTGATACCCGAATCAATCCTCCACTAGCCTTATAGTCAACAGCATATGAATCTACACCTGTATCAAAAGCTCTTTTACCGTAAATCCATGTATCAGATGAAAACATAGGGAGATACTTCTCTAGTTTTGCTTCTTCTTCACTAGTCATAGAATTAGGTTCTAGGGCAATACCCAGCACTTCCCGAAAACCTGCCACCAAGGCCTCCTTAATTTCTGCAATAGGGGGCACATACCCTATGGCCTCTTTGATTGAAATAACCCTTTGTTTAAAAGATAAGATATCCTTATCTGATAGTTTTTGCACTGGCAGCTTCAAACAAGCTACCATGGTATCTACATCAAAATCTATTAATAGGGAGCCATGATATAAAAGGGCCTGGCCAAATTCTGTTCCACCCGTCCCTGAAATTTTGCGTCCTTCTACCTCTATATCATTTTGGGGCCGAAATTTGGCGGTGATGCCTAATTTCCGTAAGCCAGTTATGGCACTTTCACACATCAAGCTATATAAATCTTCCGTTTTTTTGGGAATTCCTGGTGAATTCTTAAGGGCAAATATTTCCCAGCCTAATTGACTTTCATCTAAATATATACCACCACCACCAGTAATCCGACGATTAATATCTATACCATTTTGCCGACAATATTCTTCCTCTATTTCTAAATCCACTGATTGATGGTAGCCAACTAAGGCACAATGAGGTCTAAATTGTAAAAAACGAAAGGTATTTGGCACTTTTCCCTCACTAAGGCTTTCTATTATAACCTTATCAATAGCCATATTATAGGCGCCAGATTTAGCACCTAGATCCAGGAGCCGCCAAGTATTATTCATATAGGCACATATCCTCCTTTTCCTTTTCTATCTGTTCTGCTACCCACCTAGCGTATTCAAGACTATTCATCAGGGCCTCTGTTTGCTCGATATCACCAATTTTGAAGCGCAAAAGCCACCCTTTTTCATATGGATCTTGATTGACAATACGTGGTTTTAAAAGGACTTCCTCATTTTCCTCAATGATAGTAGCATCAAGCGGTGCATAGATTTTACCTACCCATTTACCTGCTTCAATGGAACCTAGTTCCCCCCTAGTAATAACGGGAATTCCCAAATCTTCCAGCTCTATATATAAAATATCCCCAATAGTCTTTTGTCCATAGTCGGTAAGCCCCAAGGTAGCTACATCACCTTCTATTTTTACCCAGTAGTTTTCTTTATCGTATAATAAGTTTTTAGGAATATTACTTGCTTGTCTATCCATTTCTAAACTCCTTTCCACAATTTTATCCATTTGCTTCTAATGGTAATTCCGTCAAAGGTAAGCCCTGGTATTTTTCTTTTTTCCCTTCAGCTTGCCCTTGGCTATCTATTAAATAAAATTCCTCCACAATGCCATCCCTTACTAAAGCGACAAAGTGTGTATTTTTTGTTCGACCTGCGTGGAGATATAGACCTTCCGCAATTTTAACTAGCCGGTTAAAAGTTTTACGTCCCCGTTTTTCCAACCATTTAGATGAGGTAAGTTTATCCCGAAACATTAGAGCAGTTTCCCTTAATTCTTTGTCCATTTTCTGGGCTCTTAAGGGACCGAATATTTTGGAATATTCCTGGGCCAATAAGCCAGCTACCTGATCATAAGAAGGCAATTTATCAGACCAGTCCTTAACCGTTGTCATGTTGTTTCGCATAGATTTATTCAAACATTCCCTATAACGGGAATTAGGGCTCTTAAGCAGATTAGCCATAGTAAAAAAATCAAAATCCAATAAAATATTGCCTACGAAGGCTACCCCTGGGCCAATATCACCTGCTGCATTTCCAGAACATTTAGCCCCCTTAGCTACCAAATCTGCAGGTGGCTTATATTCAGCTGCTACCCCCAAAGCATGGTATACTTCAATGGGAGCTTGTAAAAAAACAGGGTAAAATCTTTCCCGGCGGAAAGGCAGTTTGGCATTGTCTTGCCTTAGAACTAACTGATAAAATATTTGTTTACTATCAAGATAGACTACCCCTCCACCTGTTTCCCTACGCAGAATTGGTATTTGCCTTGCTTGGCAAAATTCCATGTCTACTTCTTGCTCAAGATCATCATGTAAACCCAGACAGACATAGGCGGAATCTGGGGCACATAAAATTATTCCTTCCCTTCCCAAGTGGGCTAGGGCATGATAATAAGATTGAGATTCCCACCAGGTCACATAACCTAAATTATATAAGTCCACAATTTATCCCCATTCCTATTCATCATTAAAAATTGCCCGGCAAATATCCAGGGCACTTACCCCTGGCATTTCTGGATTAAGTTCTTGCAAGACCAGATTAACTTTTGCCCCAACCGTTTCGGGGGTAAATTCAACCCCCTGCAAGCTATCGGCTAGCAAGGGTAGGCTGTCCTTGGGGTAAAATGTGAAATCCCCACTTAACTGTACAGATTCAATATAAGCATCACGAATGACAGTAACAGCTTGTATCAATCCACCTGGGGCCTTGTATAGACCCTGTTTCATACTAACCCCTGCCCCGATTTTGAGTTGATCCTGTTTACGACTGTTACGATGCAGAAATTCCTCAGACTTAAAGTCTTGGCCCAGTATTCTAGCCAAATCCCAGACAGCCTCGGGGACCATATCAGGAGTAAGTGGTCCAGTAAGTTTGCTGAAGTTTTTAATTAATAAGTCGATAACCTTTTGGCGTTTTGGCATTCGGCCTAATTCCCTTTTCAGGGTAGTCATATTTTCTTCCATAGTTTTGTAGATTTTATCGCGGAATTTTTCATCCGGAACCTTGAGCACCTTTGACATGAGTCCAAAGTCAAAGTCTAACAAGATTCCACCTACAAAAACTGTACATTCGCCTATATCGCCACCACCTTCACCCGAAATCTTGCGGCCCGCATCAGTAATAATATCATTCACAGCTTTAAATTTTGTTTTTACCCCTAAATCAGCATAGGTATCTATCACGGGCTGGGAAAACTTCTGGTAAAGTTCAGCAATACTAGGAGGTAAAAGAGGATTATCCTTCTTTACAATTAACTGGTAAAATATCTGGTTCCTATCCAATAATGTAGTACCTCCACCTAATTCGCGGCGCATAATTGGTATAGCGTTTTTGGCACAGTAATCTAGGTCTACTCCCCCTAAATCTTGAAAATATCCCAAAGAAATTATGGGGTTTTCTGGGGATACTAGAACTAAAGATTCGATTTCCTGTCTGGCCAAGGCATGAAATAATAACATAGAATATTGATCAGGCAATATACCCGCGTCAAAGACAAACATACTCTTACCGCCTTTCCTTATTTGCTATGGGATTTAACTGGTTTAATATTATATTTTGAATTTTGTTCTGCATCTGCCTACGATTATCTATTGTAATGTCCAGCACCTGGACATCGGTGCGGTCTGAAATCTCCCTTAGAAATTTGGTGTCCTTAGCCTTTATCACACCTAATACTGGAATGGAAGATGCCAAACATAGCTTGACCTCTTCTTGGAAACTCTTAGCTGCAGATTCAAAAACCCCGAGCTCATCCATGACGATTAGGTCTACCTCTTTCTGCAGGGCATCCTTTAGGATTCTCACTCCAAAGTCATCAAAGGTCCTTAGGATAGGCTCTAGACTACCATCTCTACCAAATTGGCAAATATAAGGTATATAGTTTTTTGGATATTCTAGGTTAAAAGAATCCATAAGGAAAACACGTCTCTCATTGGTTAATAACTTAGGTAGAGTAACAAAACCCCCTATTGTGCCATCAAACAAGGCTAAGACTGCTTTGATTATAGTACTTTTCCCCACATTTCTCGGGCCAGTTAAAAAAATATTCCTAATCATACTTATCCTCTTTCGGCAAATTCAAAGAGCCTATCCATTTCTTCTCCAGTTAGGGTGTAATCATAAAAGAGCTTAAAGAAATTATCTGTTTCCCCCTTGATGTCAATAGGGTAAAGATCCGGATAAAGCAGATTGGCTAGCCACTCTATGCCTAAAATACGTGCTACCGAGGGGGGCCTATTAATCCAATCGTATGGTGCACAGGGCACTTCGAAAACCTTTTTTTCCTTGACTGCTTTAACATTACTCCAAGCCTTATCTTCTAAAATCAAATTGTAAATGGCCTGCTTTTCGTCTCCATCTGAGCTGACGATAATTAGCTCAGGTTCCCACATGACTATCTGTTCCATAGATGTCTGCATACGCCTAACTTCTAGATTACCTGCATCAGCAACATTAAAAGCCCCAGCCATCTCTATTGCTTCCGCATTTATAGAGCCTTTTGGTTCAGTGTCGAGACCATAGGGCCCTTCAGCATAATAAACCCTTACTTGTTCTGCCTCGGGTAAGCTGGAAACTAGTTTTTCTACCCTTTCAAGCGCATCAGCACAATATGTCCCCAATTCCTCAGCCCTATCTTCACAGCCCAATAATTTACCCAAAAATTCATAAGATGCATTTAGTTTGTTCAAACTTCCATCTACCATGATTACAGGAATACCAATTTGTGCTTGGATGGCATCAGCATCCGCTATATATTCGGGGCTTACATCACCCATACTGATAACAATATCTGGTTTAGTACGCAAGAGTTCTTCAATGCTACCAGTAGTATTGCTCCCCCGCCAGACACCTAGGCTAGGTAAATCATGAAATTCCGCCTTAATATATCTTTTTTCAATTTCCCTTAAGGGACTATTCCAGCCCGCCAATTTTTGGGGTGCCAGGGTATAAAGAAAAACTGTACCTACTGGACCAGTTGAGTAGGCTGTGTTTATTTCGCTGGGAATTTCCAAGGACCGACCTGCCATATCAGTAATAGTCTGTTTATCATTAGAGACCGTATTTTCTTGATTATCTACTTGGCAACCAATTAAGCTAAGACCCAAGCAAATTATCAGTAACAATTCAATATATCGTTTCATTTCCAAGCCTCCTTATGAATCGTTTAATAATTGATTATGCAACTACCGGAATACATACCCTATAACCTTCACCATTTCCCGCATAGGCTATGGCAATTTTTATATCCACATTGTATATTTGGCGCAGGTTTTCTTCGGTTAAAACCTCCTCAGGTCTGCCCCTTCTTTGTATTTGCCCATCCTTTAGTAATGCAACCTTAGTTGCATATTGAAAAGCATCATCAGGGAAATGAGATGACATTATGACTCCCAAACCCTGATCAGCTAAAAGTTTGATACAATTGAGCACCTTGACCTGATTGCCAAAATCTAAATTAGAGGTAGGCTCATCTAAGACAAGAAATTGGGGTTGCTGGGTGAGGGCCCGGGCGATCAAAGCCAGTTGGCGTTCACCACCGCTTATTTCCGCATAATTTGCCTTCCTGAGGTGGGATATCCCTAAAGTATCCAGGGATTCCTGGGCTATTTTTTTATCTTGACGATTAGGTGATGCATAGTTCCTCAGGTGGGCCGTTCTCCCCATCAACACAATATCCATAACACTATAAGGAAATGGGGGAATATGACTTTGGGGTACATAGCCCATAAAATGGGCTAACTTTTTCCTACTCCAATCTGAAATATTACGCTCATTTAAATAAATTTGGCCTAGTTGGGGTTTTAATAAACCTAATAAGGTCTTAAACAAGGTGGTTTTGCCAGCCCCATTCGGCCCTAATAGGCACAGTAAATCCCCAGTTTCGATGCTTAATGATATGCCGGTAAAAACATCTTTCTTGTTATCATAAGCGAAGGCCACATTGTCTAGTTGTAACTTCACTTCCATCCCCTCCTAGTCCTAGTAATCAAGTACATGAAAAATGGTGCACCTATTAAGGATGTCAATATTCCTAAGGGTATTTCTAGGGGCATAGCCACCCGAGCCAAGGTATCTACGACTAATAAAAAGGAACTTCCCACTACTATGGAGACGGGAATTAGGGTCTTATAATTGGGTCCTACCAAGGCCCGACATAAATGAGGAATAACTAAGCCTATCCAACCGATAATACCACTAACCGAAACTGCCGCAGCAGTCAAAAGAGTAGCACTTATAATCACTATACCCTTCAGTCTAGTAGTATTTACCCCAAGAGCCTGTGCTTCCTCTTCCCCTAGGGATAAGACATTTAGCCTCCATCTTAAAATATACAAGGGAATTATACCTATAATCATGGGGATTATAATTAATTTCAGTTGGGCAAAGGTAACTGAAGTTAGACCCCCCATTAGCCAAAAAGTAATAGCAGGAAGCTTGTTAAATGGATCAGCTACACATTTTATAAAGGAGATAAGCGAAGTGAATATGGTGCCTACTAATATGCCTGCCAAAACCATGATTATAGTATTTTCTCCGCTTTTAACCCTGGAACTTACCGCGTAAGTAACCATTACGGCTAAAATACCGAAGGCAAAAGATATTAGGTGTATTTCCCACATACCTAAAGAAAACATAATAGCTAGAGCAGCACCAAAACCTGCACCCGCTGAGACCCCCAGAATATCCGGTGATACTAAGGGATTTTTAAATATTCCCTGATAGGCGGTACCAGAAACTGATAAAGCCGTCCCAATTAACATAGCAGCAAATATTCGAGGTAACCTAACATCAAAAAGAATACTAGCTGTTGTAGCATCAATGCTAGTTTCTAGACTAAATATTTTGGCATAAATCAGAATTACGATTTCGCTAGGACTTAGGGGATAGCGACCTTGGGTCAAAACAATAAAAAAAATTAAGACAGGGAGCAACCACAGTATTTGGAACTTAATTTTCTTCCCTAAATATCTATAATCAAATTTACTTTTAGCCTCTCTTCTTTCAACCCTTACTTCCTTTGTTGCTGTTATGCTTTCCATTAAGCAATCCTCCCCTAGACAAACTAGATTACCCATAAAAACAAAATCCTGACTTGGTCGTAAAGTC
>CAZUSS010000060.1:0-7242 GCA_964623245.1 uncultured Syntrophomonadaceae bacterium
AACTATTTTTTCTAGGGAGCTAAATAACATTGCATCAAAATAAGTTCTCTTAATCTTAAAATCACTAGGCTTACCCGTACCCAATACATATAGGGTAATGCTTTGTGGGATAATACCCTCTGGCAATGCTAGCAATGTGGTTATATCACTTATGATGCAGTCAGCATCCTTGTAATCGGTTACTATTTGATAGCCTTGTTTTACTAAAAATGCGGTTGGTACATTACCTAATATTATAATTTTGGTATGTATAGCATCTCTAGATAAGATTACCTTGTTCCTCCCGCTATTTTTAGCTCGGTACATTAGGTTGTCTGCCTTATCTATTACATCAGTACCACCTTTATGTTCTTTATGTTGTGCAACACCCGCTGAAAAAGTGCTTTTTAACACTTGCCCATCGGGTAAAACAATATTTTTTTCTGCCCACATTTCACGTAATCTATCAATCATTATATAGCCTTGTCTTGCATTAGTATCAGGCAAAATAACAACAAATTCTTCGCCACCCCACCTGATTGCTATGTCTTGTTCTCTAGTGTTATTCTTTAGAAATTGTGCAAATTGGTATAAGACTATATCGCCTACTGTATGGCCATAAGTATCGTTTACTGCTGAAAATTTATCTAAGTCGAAATATGCTGCCGAGAATATTCTCTTTTGATCCTTTTGTCTTTCAAACCAAGTATGGTAAAACTCCGATTTAGGTAATCCCGTTTTAGAACAAATAATAGCTGTCTCCCACATTATTTTAAGCTGTCGTGAATAAGCAGTAACATCTTGTATTATTCTTTCACTTATTCTAGGGGTAATTCGATCTGCCCCAGCAAGAATATGTTGTGTATCGCCATTTAATACTATCAAGGGAATTGTTTTAGTTTCGCTTAATCTGCGATACTTTTTAATTGGCTCATATCCCCATTTCGCAGGAATCACTATGCCTTCTATGTTTGGTTGGATTAATTCTTCTATCGCATTAACCTTGACCTTTTTAAACTCGCCATCCCTTATATATCCAGTCTTACAAAAGACATTCCTGGGGGAAAAGATATTATTTCGGGGAGATTTGATTGGCTGCTTTTTTATCCGCCTAGCTTTTAGGAGGGATATAGGCCCTATTCCTTTATTAATTTTAGGTTTTTCTTTTTTTACTGAACCTTTAAGGCTATTCATAGGGCTAGGCTTGCTATCTCCCCCTGGAACTTCTAGTAAATCTTCCAGTATATCATCAATTAAATCTCCGCTTTCTCCTAATGAAGCAGGAATCGCTTCCTGTATTGTATGTGGTAAATCTTTTATTCTGCCAGGATTATTTATCCTATCTTTAATCTTATCCGTTGTAACTGGATCAAATATATAACAATATACTCCCCAGGGTATAAGTTTTTTTGCCCATTCTATTGCTTCGGTGTCTTTTGTGCTACCTGGTAGAAATATTATTCTTATCCCCTCTTCTCTTAAGGGGACTACTACTTCTGTTATAATGTCCTCAGCCCCATTTAAGTAAGGAGATAATATAACTATTTCTGACTTCCATTCCTTTACCACATCCATAATTACAGAACGGTTATAGCACCGCTTAAAGCCTTCTGCTTCTAAGGCAACCTCCAGGCTAGTTATTCCAGTTGCAAGAATTACTCCCATATCTTCAACTCCTTTAGTAAAAGATTATGTTTGCTTTTGTTGTTTGGGGTACCATTTTTCGAAATCTTCCTTTGTGCAAGAAGGAGAGTATTTTGTTATCACCAGGTATCTCTCCCAGGCGTCCTTTGGATTATTTGTTTGCTTGTAGGCTATTAGTGCAAGGGTCTCATACATAGCTACCCCCTCCCTTTTTTAAAAAAAAGAGCCGCTGTTCGCGACTAGTTTTCTTGGGACCTCAGTCTTTTGATTCTGTTTTTACTATAGGGGTGTGTCCTAAATAATAAGAACCCTTTGTTATCTTGTGTTCTACTAAAGAAGTCGGCCAATTCCTCGCCTAAGCCCAGCTCTTTAACAAAAGCATCAGCGGTGTGTTCTCCTGCCCTATCTACCGCTAAGTGTCCTAGCTGTAGTACCCCAACTAATATCGCTCTGATTAACTTTAATACTATCGCAATAGCTACAAAGGGGAACAAGAGTATCCTTTTTCCATCATTTGATATTAACATTATTATTAATACTGCTGTACCTAACACTAGGTCTCCCACCCTATTTATAGCATAATTTACTAGTTTCTTTTTGGCATCCCCTGAAACTATATGCCCAAACTCGTGGGCCATTACTGCGGAGACCTCTCTTTGATTGCATGAGGTAAGTAAACCCATGTTTAAAACCATTGTATTCGGCCCTATAACCATAGCATTAGGGATAGCCTCATCCTGGATCAATAATACTGGAGGGTTTTTTAAATTTGTTCGGTTAAAAATATGTATGAATGCTGGGTATACATGATTATGTTCTTTTTGGGTTAACTCTCTATACGGCCTTCTTCTGTTTTTATCTGCAGTGGGGGAGAGTATATATATGACAGACAAGGCCATTATCGTTGTAGTTATTGCTGATATGACTATCCAATTAAAATTGTCAAATACACATAGATAAATTACTGTAACTAATGAGCCTATTGCCGCCCAGTTTACAATCAGGTTTAATACAAACATTATAGTTACCATGGAATTATCAACTCCTTAGACTGACACCTTTTAGCCTTTTAACACAGAGAGGTAATTGTACTCTTTACCTTATTAACTAGTAAAGCCTGCACTCCTTAAGGACTGAAGGAAGGACTTAGAAAGTTCTGTTTCAATAATTAAATGTTCTCCATCCAGATCGCTGGGGCTTGGGCTTACAAATGTATATCCAGGAGGTACATATGCCACTCCCGTATAGATTAAAGCCCTTCTTAGCGCATCCCCATCGCAGGAAAAGTCAGTCCCATAGTATCTATAATGCCATGTTTTCTTGTATCTGGGAGCTTTGTTAGAGCTTTTTTTGTTTTTGGGCTTTAGTTTAGTGGCTGTCTTGTATTTGTGTTTATATTTCGGGAAGTGCATTTCATTTTTCGGATTTTTAACTGAAAGGCTTACTGACCTATTCTTATTGTTACTGAAATTAATTATCTTTGTTTCCCGTTCCTTCACAATGTCCGAAATATTCACTAAAATATAAACTTGTATAAGGGCATAATCCTCTACGTGCTTTTGATATAAATCAAATTTATGTGGTGTCCCACTTATTATTAAGTCGCATATATATTTGCCACGAACTTCTGAAATTCGGGCATTATCATACCCTGAAAAAGGCAACGGGATTTCTAATGTCCCTGGTAAGCCATATTTCCGCTCCATTATTCTTTCTTGGGCAATTTCAAAGTATATTGCTAGCATGCTTTCGATTTCAGGCAATTTGCTATATGTAGGTGTGTATTTAATTCTTTTCTGATGGATTCTTCCCTGAAGGTTTGTCGTTTTGCCAGAATCTTTGTCAAGCTTTCTTTTACGTCTCCATCTTAAATTTTTCAATTTAACCATCGCTGCATTTCTGAGTTTTTCTATATGAATTTCATCAGCTTGGTTCTTAGCTTCTAGTTTATTTATATCAGACAAGGTTTTTTCGATAGTTTCATAATTATGAGAATCAAGCCTATTTTTTAGTTCGTACAATTCGTTCTTTGGAATAGTTACAAAATTATACATAATATCATTAAAGTTATTCAATATGTTCATAAGGTCTCTTTTCTCATTGGGAAAAAGCCCTTGGTAAGCCTCAGTTTCTTTAAGCTCACTCATTTTAGCTATGACTAACTGCACTTCATCAAGATTAGAGTTTTCTATTGCTTCACCCAACTCATCCCTTAATATTTGATATTTTGAAGGCCCTCTTGTTGAATCATAGGTGTGATTAGGGAATACCCTCCAAACACTACTGTCCCCACCGTTCTTGCTTGCGGAATTAGTGTTTAACCCAAACAATATTTTTTCAACAATGCTTATATTGACTTCGCTGGGTTGTATTTTGTTTCTTACATATTCCCTAAAGTAATCAAAATCCACTTTGTTATTATTGATGTTTTTGAGATAGAAGTAAGCTACTGTTAGCCTTGTTATGCCAATATCCAGATTTTCACGTTGAGTCTTAAGAAATAAAATTACCTGAATAAACCAATGTAAGTCGTCCTCTATTTTAAATAACTTTTCTGGAATGTTAGTTCCTTTTATCCGTTGGTGCAGTTCATTATAAAAATGGTCTGAATAACCAAGCACCTTCTCCGCAATTATGCTTTCAGTGTAATCATTAAGCTCCTTTGCGCTTTTACCTGCTTTGATATAATCAAAAAGAACAGTGAGAATGCTTTTCTTAGGTGACTTTCTCATTTAACTACCCCCTGATATTTCTTATGAATGGCCGTGAAGATTAAATGCCATAATTTTACCTATAATAGAAATTTTAGACACATTCGCCTTATTATCCTTCTTTTTACCCACTTAAAAAGTGGCAGGTACTTAATGTACCTGCCTTTTTTAAAGTAAGGAGGCGGACGTGCGTCCGCATTTGGAGGAAGGGGGGTAATTGTAAAAGTTATTGACATCTTTTAAAAGGTATAAAAAATAGCCCTTGCATTTCAAGAGCTATTCTTATTTACTATTATACGAAACTTGATTGGAAAAGTAAAGGGTTTTGGAAAGAATCTTAGCACTATTTCAAGAAAATCATGGGATCTATGCAAGTTCCCCTTATGTCTCTAACTTCAAAATGTAGGTGTGGCCCAGAAGAATTACCTGTATTCCCTGACCTGCCTAATGTCTGTCCTGCTGATACTTTGCTTCCAACACTTGTACTAATAGTGCTTAAATGGCCATAAAGGAAATTATAGAAACCGTTACTTATAATCACGTAGTTACCATATGATCCGTTCCATCCAGTAAAGATTACTTCAGCGTTTGCTACTGCAAAAACGGGGGTTCCAGTTGGTACACCCAAGTCTATACCAGTATGTCCGTTGGCCCAGTATTTGCCTTTTTGCCCAAAGACTGCAGTTATGGGGGCATTTATTGTTGGTGAAATAATAGTTCTAGTTGCAAAATTCTCAGCATTCTCCCATATGCTTGAAACATAAACTTCTTTTGCCCATTTATTCATTTTATCTAGGCTTTTAGCTTCGTCTTCGCTTGTTATTCCATATTGTCCCCATAAGTTTTTGGGTACGCCACCGTAGTAGCCACCATAAGAGGCTAGGTAAGGCAAGGTTTGCTCTTTCCATTTACTTGACTTCCAGTCTATTGCTGAAGGATCCATCCCTTTACTGATAAGGTGCAGGGCACCACATAGGGTATTTATATAGGGGTCGGATACTGCATTCTTGTAGTATGCTTCATCTTTTGTACTGTTCTTATATTTATCTAAGAAGGCTTGTGGAAGTAAGTGTGAATGGTTATTTATTAATCTATCTACTTCTTGTTTTTGTATTGCAGGCATTAGTTGGAATAGCCCATATGCTCCCGAAGGGTTTTCTGCTTCAGGATTAAAGCTACTTTCTTTTAAGGCTAAAGCTGCTAGGAACCAGCGAGGAATACCAAAAGCTTCTTCGGCTTTTTCAAAATATCCTAGTAGATTTATAGGTATCATTCCCTCTGAGGCAAAAAATGAATTAATTTCCCCGTCTTCTAATAACCATTCGAGAGCTTCTTCAAATTTAGTATAGCCCTTTCCACCCTCAAATACTGCTGTGCGTAGAAATGGTATATCTTCCTCATCCTCTAGGCTATATTCTTCCTGAACCCAATCATCAAGCCTTTGCCAACGATTATCTAAAATTTGCGTTTCGCCTACCAGACGTTCGTAAGTAGTTGTTCATCCGTCACTATCAGCATCTGTCTGCCATTCGTACTCATATATATAATGTCCTTGTATCGTATAGGCTTCTACTATGAGAAATATATCAGTTGTACTGCAACTACAGTATGTATTACCATCTTCATCTGTTGCTAAGCTACAAGTAGTGATACTGGAATCTTTATAATACAGATAGGGTTTAAATTCATCTGCCACTTTAGCTTTGTACTCATCATCTGTTTCTGATAAACCATGGCTTATTATGTAAAATATATTTCCTGCATGTATCTGGCCAAAGGTTTCAAAGAATTTTTTATCTTTACCAGCATTATCTACTAGTTCTCTGCCAGTATTGCTGAAAACACTGTGGTAATGCTTACCTTCCCCTGGATACCAAGGACTATCCATTGAAGATTCGCCACTAACTAGCCAACGTTCCTTTAAGTTGTTTTCATCTGCAAGCTCCTCGTAGAGTTCTAGTAATCTTTCATCTTCAGTTGTATGTTCTGTAGTAGTATAAAGACTGCCTTGGGGGGCGGCCCAAAATACCACCAATAGAATTAAAAAGGATATTAGAAAAATAGCTAATATTATCAGAAGGAAGGGAAGTGCTGCTTTTAAAAGCGGGATGAGAAACTTTGCCATACGCCTTGCTCTTTGTGCAAGCCGTATTGATTTCTTTCCACCTTTTTTTATGCTAGCCATTGATTTATCTTCTACATTATCATGATTATTACGATCCATTCTATACCACCCCCAAAAAAATAGTTGGCCCTTTTAGGAGCCAACTATTTTAGCTATACATATCTATATTGCTTACCCAACCACCTGCTTTGTCAGCATATTGCCCAGCCTTTACTGGGATATTAGTGCTTCCAAGCGGAGACAAAGCAATCGCTGTTAAAGTTTGAGTTGCTGCACCAAATTTAGTACTTCTTCCTGTAAAAGATATGGGCTCCTGTCCATCAGCCATTAAAGTTTTATTTTCTTTATTATGTTTAACTAAAGCATGTCCTAGGTTAAAGGCCGTCACAAAAGGTGCAGATGCTATTTTGGCCCCGCCACCCATAAAGGCAGCCATGGCCCCAGAAGTTCCCGTAAACATTCCTGCAGCTGTTCCCATATTTATCCCTACATTGGCCGCTTTGTTTGCACCTGACTGCGATTGATTAAGCACATGAGTAAATTTTGTTTCCTGGGCCTTATTTAGCCCATCCATATCTTTGGTAGAAGCTGCTTCTGCATCTCCTTTGAATGTAGCTATAACTTTTTCAGGATTATCAAATATATCATCTGCAATTCTGATTGGAACTATAAATACATTTAAAAATACAAAACGACGACCGCAATCAGTTTCAACTGCAGTTATCATACCATTTTCTTGTCTTATTTTATTCTGTAATTCTAGTTTATTTATTTCCCTAGTAA
>CAZUSS010000061.1:0-6918 GCA_964623245.1 uncultured Syntrophomonadaceae bacterium
ATTACCCATCACCCCATGTTTATGCAGGGGCTGAAAAGCATTAACTACAATAGCTACCAAGGTCAACTAATAAGGGAAATAATTAAAAATAATCTAACCGTTTATAGTGCCCATACTAATCTGGATATGGGTGAAAATGGTTTAAATGATTGGCTAGCCTCCTTGCTGGGTCTAGATAGTGTTAGCCTTTTAGACCGAGATAAAGAAGACAGTCTAATTAAATTAGTAGTTTATCTACCGACTAGCCACATAAGTGAAGTGAGACAAGCTATTAATGATGCTGGTTCTGGGCATATCGGTAACTATTCGGATTGCACTTTTCGTACTTTGGGTATAGGAACATTTAAGCCTGGGGAAGCCACTAATCCTTTCTCCGGTCAAGCTGGTCAGCTTTCAGAGGTCGAAGAATACCGCCTAGAAACAGTAGTTTATAAAAGCAAGCTGGCCCAAGTACTAAGAGCTATGCAGGCTGCACATCCTTATGAAGAAGTCGCTTATGATCTGTATGAACTGCAGAATCCTGGCAAGGCATACGGTTTAGGTAGAATAGGTCTTTTACCCGCAAGTCTTACTTTAAAGGATTTTGCTAATCAAGTAAAATCACAATTAAACTTAGAATACCTCCGGGTGGTGGGGGATTTGGATAAAAGAGTAAAAAGGGTAGCGGTTATCGGGGGTAGCGGAGCCAGTTTTATCCATAAGGTAGCCCAGCAAAATGTTGATGTTTTAGTTACAGGGGACGTAAAATACCATGAAGCACAGAAAGCTGAGGAATTAGGTCTGGCGGTCATTGATGCAGGACATCACGGGACAGAGAAAATTATGATCTACCAAATGGCAAGGTGGTTAAAGGAAGTATCTTCTAGGCGCAATTTAAATATAAAAATTAGTCCATTTTCCTCGCAGGACTACTTCAAATACATTTAACCCATCACCAAGACCCCTAGTTTAACCAATATGTTTAGGGAATATTTTGATAAAGCCTCCATAAATGCGTATATAATCGCATTTTTTACAGGAAATTAGAAGGGATATAAATATATTTGTAGAATGACATAAAAGAATCCAGAAATAAGGGGAAGTGATAATGTATAAGATAAAAGTGGCAAGCTTAAAACCTGGGGTAGTTTTAGGAAAGGACATTTTTTCCCATGATTCAAAGTTGTTATTGAACAAGGGTACTGTTTTAACTAAGGAATTACTAGATGGTTTTTTGGCCAGGGATATAAACGAAGTTTATATTTGGGAAGCTTCACCTAGACAAAAAAGTGAAAAAAGTTTCCAAGATGTATTTGATTCAGCATTGGCAGTAGTTAAATCCTTTATGATTGGGGCTAAACTGGGCAAAAAACTAGATAAAGAGGAAATTAACCAAACCGTAAATTTTCTTTTGGAACAGGTTTTTGATGTAAATGATTTATTTCGGCAGATGCGGCTTATGAAAGAAAAAGATGACTATTTATTTACCCATTCTGTTAATGTAGCACTGCTTTCAATTCTAATTGGTAGATGGTTAAAATGTGATAAAGATACAATTAGGCACTTAGGAATGGCAGGCCTTCTACACGATCTGGGCAAAGTTTTCATTGATGATGATATATTAGGCAAACCTGATAAACTTACTGCAGAAGAATTCGAAGAAATAAAAAAACATTCTATTTTAGGCTATAACTTAGTTAGCGAGTATGATTGGATTCCCCAAGATGTGGCCAAGGCAATCTTATTACATCACGAAAGGGCTGATGGCTCCGGATATCCTACGGGAATATCGGGTTATGGTAATTTCTTAGCTTCGGTTGTTGCAGTAGCCGATGTGTATGATGCCCTTACTTCTAATAGGGTCTATTCTCCTAAAAGTTCCCCTTATGAAGCTGTAGAATTATTATGGGAGGAATCCTTTTCCAAGCTAGATCCCAAGATAACCAAGGTATTTTGCGATAAAATTACTAATTTCTATGTAGGAAATGAAGTTATTTTATCAGATGGACAAAAAGGTATAGTAATATTTATAAATACCACCCAACCAACTAGGCCCACTGTAATGGTGGGGGACGATTTTGTCAATTTGGCTGAAGAAAGAAACATTAATATTATAGAGGTAATAGACTAAAACCAAGAGGTAAGGCAGTTATATAGGTATTTTAATGCATAAGTTTCTCTGAATTTGGTAAAATGTTAATAGTAACAAGATTATAGAAAACAATTCAAAAAAGTAAATTTATTTGCAGGAATTGCCGCTTTTTTGAGGAATCTTAAATAAGGTTAAAAAATAAAAGGGAGGACTAAGTGTGAATAAAACGGAACTTGTAAAAGCTTTAGCAGAGAAAGCTGAAATGACCCAAAAGGATGCCGCAAAAGCTCTAGATGCGCTTGTAGCAAGTATTCAAGAAGCTTTAGCTAAGGGAGACAGAGTACAAATTATTGGTTTTGGTAGTTTTGAGGTGAGAGATCGAAAGGAAAGAAAAGTTATTAGCCCTGCTACTGGGGAAGAGATTTTAGTCCCCGCCACCAAAGTTCCAGCATTCAAACCAGGTAAATCCTTAAAAGAAGCTGTGGCAGCACAAGTTAAACCAGCTTCTAAAACCAAGAAGAAGACCACTAAAAAGAAATAATAAAAAAGATTTAGAGGGGTATGCGGATCAAGCATATCCCTTTTTTTCTTTTTATTGACAGGTTAAACAAATTCCCTTATTATACTTTTTATGGTGACAAATATCGAAAAATTAGGCCAAACATCCGAAATTAATACAATAATGAAGGAAATTTAGGACCTTAGAATTGAAGGAATTTAACAAATATTGTGCGAATTATAGTAGGGAGTGCGAAAGAATGTCACTTAATAATGAAAAATATTATAAATTGCTTTAGGTAGGGAGGGGAATAGTTGTTTCTAGGATAGATTTATAAATTGGCTTTGTACAGTAATACATAACTTGGGGGGGAAGGCATGAAATTTATGCAGAGTCTAAGATTCAAATTATTAGCTGGGGTAATAGGTATTTTCCTATTGGCTTCCATAAGTCAGGGTATTTCTTCTTATATGGTCGGCAAGGATTTATTAACCGAAGAAATAACGGGTTCTGGGCTTAGCTTAGCAGATTCTTCAGCTAGTGAAATCGAGATGTGGTTTGAAAACGGTGTGCAGGAAATGGAGATTTTATCTAAACTGGAAAAAATCAGGAATATGGACGAGGATGGAGTTATAGAAGTCCTAAACTTACAAATGGAGGTTCTAGGAGATGATTTTGACAACCTATACGTTATGTGGCCTGATGGTTCAGCTATAACCGATGCCAAAGAAAGGGTGGACTTAGCCGAACGCGATTATTTTCAAGCTGCTATCAAGGGGGAGAAAATAATTAGTAGTCCGGTAATTTCAGCAGCTACTTCGAATGTAGTAGTACCTATTGCTGTCCCAGTATATCAAGATGGAGAAATTGTAGGGGCTATGGGTGGTTCAATAAAGGCGGACAAGGTTGCAGAATTAGTCGGAAAAGTAAAATTAGGACAAACAGGTTATGCCTTTGTTTTGGATGAAAAGGGAACGGCTGTAGCCCACCCTGATCCAAGCGTAATTTTAACTACGAATATTTTTGATTTAGGTACAGAAATGGCTGCTATGGGGGAGAAGATGATAAATGGGGAGACAGGCAGTGAGCTCTATACATATCAAGGTGTAGAGACATTAGGTTCTTTTACCCCAATTTCTTTAACAGGTTGGTCAATAGTTGTTACGGTACCAGTAGAGGAATTATCTGAACCCTTGGATAAACTACTTCACACTAACATAATTGTAATCGCAATAGTTATCCTGATAGTTTGCCTATTGGTTTACTTTGGTACCAGAAACTTAATCGGCAATTTCACCTACTTTGCAGATTTTGCTCGGACTATGGCTAATGGTGATTTTAGTGTCGATGTACCAGAAAAGTATTTAGCTAGCAAAGATGAGATGGGAACAATGGCCCGCGCCCTTGATTTTATGGGTAAGAGTCTGCGCAATGTAGTGAAGGAAATAATAGAAAGTGCTAATGAATTAAATTCATCAAGTGCTGAAGCATCAGCAGCTGGGGAAAACATTGCTTCAACAGTGCAGGAAGTATCAGCTTCTACGGAAGAAATTGCGGCTGGAATGGAGGAAGTATCTGCTACTACTGAGGAAGTTAGTGCATCAGGTCAGGAAATAGGGGCTATGTTAAATACTTTAAGCCAAGAAGCCAGCCAAGGAAATGACAACGCTCAAGCCATCGGACAAAGGGCCTTAGTAGTCCAGGATAATGCTGAAAAAGCCAAAGTCAATACTATGGAAATATATAATGAAATTAACCAAAAAGTTGTTCAGGCTATCGAGGAAGCTAAAGTAGTAGAGGAAATATCCCATTTGGCCCAAAGTATAGCTGGAATAGCTGACCAGACTAACTTACTGGCTCTTAATGCAGCTATTGAGGCTGCTAGAGCTGGGGAACATGGTAAAGGATTTGCGGTCGTAGCCGAGGAAGTAAGAAAATTGGCTGAGGATTCATCCCAAACTGTGACCAATATTCAGGCCTTAACTAACCAAGTTCAAGTATCAATTGATAACTTAATCAGTCATACCCAAAACATACTAACATTTATCAATGAAGATGTAGTAAAAGATTATGATATGATGTCCGAAATCGGTATCCAATACAAGGATGATTCAGATAGCATGGCCCAAATAACCAATTTATTTGTAGAGCAAGTCGATACTATAGCTACCTCTATGCAAGAAATTAATTCAGCCATAGAGTCAGTTGCAGCAACTATAGAAGAATCTACTGCCGGAACCCAAGAAATAGCCAAGGGCAGTGAAGGTGCGGCAGGGGTAGCCCAAGAAATAAATCGAGTTTCACAAAGACTATCCGAGGATGCCAAGCGCTTAGATGGATTAGTAAATCAATTCAAATTCTAATATAATGAGATTCTAAGCTAAAATATTCCCAGCGAAAATTTGGAGGGTGAATACGTGGTTAGTGAGGGTACTCCAAAGCGAATAGAATATTACAAGCAACTTTTTATGGAAAACAAAACACCAGTCCTAGTTGCGGATGCCAAAAGCCTTGAGATCATTGATTATAACAAGGCAGTTATAGAAGTATTTAGCATCTCCGACAAACGGGTAATCAAGGGAAAACACCTATTGGAAGTTGACTTTTATTACCCTAAGCTTAGGGATGTTCTAGGCACCTATATAGATATGGCAATTAATAGGGGAGAAGTTTTATTTGAGACCGAACTTGTAAAAGCTGATGGGAAGAAATGGGATGCAGAAGTTCAAGTAGTCAATATAGATTATGCGAAACAAAAAATCCTTCTTATATGTTTCAGAAATATTACTTCCTATAAACACAACGAAAAATTATTGCTCCTTGCTAATGAAGAATTAAGAGCCGCCTATGAACAATTAACTGCAACAGAAGAGGAGTTAAGACAACAATTTGAGGAACTAGAAAAGATTCAAATGGAACTAAGAGTTAGGGAAGAAAAATACCGCAACTTAGTAGAAAGTATAGACTGCATTATTTTTGAATGTGACTATAAACGCATAATTACTTATATAAGTCCAGTTATAACCGAAATCTTGGGCTATGAGGTCCATGAAGTATTAGGACGTGATTATTTTGAGGTCTTGCATCCCGAGGATAAACCTTACTTGTATAAGTTATTTAGCACTATTAGGGAAAGCAAGGAAGTAATCAGCGAGGATTACCGCTTACTAGCGAAGTGGGGGGAATACAGATGGGTTAGGAATCGGACTAAGGTTTTCTGGGAAGGGGATCGCTTCATCGTAGCCCGCGGTGTAATTTTTGATATCCATGAACAGAAAATTCAGGAAGAAAGGATAAAATACCTAAGTATCCACGATAATTTAACTGGATTGAAAAACCGTTCATATTGGGAGGAAAAGTTGCAAGAATTGCAAGATAGAGCTGATACCCTACCCTTAAGTATTATAGTAGCTGATATCAACGGACTTAAAGAAATAAATGATAGTTTAGGGCATGATGTAGGCAACAACATACTAATTACTACTGGTCAACTGTTTAAGCGGATTGCAGGTGGCAAAGGTATTGTAGCTAGAATAGGCGGAGATGAATTTGGTTTACTTCTACCCCTTACAGATGAAGACAGTGTAAAAAAGATAGTGGAAGAAATAATAGCAGAACTTGAAATATTAAGAAAAGAGGATTATCTCCTAGATTTATCTGTTGGAGTGGCAACTAAACATAAAAAGGAAGAAGATATATATAATATCCTATTTCTCAGTGAGAGAAGAATGTACGATAAAAAGCTATTGCAAAGCCGCAGTACCAGAAGCCATTTAGTCCTATCATTACTAAACGTTATGAGCGAAAACACACACGAGACTAAAGAACATTGCGAAAGGTTAGCTGCATTGGGTAGCAAAGTAGCGGAAAAAATGGGCCTAAAAGATTACCAAATTGAAAAATTAAAAATTTTATCGACTATTCATGATATAGGGAAAATAGCTATACCCCAACATATACTTGGCAAACCAGGCAGATTAAACATGGAAGAATGGCAGGAAATGAAGAAACATGCAGAAATAGGCTATAGGATAACTAAAAATATTCCTGAATTCTCCCATGTAGCCCATGAAATATTATCCCACCATGAAAGATGGGATGGCAAAGGATATCCCCAAGGGTTAAGGGGTACCGAAATCCCTCTAGAATCCCGCATTCTTGCAGTGGTAGATGCATATGATGCTATGACTAGCGACAGAGTTTACAGAAAAGCCATGAGCATTGATAAAGCCATCGGGGAACTGCTGAATAATGCTGGAACTCAATTCGACCCCTTCGTAGTAGATATCTTTGTCAACAAAGTACTCAAGGAAAAAGAAAACAAAACATAGACAATACTTAAAAGCAT
>CAZUSS010000062.1:0-6740 GCA_964623245.1 uncultured Syntrophomonadaceae bacterium
TTTTTTTAAGGGGTTTTGAGATGAGGAAGTTTATTTCTACTGTATTAATAATAATCGGGTTGGCTATAATCCTATATCCCTTTGGACGGAATATGTATGCTGATTATCAACAGCGACAATTATTAGAGGAATGGGATAGGATTTCGCAGGTCTTAATGGAGGAGGAATCAGAGGATAAGCATAATGATAAGCTAGATGAGGAAGAGGATGATCTGGAGCGGATTAGGAGGTTAGAAGCCGAGGAAAAGGAAAGGCAGGCTTACATCGCCCAGAACCTAGAGGGCTTATTAATTATAGATAAAATTAACTTGAGATTACCTATTTTGACGGGTACTTCAGCTAGGAATCTACTTATATCAGCAGCTAGCCTAGAGAATACAGCTAAAGCAGGGGAAGTGGGGAATTATGTCATTACAGGACATCGTAATTATGGATATGGTATGCATTTTAACCGTCTGGATGAATTGGATGTGGGTGATCTAATGACAGTTGAGGCTAGGAATTCTCTTTTTACTTATGAAGTAAGGGAAAAATTATATGTAGAGCCTGAAGACGTATGGGTCTTACAGGGAAAGCAAGCAGATGCCGAAATTACCCTAATTACTTGCCATCCTGAACGGAATCCTACCCAGCGTTTAATTATTAAGGGAATTTTATCACATTCTTTAGAAAAATAAACTATTGCCAGCAATAATGGCTTATGGTATATTGTTTTGTAAGAAGTAAAATGGTAAATAATTCTTCAATTAGAATAAATTAATCGGGCTTTCCACCGATAAAGGCAAACCTAGCGAAAGCTAGGGGCGCAAAACTACAGGGTCTTCCTTAGTCTAACTAAGATGGCAGCCAGTTTCCGAAAGGGGAGTTTTTTAATGAAAAATAACAGATTAATTAGTATAGTACTAATTTTAAGCATAATTGTCTTAGTATATCCAGGGCAGGTATGGGCGAATTCTACTAAACCTCTTATTAACAAGGCTAACTTAGAAAAGGGCATTATATCTGTTGATTACGAACCTACCAGTCAAGCTAATTACATAATCCGCATTAACAAGGGGATGAAGACTTACGATTATCCAGTAGTGCCAGATGGTAAATACCCATTACAGATTGGCAAGGGTGATTATAAAGTTGTAATCGGTGAACAAGTTGCAGGCAAAAAATACAAGGCAATACTATCCGAAGATATTAAGCTAGACTTAAAGGAGCCCAATGCTGTCTTTTTACAAGCTAGTTATATGATAAATTGGCATGATAGAACTAAAGCCATTGTAAAGGCTAAGGAGCTAGTAAAACCAGCTAAAAGTGACCGAGAAAAAGTGGGCTCAATCTATAATTATATTGTAAATAATATTTATTATGACTATGAATTAGCTAAAAGAGTACAATCTGGATATATACCTGATTTAGATGTAACTTTCGATAGGGCATCTGGCATCTGCTATGATTATGCTACTATGATGGCAGCCATGCTTAGAAGTGTAGGTATTCCTACCAAGTTGATAATGGGATTCCATAAGGATGACTTGGAAACATACCACGCCTGGAATGAAGTCTATCTGGATGGTAAATGGATAGTTATTGACACCACCTATGATGCGGTCAAGGTTCAAGCGGGTATTGCTACCCCTATGATTCAGAACCCTATTGATTATATTGCAGCCTATAAGGAATATTAAGACCCTGTAAATCAAGTATCTTCTAAAACACCTAGCGCAGTTTATCTGCTAGGTGTTTTTTTATTTTCGCTTGTTTTTAAAATATTTAATAAATTAATTACCTATAAGGCGGTAAAATAAAGTATAATATTACAAAACTATGTATACAATTAATAGTTTGCTAAGGAAGTAGGGACATATTAAAAAAAGGAGGCTGTTTAATGAGAGTGAAAAAGGGTTTGGCGTATTTGTTGGTATTGGTTATGATGGCAACTTTAATGGTCGGGTGTGGCACTACTGGTGAGGTAGAGGATGGGGAAAAAGAAGGAAAAGCGGAAAAGCAATTTATAACTATTGCAACTGGTGGAACAGCAGGTACATATTATCCCTTAGGTGGGGCTATTATGGAAATTCTTAACCAAAATATTGAGGGTATGAATGCAAGTGCTGCTTCGACAGGAGCCTCTGTAGCTAATACCAACCAATTAAATAGTGGTGAAGCTGACATAGCCTTTATTCAAAATGATATTTCTTATTATGCAGTAAATGGAACGGAAATGTTTGCGGATAATCAGATTGATGGTCTACGGGCTATTTCTACTATATACCCTGAAACTATCCAGTTAGTTACCCTGGAAAAGTTAGGTATTAATTCGGTTGCTGACTTGAAAGGCAAAAGGGTAGCAGTCGGTGATAAGGGTAGCGGAACTGAAGCTAATGCTAGGCAAATACTAGAAGCCTATGGTATTACTTATGATGATATTAAGGTTCAATATCTATCTTTTGCTGAAGCAGCTAATGGACTTAAAGACGGTAATGTTGATGTTGGTTTTATTACCGCAGGATTTCCCACCGCAGCTATTCAAGATATTTCTGCTCAACATGATGTTAAGCTAATCAGTCTAGATGAGGAAGCCAGGGATAAATTAATTGCGGAATATCCTTTCTATACAAAAGTGACCATTCCTGAAGATGCTTACCCCAAACAAAAGGGTGAAGTGGATGCCATAGCAGTTAAAGCTATGTTAGTAGTTACCGACAAAATGGATGAAGACACTGCCTATAATATTACCAAGGCTATTTATAGTAATTTAGATAGATTAGCTGTAGCCCATCCAGTAGGAAAAGATATTACTAATGAGACTGCTACAGAAGGTATGTCTATACCAATGCATCCTGGTGCAGAAAGATTTTTTAACGAGTAGGGTAATTTAAAAGGAATGTTTAAGAAGTATTTAAGCCAATATAAATGGATTATTTTAAGTCTCATATTTATCGCTTTTGTTTGCTTTTTATTTTATCCCTCCCCAGTCTTAGTATTAAATGATCTAAGGGGAGGGAATGGCTTAATACTTCCCATTCAGCGTGAAGAAGGTTTTACACTTGAATATACCCATTCGGTTCAGAAAACTAGGGTAGAGGAACATTTTATTTTTGCACCTAATAATCAACTTGTCCTTACTTCCACGAATTTTCAGTCCCTAGGGGTAGGCTTGCCATTTCTGCCTGAGGAAGGGAACCTAATCAATGATAATGGAGTATTTAGATTAACTGAAGTTAATAGGGAATTTAGCTCTATTACTCTCGGCTTTATGCAACTTGCAAAGCAATCTATTATATTTAAGGATGAAAAATATAAGTTAGAGGATTTTTTTACTGAGGGTAGGCTTATAGAAATATTATATGAAGAAATGTCTAAGGCTGAAATCATATGGCAAAAGTGGATAGGCGGAAAGAAGGTTTTTTATGGATAAGCTCTACAATGATGCAAAAGAAGAACAAATAAATATGGAAGAATTCATGGCTAAATATGATCGAGAATCGGATTTCCGTCGCTTTGATGGGTTATTCAAATGGCTAGTAGCTATTATCGCTATTAGTTTTTCTTTGTTTCAGATTTATACGGGAATGAGGGGAAGTCTGGATGCCCACTTACAAAGGGCAGTCCACCTCTCATTTGCCATGGCTTTGGTTTTTTTGTTATATCCGGCCCGCAAGTCATGGTCACGGGCTAATTTGCATCCTTTAGATGCAATATTGACCGTTATAGCAGTAGCTCTACCACTTTATGTAGTAGTTTTTTATCAGGATTTAGTATTGAGGTCTGGTATACCCACTTTACCTGATATTATTGTGGGTATTTGTGGGGTTTTAATGGTTTTGGAGGCAGCTCGTCGGGTAGTAGGGTGGCCGATTGTAACTATTGCCATATTATTTTTGGCTTATGCTTTGGCGGGTCCCAATGTTCCAGGGGCCTTTGCCCATCGGGGTGTGACTCTAGAGCAATTAGCAGTTCATCTGTATTTTACTACTGAAGGTGTTTTTGGTATACCTTTGGGGGTTTCGGCTACATTTATTTTCTTGTTTATTTTATTTGCAGCTTATTTGGAAAAAACGGGCTTAGGAAAGTTTTTCATCGACCTGGCGAATGCTATTGCCGGCTGGGCAAGAGGTGGACCTGCTAAGGTAGCGGTCCTTTCTAGTGGTCTTATGGGGACGGTCTCTGGTAGTTCGGTGGCTAATGTTGCTGGCACTGGGAGTTTAACCATTCCCATGATGAAGAAGCTAGGTTATAAACCAGAATTTGCTGGTGGGGTTGAAGCTGCTGCCTCGACTGGAGGGCAGCTTATGCCACCTATCATGGGTGCGGCCGCATTTTTAATGGCTGAGTTTGTGGGTATCCCCTATATTCAAGTGGCCAAGGCGGCAGTTATCCCTGCCTTATTATATTTTTCAGGAATTATGTTGGTGGTCCATTTGGAGGCCAAAAAGGAAGGTCTGGAAGGAATCCCCCGTGACCAATTACCTAAAGTAAAGAAAATAATTTTGGAGCGGGGACATCTATCCATACCCCTTATTGCCATTGTCTATTTATTGATAGCGGGTTATACGCCCATGAGGGCAGCCTTATGGGCTATCGGTCTGACCATCCTATCCTCTATGCTAAGGGCGGCCACGCGTATATCCTTTAGGGATGTTATAGCTGGCTTAGAAGATGGGGCTAGATCGGCCCTAGGGGTTATTATTGCCTGTGCTACTGCAGGGGTTATTATAGGAGTGGTTACGAAAACTGGCCTCGGGCTTAGGTTAGGCTCTGAATTAGTTTATTTAGCAAAAGGGCTCTTGTTGCCTACCTTATTTTTTACTATGATTACTTCCCTTCTATTGGGGATGGGTGTACCGACTACAGCTAACTACGTTATTACTTCAACTATAGCTGCTCCCATAATATTGCAATTAGGGGTGCCGGTTTTGGCGGCCCATATGTTTGCATTTTATTTCGGTATTATCGCGGATGTAACTCCCCCCGTAGCTTTGGCTGCCTTTGCGGGGGCGGGGATAGCCCGCAGTAATCCGCTGATGACAGGGGTCAGTGCTTTTAAGCTGGCGATTGCGGCTTTTCTGATTCCCTATATATTTGTCATGTCACCATCTATGCTGATGATAGATACTACTCTTCCTCAAGTATTGACCATAATTGCCACATCCCTATTGGGTATGTTGGGGGTTGCTGCAGCAGTAACTGGCTATTTTGTAGATAAGGCTAAATGGTACGAGCGTATTCTATTTTTTGCGGGTGGCTTGATGATGATAGATCCTAATATAACCACAGATTTTGTAGGCTTATTTGTTATGTTAGCAGCTTATATTATTCAAAAGGTCAGGCTAAGGGTAAAATAAATTTTATTTACTTGGTAAATCAGAGGTTCTAAATAATTAGGACTTCTGATTTTTAATTTCTGCCCTTTTTTGGCATACTAGTATAGAATGTATGCAACTAGCTGAAAAGATGAACAAAGTACTTATGAAAGTAAGATGCAATGAAGGAGGAGTTATAGATGTCCCAAATTAAAAAAAGAAGTGAAATAGATGAAAAGTATAAATGGAACCTAGAGGCCATATATCCCGATAACCAAGCCTGGGAAGCTGAATATAAGGAAGTTGAAACTTTAGCTGCTGATATTGAGGGGAAAAAGGGTAGTTTAGGCAATTCTGCAGCGGATTTGTTAGCTGTACTAAAATCAAGTGATGAATTAGAGATTAAGGCTGAAAAGATATATGTCTATGCTAAGATGAGGCGCGATGAAGATAATGCCAATAATAATTATCAGATTCTATATGATAGGGCAGAAAACTTAATAATTAGGGTTAATAGTGCTAGCTCTTTTATCGTGCCCGAAATCAGCAATATTCCGGAAGATAAACTTGGGGATTTTTTAGCTGAAAACCAGGATTTATCTGTCTACCAACATTTCTTTGCTGAAATCCTCAGGCAGAAAAAACATATTTTATCGGTAGCGGAAGAAAAGATATTAGCCAATGTAGCTGACCTTTCCTATGCGCCGACTAATATCTTTTCTATGATTAATAATGCAGATATTAGATTTCCGATTATAAAGGATGAAAAGGGTAATGATGTAGAACTTACTAAAGGTAGATATGGCAGGTTTATGGAAAGTGAGGATAGGAGGGTAAGGCGCGACGCTTATAAGGCCTTGTATAGTAGTTATGGTAAACTCAAGAATACTATTGGCACTACTTTAAGCTCTAGTGTTAAAAAGGATATTTTTTATGCCCGTACCCGCAAGTATAATTCCGCCATTGAAGCTGCCTTGGACCAAGATAATGTTGCAGTTGAGGTCTATGATAGATTAATTGATACCGTTCATAAGAATATGGATTATATGTATAGGTATATAGATTTACGCAAGAAGTTATTGGGCCTAGATAAATTGCAGATGTACGACATATATGTTCCTTTGATCAAGAATATTGATGTGGAAATCACCTATGAAGAAGCTAAGGATTTAGTGGTTAAGGGACTCGAACCTCTGGGGGCGGATTATTTAAAGATTTTGCAGGAAGGCTTAAATTCGGGTTGGATTGATGTGTATGAAAATGAAGGCAAAACTAGTGGGGCTTATTCATGGGGCAGCTATGCCACCAGCCCCTATATATTGCTCAATTATGATAATAAGCTAAATGATGTCTTTACCCTAGCCCACGAATTGGGCCATTCTTTGCACACTTACTATTCTAATAGTAGCCAACCCTATGTCTATAGTCAGTATAGTATATTTG
>CAZUSS010000063.1:0-6088 GCA_964623245.1 uncultured Syntrophomonadaceae bacterium
AGGGGCCGAAATTGCCCAGCAGGGAAATGTCGTAAATTATGTGCCTAAAATTAGTCTTGCTTAAAAATAGTGCGACATAGGACTAGGAAACCCCATCCCCTCCCTACTATCTTTGCTTATTTTCGCAGGGAATTGCTTGGGGTTTCCCGAATAATATTCTTATTATGAATACATAAAGAAGGTGCACTAATGAAAAAAGTACTTCACATAATTGCGCAAAAACCAGCTTTCACTGGTAGTGGTATCTATTTACAAGAAATTATCCGTGAAGCAAGGAAAAGGGATTATCCCCAAGCCCTGGTAGCAGGAATTTCTAAATACGATAGTATAGAGGATTTTAATTTACCTACTTCTTTAGACTTTCATCCGATTCGATTTGAAACAGAAGACTTACCCTTTCCAGTAGTAGGTATGAGTGACGTAATGCCCTATTCAAGCACCAAATACAGTGACCTATCTAGCACTATGTATTCCCAGTGGAAAAAATGCTTTACAGAAGCTATTGAAAGTGTTTTAACTAATTTTAATCCCGATATTATCATCGCCCACCATTTATGGCTATTATCTGCCTTAATCAAAGAAATTGCCCCTGAAATTCCACTTATATGCATTTCCCATGGTACAGAATTAAGGCAATTAGAATTAGCCCCACAGTTTGCCGATAGGGTAATTACTGGATGTAGAAAAATAGAAGGCATCCTCGCATTAAACGAATTTCAAGCTGGACGAATAGCTAGTTTATATAATATATCTAAGGAGTCGATTATAATTGGTGGAGTCGGATTTAATCCCGATATTTTTTATCCTCCTACTAGAAAAGAAAAAAAACAAATAACTAAAATTATCTTTACGGGCAAGTTGAGTTATGCCAAAGGTGTAAAATCCTTACTCAAGGCTTGTGAATTATTATATCTAGAAGATAGAAATTTTGAATTAATATTGGTAGGTTCTGGAGATGGTAAGGAGAAAGAAGATATAAGTGAAAGGATAGAAAAATCTTCCTTTAAGGTAAGAGCTTTAGGTGCTATTAGCCAATCAGAATTAAGCCTCCTCTTCCGCCAGGGAGATATTTTTATTTTGCCTTCCTTTTACGAGGGCTTGCCATTAGTAGTTATTGAAGCTTTAGCATCGGGCTTAAGAGTAGTTGTTTCTGATTTGCCTGGTTTAAAACAATATCTGGGGGAAGAAATTAATGATAGTGGTTTAATTAGCTATGTTCCCCTACCTAATTTTATAAATGTTGACCAACCAGAGCCCAAAGATTTACCTACTTTTGAACTAGAACTTAAAAATAACCTTTTAGCTCAGATAAATCGACTTCACTCAGATCATTGCAAAACTTCACCAAACATAAGACCCGCTATTGATAAATTATCTTGGGCGAGCTTATTCGAGAAAATAGAATCGTATTTTTAGTTTTTATAAATCTATTTAAATGTTATGATTTATAAGGTAAAGTTATATAAAGTATAACTTGTGCCAGCATAATGTTTTTATGGAGTGAATTATATTGTTAATTGATACCCATTTACATGAAAGTAAATTTTCTTTAGATAGTTTTATAAGCTTAGAAGAAATTGTAGTCCGCGCGAAGGGAATTGGCCTAGATGGCATTTGTATTACCGACCATGAAAGTAATGAGATTGCTTCCGAAGCTGAGATTATTGCCCGAGAAAATAATTTCCCTATTTTTGTAGGGGCAGAGATTTTAACTTTTGAGGGGGACATGACCGTCTTTGGCCTAGATAAACTTCCAACTAGAATGCTTCATGCCCAAGAACTATTAGATTTAGTATGGAAACATGATGGAGTAGCTATTTGCTCCCATCCTTATCGCCAAAATGGTAGGGGTATGGGGGATTTAATGAAAAGCCTTATTAATCCCATAGGAATAGAAGCATTTAACGGCAGTACTCCAGAAAAGTTAAACCTGAAGGCTTACCATGTAGCATTAGAACTCGGCCTACCAGCATTAGGGGGAAGTGATGCCCATAATAGAGAACAGGTCGGGAAATTCGCAACCCTTTTTCCTAAGAATACTAAAACCCTTAGAGATTTTATTGATGCGGTTAAATCCAAACAAGTCTACCCCGCCTTTTATGATAAAGGTGCATACCATATTATATATGGAGAAAATAAGATTTATAAAGCCATATAAAGACAGGATTGTGCAATAGAATATGGACCCTATTTGCTTCCCGGCATATAGGATAGATATACTTTTTCCCTCTTCTACTTTGCCCACGGACTTTTTTGTTTTACTTTTGTTCGGTAATTTTATCTCCAGCATTTGGTCAGTATGCAAATACTATACCTGCTATATAGTGCAATTCCTTCCCTTTAATTGCTTGGAATAGTAGGTTGGTTTTTATCAGCTTAGTTTAGCCACATAAAAATTTTTTTTAAATGTTTATAAATTTATTGAGGAATTAGTTAAAGGAATTAAGGTTCGGATATGGAATTGATAATTATTTAGCAAGATTTGTTTAAGGAAGGTAAAGTTTTGAATTACTTATACCTCGATTATCAGGATAAAAATGTTACAGACTTTATTTAAAAAACGGAACCCTATAAAGGTTTTTGGCAGGAAAGTGAAGAGAAGGTCCTCAGCATAGTTAAAAACCATATTCAAGCTAATCTACCCCAAGCTAATAATATATTAGATGTAGGTTGTGGTGAAGGTAGGCTTTTTAATTGGCTTAAGGATTATAATCATATTGTAGCTATTGATGCAGATAAGGAAAGGTTGGAAACAGCGAAAGTTACCGCGACTAAATTGGATATTGCCAATAAAACTTCATTTTATAATTGTGCTTTGAATAATTACAGTAGCCCCGATAGTGAAAAATTCGATCTTATTTTATGTAGCCATGTTATACAACATATTCATACTGATGGTTTGCCCATGTTTTTATGCAAATTTAATGAATTATTAAAGCCAAATGGCCTGCTAATTATAACTACTTATCATTCTACAAAAGGCTATAATTATTTTACCAAAGCTTATATGCATAAAGAAGATTCCACGGAAGAAGCAGTCCCTAAAAAAGAATTTAATCCCTTAATCAAAAATAATCAAAATATTACCCCTGTACATTTTTTTACTGTTGATAGTCCCACTGCTTTTATTCCTTCTAACTTTAAAATAATTGATATAAAAGTCTTTCACTGTGTAGAAAAAAACTTAAATATCTTAAACATATTTAAGGCTAAAGATAAATTTATAAATTCATTAAGTTTTTTACTAAACCGATTTGGCTGAGATATTCTAATTGTTGCTAGAAAGGAATATTAATCTAAAAAATTTGGAGGCTAAAACATGAATAATTTACCACAGCTAATTTTAATTATAGGTGTTGCCGGTTCAGGAAAAAGTGAAATAGGTAAATTGCTTTCGAAAAAGTTGAAATACGTTTACATAGATAAAGATACAGCTACTAGACCTTTTACTGAAAATTTCTTAACCATGTCATCCCCACATCAGAATAAAAATGACCGTGAATCTGATTTTTATTTAGAGTATGTACGCCCACTGGAATACTTAATTTCTTTAGATCTGGCAGAAGAAAATATTCGCCTAGGTAATAGTGTAATAATATCTGCACCTTTTTTAGGTGAAGCAAGAAGTAACACATGGTTAAGACAGGAAATTAATTTTAGAAGAAGGTTAAATGGGAAGGTTTGTTTAAAAGTTGTTTTGGTAGAATCAGATAGAACTACTGAAAGAAAAAGAATGCTGCAACGCGATGCAGGTAGGGATAAATGGAAATTGTCAAACTGGGAAGAGTATTGTTCAGCAATACAGGATTTCAGGGTCGAGTGGAACTTAGATCCACAATCTTTTTTTCAGTTTGATAATAGCGAAATACCCCCTGTACCATTTAAAAAACAAATGGAGGAACTTAGCAAGTGGATTCAAGCAAAATAAACTCAATAATATTATTATGTGGGCCACCAGCATCTGGAAAAGATAGTATAACAGAGGCTATATGTAAAATAGATGAAGGCTTCTATCATTTTAAAAAACATCGTGCTATTAATGGAAAGACTTATATGCATAGAAACAATTATATAGATATAACAAAAGATGAATTTAAAAAAATGATCGAAAATGATGAATTTATTCAATATCATGAGCGTTATAATCGTTATTATGGCATATCTAAAAAAGCAATGGCGGATGGAATCAGTAAAAATCTTAATATGATAATTCATACAGGTAGAATCGAAAATTTACAAGAATTAAAGAAAAAGATTAATGAAAATACCATTAGTATTTTACTTTGGGCGCCAATGGATATTCTTAGGCAAAGACTAGTAAAACGACACCATAATAATGAAAATGAAATTTCTAGGCGTTTAATAGCTGCACAGGAAGAATTTATAGATCTTACAAAAATTGATTTAAAGAAAAGTTTTGATGCTATTATAAAAACTACGGACCCTCAAAAAGATATTGCATTGAAATTAATTAAATATATTAATGATAAAGAAGTACCGCACTATGAAGTATTCGGGCTTGAAACATACATCCAAAAGTTTAAATAAAACAACTTTCCTGTTATATAGCCAACAATACTTAGCCAAATAGTTGTATGTTTTTGTTTAGATAAGGAGGGTAACCTTGTTAGCCAATGAAATTTCGAAAATTGAATTTAATAATGCCCAACTTTTAGATCCTATTCAGATATTAGCGGAAGGAGCTGTTGTTGAAGGTACAATAATAAAAGGACAAACTCTGACTAATAGCAGATTAGCAGAACTTTATATAGAAGGGGAAATATACTTTGAAGATTGTGAGTTTATTGGTAGATTAGAAATTTCCAAGACTATGGCTAATAACAGTATTTTTAAAAACTGTGTTTTTCATAAAAACTTGATAATAAAAGAGCTTGAATCAAATATAACCATAATTAGCTGTGTATTTCACCAAGATGTTCTTTTTTATTGGGATCCCTTGGTGGATGCTTTTCTAATTGATATAGTTGACTCAAGATTTAATTCCAATCTAACTATTAATGGATGTAATAAAACTAAGATAATTATCGACACTGTAAAGGCTATTGAGATTAACATTGGGGAACAATCGGACAACACTTATGTAGGTCTTATGAATAGCGAAGTACAATCCTTTCGCATTAACAATAGCCTAATAGAAGAACTAAATGTAAAAAACACAAAAATATCAAATGATCTTACCGCTAATACTGCAAATTTTATCTTCCTAAAGCAATCCGAAATAGGCCAAATAAGATCAGATGATCCAGATTTTTGGATATTCTTGCAAAGGGGAAAACTCATTGGCCCACTTTTTAAAGAAAAAAAGGAACAAGAAGAAAAAAGAGAATATTGGTCTAGGGTTAGTGAAACATTGCTTGTATTTGTAAATTCATTCCAAAAAGAACACAATTATAAAGAAGCCGATATGGTTTTTTATTTAATGAGATTTGCACGTGTAAGAGAAAGGTTCTATTCTAAAAAAATAAAAGACAAGATATCGGGCGGTTTGGCAGGATTTTTCTTCGGAATAATTGGTGGTTGGGGCGTTAGATTGTTAAATCCTATTCTAACTGTTTTGTTTATGTTAGCGATTTATACATGTATTTATGCGAATAGCCTAAAATACGTGTATTTAAATACTTCCATCCCACTCCTTCTATCTGATGGTTTTGATATTTCTGTACAGAGGTTTTATAACCTGGGGTCAAAAATGTACGACAAAGACCTTTTAGGTTTTTTTGAAGTACAACAAGGCATATTAGGTATCATCCTAAATACACTAATTATAGGTATGTTTATTCGAAAATTGGTAAGATAAAACCCGAAAAGTTTAGAAGCTTTTGAAATTCAATATGCTTATTGGTAAGCCAGTTTCTAAAAAGGAGAAATTAAAAGATGGCAGTCCTCCCTAGAAACCACAAACTTGAAATTAGGAGAAGCAAGCTGGTAGACCTTGCGTACGTATTCATGCGAATAAAGACAGGACAGGGGCATTGACCTGTCTTTCAATACCCCCCGTCCCCATGACACCTTTGTGGTACCTTCTAGGCCCTCAGTGTTGCCACTATCCTTTCGGGGTTTAGCAGCA
>CAZUSS010000064.1:0-5673 GCA_964623245.1 uncultured Syntrophomonadaceae bacterium
TTATCTATTCTAGGTAATAACTTTAATAAAACTACAGCAGAACAAATGATTACATTGAACGATAGCAAAGGAACCTTTATTCTAAATAGTAGTAATATGGCTCCTCCTCTTAACGAGTATGCCGAATATATTATTAACCAGGTTCGAAATAAGCAAGACAAGCAAGACTACCTAATAGTAAACGAAGATGAAATTATAATAGAGCCAGCATACGGAGATACCGAAAATGACCCTTGGATAGCTGAAAGGTGGAAGTATATACACGAACCAGACCACTTTGAAAATCCAATGGGATTAGCTAATTACCATGATGTATTTATACCGGAACCTGTAATTATATTTGATAAAACTGGGGAATTTAACGTAGACATGCAAAGGAGGGATAACCCTAAGAATGACATTAGATTCGATAACTATAGACAGTGGTCACAGCCAATAGTAGACGAACCTTATAAATTATACGTTCATAGAAAACCAGTGCCACAGTTTACCTTTAAACTAGAGGACATAGCAAGTTCAAACAATCAAAGGGTAATCATAACTGAAAATTCATTCGACCTTGATAACGAATCCAAACCAGAGCGTGGCATAGCAAAGAAAGAATGGTACTGGAAAGAAGCAACTTCAACTACTTGGATAGCAGGTAAGCCTACCCAAATTGAAAGAACTAAATCTTACTTAGTTAAACTAGTAGTTGAGGACTATGAAGGTGTAGTAGTACAAGACGTAAAAGCTATAACGGACAGCGGTATGCCACCAGTAGCAAAGTTTGTGGTTGACCCTAACCCTGCTATAGCTAAGAAACCATTTACAATAATAGATTTATCTTATGATCCTAACGGTGACGACATAGTAGAGCATCAATGGAAAGTAAGAAACCCATCTAATGTATGGCAGGACATGGGAGCGGTTAAGCCACAGCAGTTCAACGTGTTAGGTTTACACGTCATAGAATTAAAGGTCAAGGATGAAACTGGATTATGGTCAGAGCCTTTCACACAAGACGTAATGGTGAATAACCTAGCACCAATAGCACAGTTTACTATGAACCCTAATCCAGCAGCAACAGGGGAAACAGTAACATTCACTGATACATCATATGATCCAAATGGAGATGAAATTGTAGAAAGGAAATGGACTTTACAAGATCCTTTAGGTAATGAAACAGAATATATTAATTCAATGCCTCCAACAAGTTATACGCAGGTAGGAGATTGGATAGTTACTTTAGAAGTAAAAGACGAGCATGATTTATGGTCAACACCAACATCAAGAATTTTAACTATATTAAATACTCCACCAAATGCTCAATTTACCATGCTACCCAATCCTGCTAAAATTGGAGAACCTGTTGAATTTACCAATCTGTCATGGGATACAGATGGTCATTCTATGAGTTTTGATTGGGATATTACTCGTGAAGGGCATGGATTAGTGGATATGTTTTCAGATGGAGTAAGAACTACTCCATATAGCTTTACAAAATCTTTTGATACTGAAGGTAAATACTTTGTTAGATTAGTAGCTACAGATGAGTTTGGTGCTACAGGTGAAGCAGTACATTCGTTAGTAGTCTGGACACCGTTAGAGATAACTGATAGTGAATTAAACCCCAATCCTGCACAAGCAGGTATAAGGGTAACAGCAACTATTCAAACTGATGGATATGCTGAAAGTGTCAGATTAACTTTTAACGACCCGAAAATAGGATTGCAGGTAGTTAATTTAGAACCATCTACAGTTTTACCTTCAAAGACAAATACATGGACAGGAAAGTTCAGGACATCTCCGTGGATACCTGACGGAATATATCCTGTTCAAATTGTGGCTAATAGAAGTGGTGTAACAGGTGTATCTGGACCACAAACTGAAACTGTAACTATTTATCTCAATATTCAAGGTACAGTGTATGATGACACCAGAACCGCAATAAAGAACTAATTTTAAATACCCTGTAAGGTTATTCCTTACAGGGTATTTCTTTTTTATCAGATGTTTTCTTATGTTTCTCTAATAAAAGCTCTACCGCTTCATCGAATAAACGTGATTGAGGTATTCTTGTTTCTTCTGATAACTGGCCTATTTTTTCATGTAAGTCATTTTGTAATGTAGTGCTTATTTTAGTCCTGTTTTTTAATCGCATACTACAACCTCCTAAAACATCTTTATTTTATTCTAGCACCTTCATTATATTTAATCAAGTTTATTGCAAGTACCTGAACCTTATGGTATAATAAATTATATAAAAAATTAAGGGGGAATTTATATTGAAGAAGTTTATTTTAACATTGTCGATTTGCCTATTATGCTTGTTTGCGTGGAACTTATCAGAGGCGAGTGCTATTACCATCGAAGTTGATGGAGTAAAACTTCAAAGTGATACTTCGCCAGAAATAGTCAATGGAAGAACCTTTGTCCCGTTAAGAGTGATCTTCGAAGCATTAAATGCTGAGGTCAAATGGGACGATACCAGTAAAACAGTATACGCTAATAAAGAAGGTACTAAATTAGACATTAAAATAGGGGATAAAAAAGCGTTACTTAATGGTCAAAAAGTTGATATGGATGAATCGGCATATATATCAAATGGTAGAACTATGATACCAGTTAGATTTATTGGGGAAAATCTTAACTATACAGTAAATTGGAATAATGCAAGCAGAGAAGTAGTCTTGACTTCAAATGACTACAACCAGAATAATGAGGTTGTTGGCGAAGGTATAACTGTTATTGTAGATGGTAAGGTATCGGATTTAAGTAATGACGCTAAATTGGTAATGACAGAATATAACGATGAAAAAATTGTCATAATGCCTTTAGAAAAACTAGCCAGGCAATTAAACAAATATACCCAAATAATTTACGAAGGCGAAAACTTTAGGTTAGTTACAAATTCTGATATATATAAGGGAAGTGTCGGTAAGTACAAATTAGAACCTATACTAAACTTAGAACATAGAGGTTTAAGTGATTATTCAGAACTCATAGGGACAGAATTTTATATGGATGCCAAGTATGTAGCAAAATCATTATTTGCAGATTATAGTTATAACAGAGAAAGTAAAATAGTTACCATAGATACTGTTAACAGTAAGTTTGAAAATATGCCTTACGATATGAAAGTAAGTAGCCTAAGAGAATTAAGAGAAAAAGCTACAGATTACACAGTAATAGCTACAGAACCTAAAGGCGAATTAAAAATCTTTTTTGATGCACCTTTAAACGAGATTGAAGGAGACTACAGTAATAATACATTAAAAGAAGTATTATATGATTCACAAAAAGTGAGTGGAATGTATTTATATTTTTCTCATAATAACGATGGTTTTATAAATGTAACTGTTGAATACGAGAATGAAATAGCTAGAGATACGCAATTAAAAGCTAACAAGAAAGCTAAGGAAATAGCTAGTAAGCTAACTAATAACAATATGTCTGATAGAGAAAAGACAGTAGTATTAAATAAATATATAATTGAAAATATAGAATATGACCAAGATGCTTATGATAGTTATTCTAGTCATCCATTATTTACCGGTAAAGCTTTATGTGATGGCTATGCTGATTCCTTATTCATGTTATTACATCAAGCTGGAGTAGAGGCTGACACTATTTACGGTTTATCTTCCAATGGAATAAACCATAAATGGGTATTAGTTAATATAGACGGTAAATGGCTACATGTAGATCCAACTTGGAATGATAGCAACCCACCTAACCAATATCTATTAAAAACTGATGAAGAAATGAGAAAAACGCATAAGTGGTAAAAAAATAGGAAATAATATACTGTAAAAAGAGTGCTTTCATGTTAAGCACTCTTTTTATGGGAGGACTTTTAATGAAGAAAGAAAGGTTTAAGCTTTATAACACAAATACTGAAACTAACTTCTCTATTTTCGTACCGTCTTTAGTCTATTCGATTGTAATAAAAAAAGAAGAATTGCCCTTTGTATTAGAAGCAGTTGATTCTCTTGCAGAATGTTATATGGAAGGCTCACAGGATGAAGATGAATTTTCTACTACATTTGAGATGTTAGATTCAATTATTGAAGATTTAACTGATTTAGATATTCTTTTATCAATAGGAAAGGACGCAGATTTTGGTTTTTTAAAATTGCACATTTACGAATTAAATGTTTTCTTATCATCTTTAGAAATTTATAAGGATGTATTGTCACTTGACGATGAATACCATTTAGTCGCAAAAATAATTACTAAATTTATTAAGCAAATAAAATCGTATATGAAACAAAATAAAAATTTAGTAACAAATTTTCTTAAACTTCCTTCGAAAGAACAAAGAGAAATATTTGATTATATATATTATGGTGGAGTTGAAAAGTGAACTACCACCTAAAATAACCAAAGTAACCATACCCAATAATGCTACTGCAACATTAAGAGATAATGTTAGTGTCATTATAGATGCAGAGGACACTACTAAATACAGAGCTAGAGCCAATACACTTCCTACCGATATTGATGAATGGTCGGAAGAAAATATCGTTTCGGTAGAAGGGTTAATGTCAGGTGCAAATACTATATATGTGCAAGCTACTAATGATAGTGGCAAGATAACTAACAGTACAATAACAATTTTTAAAATATAAAAATAGTGCTTTACCATGGAATACCAAAAGCAGATTATAGGACTTATATTTTCTCAAAAGACAGTAGGCAAACTCCTACTGTCTTTCCTTTTATGGAGGTGTTTCTAATAAAAAGATTTATTATTATTACTTTAATTCTTTCCCTTGTTACTGGCAGTGCAGTGGTAACATATAAAATTCTTTTTAAAGAAGAGCCCATAGATATAGTCAATAAGTTTGTTGATGCTATTAATGAACATGATTTTGATACTGTCTTTTCTTGTTTTGAGCCAAAATACGAAAAGGTTTTTAAACTTTCCTCGAAATTTACAAGTAATCGTTACGGGATAGGTGTAAGTGAAGCTTTTGACGTCTTAGATGATTTTGCAACAGATGATGAATATGGTCAAATTACCGCTGTAATAACTGAAATAGAAACAATTACAACTAATGACAATTTCTCAGAAATAGAAGTAAACATAGAAATGTTATCTGATTCTGATGATGCAGAAGATGACTTTATGGAAACTTTCCTAGAGGAAGGAAGTAATACTTTTTATTTAAAAAAGTTTAAAGAAGGCTGGAGAATAACGGATATAGCTAATTAATCTTGATGCTGTATCAAGTAATGTTTATTTATCCATTTTTAAGGAAAGGAGGGGGAAAACCTTTTGGATCCAGTAGCTTTTTATTTAGACAAGATTTTTAATTACGACATAGAAACCTATCAACATTGTAGCAGGGTAGCAGTTGTAGCGTATTATATTGGACAAAGTGTTAGGCTAACTAAATTAGAGATGCAAACACTTTATTATTCGTCACTCTTGCATGATCTAGGAAAAGTTAAGATTCCTAAAAGAATATTATATAAAAAAAGTCCCTTAACGAAAGAAGAATTTGCAATTGTTAAAAATCATACTAATGTTACTTCTATATTATCTATGGGAAATAAGCATTTATCTAATCAAATAATTGATAATATAAAATTCCATCATGAATTTTATAATGGGCAAGGGTATAATTTAGGTTTGAAAGGTGAGAGCATCCCTATATATTCAAGAATAATAGCAATTGCAGATGC
>CAZUSS010000065.1:0-5530 GCA_964623245.1 uncultured Syntrophomonadaceae bacterium
TCTGATAATTCGCGGGTTGCGTTCGAGGTTAAAAACACAAATGGTATATGGCGAGCCTGAACTGTACCAAATTCGGGGAGTGTTACCTGGAATTCGGAAAGCAGTTCTAAAAGCATTGCTTCGAATTCAAAATCCACTTTATCGATCTCGTCTATGAGCAAGCAGGGTCTTTCAGCACTGGTTATTGCCTGCAGTAACGGTCTCCTAAATAAAAAACCTTCGGAAAAGATCTCTTTCTCCACTTCACTAACGTCAAGGTTTTGGTTGGCTACTGCCTGAATATGTAGGAGTTGTTTCTTGTAGTTCCATTCATATAGAGCCCGGGTTTCATCAATACCTTCATAACACTGCAGCCTGATCAGGGGCAGTTCTTTCATCCTGGCAAAAGCCTGTGCAATTGAGGTTTTACCAACCCCAGCCGGGCCTTCTACCAGTATCGGCTTATGCAGTTGCTCTGCCAAGAATAATACAGTAGCCGAACCATCATCACAAATGTAGCCGGCGCGATACATTTTCTCCTTAATTAGTTTAATCTCTTCCACTTTATCCCCCCTGATTATTTTTTAGTGAGGCAAGCCCAGTATGCTACTAACCAGATTCTGCTTGGAAAAGTGCCCATTGGAGAGCCAGTACATTAAACCCTCCCGCCCCAACAAGCTCCTGCGGATATGAGTCGGTGAAACCCCCTCGCGGTAAAGTGCCCATACCCGAGAACTCAGTCCTTCCATAAAACTGATTTTCCTCTTTAGTACCAACCCACCGTTGGGAACGGCCCCAGTAACTCCACAAAAAATAGTTTGGACATCAAGACTTTCCAGTTTATGAAGAGAAGCTAGGATTTGATTAAAGTCTTCATCCTGGCGAAGATATTTAACATGCTCTCCGCAAAACATATCCCCGGTGAACAGTATCTTTTCGTTGGGTTCATATATACAAATATGATCTGGTGAATGGCCGGACGTATGTATGATATCAAAAGTGTGCTTGCCGGTATCTAGAGTATTATCTAACGGATATCCCGAAGATGGCTCAGGATAATTCCATAACACACGTAGATACAATCTTTGTTTGACTTGATGGGGTTGAAGTATAAAAGGTAAAGCTTCTGCAGATGCGTAGATTTTAGCATTAAAATGCGTCTGCAATAAGTGATTATTGCCTGTATGGTCTTCATGGTGGTGAGTGTTAATTATGGTTGATATCGGTTTATTGATTAAAGCAGATAATAGTTCATCAGCAACGTATATAGTACCGGTATCTATAAGTGTTTCGCCTATCAAAAAGCTGTGAACAAAGTACAACACCCTTTTACCAAAGTGGCGCCCCATTCGAAAGACTGTAACTGAACCGCACTTTTTAGTCTCTAACATATTTTTGCCTCCTTTATAAGGGAGTATTAAAATCCACCTTTTCAATCTCCTTCAAAAAATCATTTAACCATTGACCCCGGGTCTCCTGGGTCTTAATACCATATTCAAGTATACTAATTCGAAGGGGGTTAACCTCTTTGCGAATCATACTTTCCCGTGCTTTTTGGAGATCGGCTATAGTTTTTTCTACTGTGTCCATTTGTTGTTTTATTTTTGCGGTTGCAGTCTGTTTATCGAGGTATTGAATATAATTGCAGCGGATGAAAAAGGTATCCTTGCGGAAAAAATCGTATCGAAAAGATCTTTCTTCTCCTTCACTACTTTCCAACCATTGCTGAAAATCTTCCCGGCCTGCATCAGTTATAGAGTAAACATGACGGCTAGGAGCCCCCTCCTGGTGCTCAATATTTTTTTCGATTAAGTTAGCCTGTTCCAGCTTCTTCAACAGCGGGTATAACTGACCATCATTTATTCCAAAATCGTCAAACATCTTTTTAAATACTATGGATTTAAGTTTATAGCCATGTAATGAGCGCTCCATTAAAGCACCCAAAAGCATATATTTCAACATAGGAATTCCCTCCACTATATAGTTTAATATATATTAAGAGTAAGGTATATAAATGTCAAGTTATTAAAGTTTCTTTATATTAAATGTCCCAGTATACATAGGGTTAAAAACAAAATCCGGGGACTATCCCCGGATTTATTGATACGTCTCATTCATTACGGTTTGGCGGCCAGAGTTAGATTCAGGGTAATTTTTTTACCCTGCCTGAGTACCTCTACACTTAGATTTTCTCCAACCTTTTTGCGTTCTACCGCAGCCTGCACCTCTTTCCCTGAAGTTACCACTTTCCCGTCTAATTTTTGGATAACATCCAAGGCCCGTAATCCCCCGCGGGCTGCAGGGCTACCGGCAACAACTTCTACTATCACTGCGCCTTCAGTATCCGTTGGCAGACGTAGTTCGGCACATATATCCTGGTCCAGGTCCAGCATGCGGATACCCATGTAGGGGCGCACAACTTTCTGCCCGTTCATCAATTCTTGTAAAACACCTTTAGCGGTATTAATAGGAATAGCAAAACCAATTCCCTGCGCCTGGGCATTAACTGCCGTATTTATGGCAATTACCTGCCCCCGCATATTAAGCAGGGGGCCACCACTATTGCCGGGGTTAATGGCAGCGTCAGTCTGAATTAGATTTTTATAATTACGATCCTGAATAGTTATTGGGCGTCCCTTGGCTGAAACTACCCCGGTAGTTACAGTATGATCAAGGCCATAAGGCTGACCAATAGCCACCACCCAGTCTCCCACTCTCATCTTGTCTGAATCACCCATGGGTAAGGTCGGATACCCTTCCCCTTCAATTTTTAATACGGCCAAATCTAATTCATAGTCCTGCCCAACCACGCGAGCCGGGACGCTTTGTTTCTTACTAGTTAGTTTAACTGTAATCTGGTCAGCATTATTTATGACGTGCTGATTGGTGATTATGTAACCATCAGACGAGATGATAAAACCGGTACCAATGCCTTTTTCATAACGTGATTCGGGATAGATGGGTATGCTCCTACCGAAAAATTCCCGGAAAAAAGGGTCATTCATGAAGGGGTCTGGCATACCAGTACTCACTTTAATCCTGGCCTCAACATTAACTACTGCCGGCCCTGCCTTTTCCGCAATATCTGCTACCCCCATAGGTAGGGCTGCAGTAGCACTGGCAGTATTAGGCAGCTCTGCGTTTTGAACCTGCTCACTGTCACCTGTACCTAGCAAACCAGATAACAACGGAACTCCGCTGTTTTGCGCCACAATGCTGCCCCCTAGAAGAAAACCAATCAGCAGCACTGCTATTGTAATAGTCCAGGTTTTCCTCATGTTTTCAAGCTCCTTTCATTTTAAAAAGTCTTTTTTGTTTCTCTACTTCTCCTGCAATAACTCAACTTGCTTTTTCATATCCTGCAATTGTTCATCTTTTTCCGCCAGTTTCACACAGATTTCCTCAATACTCTCACTATTATCACTGCCGTCCCGATATGACTGGTAAACTACATCTCCTAGTTCAGCCTTGAGATTATATATATCATTTCCCAGATTAGCAATGCTTAATTTCAGCTTACCTACATTAAGCATCTGCCCCGATTTTCTGGCCAGAAATGAGGCGGAATTTTCCAATAAGTTGCGCTTCTCCATCCTATCACCTCTTATTAAGATTTTAATAAATGTATTCCGACTGTCAAGTCAATGCTTCCCCCATCCGTAATACCAATACAACTATTTTCATAGGTGGTTCATGGAGATAAGCAAGAGACTCAAGTATCGAGGTTTACGGTAATGGAAGTTGCTATTACATATAAAGGTAACGAGAGACATAGATATGTTTTAGGAGAAAATATTTATTGAAAATAGTTGTATACAAACATGCCAGGGAGGTGGGTATATGGAAAATCAAGGGCGTGAATTTCGCACTGTCCGTGGTTACCAAATTAAGCAACGGGAAACCACGGCTATTACCGCCAGTATGGAAGATTATTTGGAAATGATTTATCGCCTGGCCCGGGAAAAAGGATATACCCGTATAGGTGACCTGGCAACAGCACTTAATGTGCAACCTCCTTCAGCCAGTAAAATGGTTCAGAAACTGGCTGAAATGGGTTACCTGCAATTTGAAAAGTATGGAGTCATAGAACTGAGCAAAAAGGGGCGGGAACACGGACGGTATTTATTAAAAAGACACGAGACCCTGGAACGCTTTTTAGCTATTATAGGGGTAAAAGAGCAGTTGTTGGAGGAAACTGAAAAAATAGAACATTATATCAGTCCTGAAACTATAGGTAAAATTATGCTGCTGGTTGAATTTATGGAAGATAACCCGGAATGGATGCAGGCCTTTCATGAAAAGTTTTCATTATAGATGGCAAGCGCTTATAATGGAATTAATATTTCAAGCATCTGTCATTAGGAGGATTAAGAATGAATATACCGAAAGATTTCTATGCTGAACTTATAGAACGTTTTCGGGAAATAGTGGAAGCGAATAACCTTTTGGACGAGGAAATTGTTATTACTGGCCGGGCTCTTTCGGTGGAAGAGGCCATAGGAAATCCAGAAAGGCAGGATTACCCTATTGTCAAAGGTAAAGAAAAACTAATGCAAGCGGAATTCAAGGGGTGCAAAGGACAAGCCTTTACTGATATGGCGGGTAGTTTTAAGGGTAGCCTGAAGGAAGTCCTGAACAACCCGCTGGATACTAATTTCGACCGGGCCGTACTGATAGCCAGCATGAACGCTATATGCTGCTACCTGGGCCTGATTGAAAAAACCATCCATTGCCATGACGACCAGCCCGAGCAATGTGCCGGGGAGTTGGTTGAATATATTAAGGAAGAGTTTGGCCATCCCCGGGTGGCCCTTATCGGATATCAACCGGCTATGTTGGAGAAGCTAGCCCGAGCATTTTCTCTGCGGGTGGTAGATTTGGACCCGGATAATATAGGGCAAATAAAATCAGGGGTACAAGTTGAAGGATATGAAGCAACCGATGAAGTCTTGGAATGGTGCGATGTTATTGTAGCTACCGGTAGCACCGTAGTAAACTCCACCATCACTGATTACACTAAACAAAAGCCTGCACTTTTCTTCGGTACCACCGGCGCCGCCGCCTGTCATCTCATGGGCCTGCAGCGTTTCTGCGCCCTGGGAGCATAAATCCAGGTAACAAATTAACCTTAAAACAAAAGACTGTAGCGAAGGGTAACTTTGCTACAGTCTTTTATTATTCCCTTCGAACAAGCACCAAATTGTCGCAACTCTAATATATTAGGGTAATTTAAAAAGTTAGCCGTCTGCAACTTTCTTACCCCCGGCAAGCATTACGAAGTAAATACCTGTATTTGCTGATGGAAAGGAGTGACGAAAATAGTTGTACCTAACCCTTTATCTCTGATAAATATCCCCGTTGGAGGCAGTGCCCGGATTAAAACCATCCTGACTATCGGCGCTAATCGTCGTCGACTACTTGATTTAGGTTTAACACCCGGTTCGCAAGTGGAAGTTATTCGGCGCAGCCCCGCTGGTAATCCCACTGCCTATTTAATAAAAGGAACGGTAATAGCCCTGCGTAATGAAGATGCCCGTCAAATCCTGGTGGA
>CAZUSS010000066.1:0-3952 GCA_964623245.1 uncultured Syntrophomonadaceae bacterium
GCAAATAGGGACCTTAAAGCTCCTGATAACATGTTTTCCGCTTGGATTTGTTCCCCCACTGATTTGGCATTGGCTGCCATATTTCTTGCTTGGGTTACATTTTCTAAGGTTGATTGTTCATGGGCGGCGTATCCTTTTACCGCACCAACTAGATTAGGGATTAAATCATACCGCCTTTTCAGCTGGACATCTACCTGTGCCCAAGCATTTTGCACCCTTTGGCGGATTTGGACTAATTGGTTGTAAGTTTTCACTAGAAAAACTATTAAGGCTACTAGAAGAATTCCTAGGACACTTAAAATTAGACCGGCTAACATACTTCATCCTCCTTTTCACTAATAGATTCTTAAACTAATAAGCTTGAGTACGGTCATCTCTTATATTTTGATAATTAGGGCACCACTTTTTAATCGTATCGGCAGCTAGAGCTGGGTCAATCTGCTCTAGGGAGGTCATTTTATAATATTCCATTCCTCCCGGTGATATTGCCATTACTTTTCCTATACCGGGGGCATAGTAGGATATAGTTTGCATGCCTACGGCTTGGTTATCTTCCATTACTAATAAGCACTTATTAAATTTCCTAAAACCTAAATCCAGATCCACCCCCATATCCACGACTGTCCATACTGTATTTCCATATTCACTTTCATAAACCCAAGTACCCCCGACAGTTAAATTGTTTTTTAATACGGGGAAAATTTCATAGGGGGCAGAATCCATAATATAGTAAATGCCATCAGGCCGTTCCACATAATGAAAACCAAATCCGTATTCTTCTCCCTGCTGAACCCCTATTTCCACCTCACTAATTCTGACTGCTTCATCAGAAACGGCCAGGCCGCTAATGCGGCTAGTTATGGCCATAAGCCCATCGGGATAATCCACATCAAAAGAGGCCTTAAGCCCGGGCTTAGATAGATAAGTCGAGGCCCGGCTTAAATCAGTGGGCACAATGGCTTCATTTTCTTCGGGCTGACTAACTGGTACAGAAACATTATTATCCACTGTACCCGGCCTTTGCCTTTCCGTAGTCGGAGCCGGCTGGTTGCCTGCCGTTTTCGGTCCTTCCTCCTTAGACAGCCACCAATATAAGCCTCCGCCTCCTGCAAACAAGACCACTAAGATAGCCACCATGATAATTAAGGCATTTTTACTCCCCCCATTACTAGTAGCACCTAAATTACCCGCCGGACTGCCTGGCATCGTGGCTTGGTTAGTCGGCATATTGGGGGGACTATTATAATTTGCCGGCTGCATAGGCGCCGCTGGGGGTGGTGGCTGTATATATGGCGGAGCTGGGGCCGGATTCGGAGCTGGTGGTGGCGGAGAAGTTACTGCCACACTTGTAAGGTCGAAGCCACATCCGCCACAGAACCTATCATTAGGTATTAAGTCCGTCCCACAATTAGGGCAAAATCTTTTTTGACTCAAAATTCATCCTCCTTTACAAAGGATTTCCACAAGTGCCGCAGAATTGTCTCCCCGGCACAGTTGGACTTCCGCAATTACCGCAAAATCTCTTTTCTTCACCTACTGCCGCTGCTGGCGGTGGAGATGTAGCCGGTTGAGAGGCTGCAGCTTGCGAGCTAGGAAGGGTATTTTGTAATGCTTGTAACCAAGCGACTAAGGCTTTTTTTAATTCCCCGGTATCTAAGGCTTGATGACGAAAACGACTTTCACCATGGGCCGCATTTTCAAAGGAACACAAATGATTAGCAAAAGCTGTGGTAATTAAAAATACCCTAGATAAGCTGCGGACTTCTCCATTTACTAAAGCCAGAGCCTGAAAGCCTAAATTTCCCATCCAACTGCTTATAAATTCAGTACCCATAAGACGAGACCGTTCGCCTAGAGTTAAAAGCCCATTTTCATTACTTAAAAATCCTAACTGGGCTATCATATCTATATGTTTTGGTTTTAAAGAAATATTGCTGGTTTTTATTCCGGAAGTAAGTTCAAAAAGGTTGGGTAGTAACCAGCGCTTATCCCCACTAGCTGAGGAACGTTTAATTAAATCAATAAAATCCGCCATGCTGATGGTTAAACCTAAATTACCGCTATAATCCAACATACTTTCCATATAAGCCCGCCTATATATATCTATACTATGCAGGGCACATATTAGGGCTTCCGTAGGCAAAGGTTCTGGGAATACCTCTGGGTAACTGCCCATGCCGCTTGCAGCATAAAGCTCTGCCCACCAGTCCACATAAGTGCTGACATCCCTGAATAAGGCCAGTAATATTTCCCCTGCATCATTGGTAAACTGTGCTAATACCGAGCGATTACCATTTATACGGTACAAAAAGAAATCCTCATCCGGAGTGGCATTACCCCCCCGAACAAATTCAATTCTTAAGTCTGGTTCTAGAACTAATTTAGCCACTAGACTAAAGTTAGAGTTGCCGGCTAGTGCCATAAAATGTTCTGATCCATTGGGGGTGCTGGCTAATTCGGGATCATGGATAAAACCTGCCATACTATTGCCTGAAAGCCCTGAACGTCTATACAAATGGTCAATATCGTCGGGTAGTAACTTAAATACAGCAGCACTATCCATCGTTTCTTGGTTGATTCCCATTTTTATACCTCCTTAAACTTAATATTTCTATTCACTGTAATTACTTACTAGGACCTAGTTGAATATATAAACATTCCGTCACCCGGCCTTTGCCTGGGGAGAGACTTAATTCCTAGGCACATTTCTTATGGCACCAATACGACTAGTCACTTTATTTACAAAATCACCGGGGCTATCATAACCTAATTCTTGTAAACGGGCTACCCTAGCTGCTGGGGACAGATCATTGTTGTTGATAACCCTTATAGCTTCCTGCATACTGGTAGGCATATCCGCTACTTTATAACCCATATCCCGATAGCCGGTTTCTATGGTTTGGGCTAATTCACCGGTTTTGCGCATTTGTTCTAGGGCTTCAGTCTGGCCTCTCATGACTTGCTGTGGGGTCCCCTTAGTATTCCAGTATCCATCAATTTTATGGGTTTCCATTAAACCTAATTGTTCCGAATCTAGTAGGGTGCCTTCACCCCTTTGGACTAATTCATAGCCGCTAGAAGACCGCATTTGTCTACCACCAATGGTAACCGTTTCTACCCCCTGGGCAATTTCTTCCCCAGTTGCTTCCACCATGGGTCGGCCCGGTAAATCCCCATCCTCTAGGTGCCAAGTACGTTGATCACTAAAATCGCGTCCGGCTGATAAATCGAATTGATCCATCGGGGCTTCTTCATGTAATTTAGCCCAAGTTTCATATTGGGTGGCCTGATCCATATCTCCCCAATTAGTATCAGGGAATCTTCCCCGAGCATTATCCGGGCTAAATCCGGAATTTTCCGCAAATGCCCGATGATAGACATCTTCCCATTCCGATTTCGGAATTTCCACCCATTCAGGTCCATGAGGTCCTTGAACTAAGCGTTCCGCAATTACATCATTATCGGTATTTATATTACATGCGGAGGGTTGTGTTCCTGGAGTACGCACCGACCGACATCTAATATCACCGGGACTAGCATCTGCATACCTACCATGTAAATGTTCCTGCACCGATCGATAACTAGGTTGATGAATCTGCCTATCTAAGGCTTCGTTAAAGGAAACCTGAACCGCTTCGGCCTCATGACTAGCTAAACGATTACCCACTCCAGTCTCATGGGCATTTTTTAGAGTTCTCATGGAGGCTGGATCAGCTTTCATTTCCATGATTTCATCTACGGTTAATGGTTCACCCCGCCTTACTTTATCCGCAATATCAGCAGTACGGTTTTGCGCCTGCAATTTATATTCATCATATATAGCCTGCTGCCTAACCAGCTCTTGCTGTCTGGCAGGGGGTAAATTATCGTAATTATTCACATTATTTCTCACTTGGTTCTGGGCTCTAGTTACGGCTCCTGGGTCTGCCATTACTTCATCGGCACTTCTAGG
>CAZUSS010000066.1:4052-5481 GCA_964623245.1 uncultured Syntrophomonadaceae bacterium
TCTGGGCTCTAGTTACGGCTCCTGGGTCTGCCATTACTTCATCGGCACTTCTAGGTACCCGCTTAGTCGAGCTAAGCTCAGTGCTTGCACCGGTTCTTTTGGCAATATCATCAGTAGTGTCAGCTGCCGTCCTTCTAGTAGCTGCGCTGGCCACATCGTCGGCACTACCAGCTGCGGTTCTTCTAGTAGCTGCACTAGCAATATCATCGGCACTGCCGGCTGCAGTTCTTCTAGTAGCTGCACTAGCCACATCATCGACACTGCCGGCTGCAGTCCTACCTACTCCTCTGCCAATATTATCCGCCGCCCCATCAGCAACTCGCTTTGAGACATCTTCAAAAGTATTAGCTACCGCTAGGCCGTACCCTTTTGTCGCTGTGTCAATAATGCCTTCCGCAACTTTATCCTGCCCTATGTCTATCAAGCGTTTATTAATCTGATCTAAACTGTTTTCTGCCGATTCCTTGCCAATCATCCCTAATTTGTAGCTTAACCTTTGATTTAAGGCACTGCCTTTAAGTAAACTTGTTTCCAGCCAATCTGCCGCTTTATTTGTTGCTACCGGGAACCTTTCTATGAGTTCTTTATTAAGGGCACTCCCGCCAAAGCTAACCCCCCGCGAAACCTGTTCCCCTAGCACTACCATACCGATAGCTTTACTTACCGTTCTAAAAGTAGATTCATCATTATCAATAGAATCCTTCATTCGAAATACCGCTTCGGCTGCGGTGAAGGTTCCATCAATTATAGTACCGGCTGTACCGCCAGTGGCAGCAGTCATCATAATCCTAGCACCAATGCCTAAATAAGAAGTACTGCCATCTGATTTTTCACCGGTTATTACTTCTTTAGCGGTAGCCATGTTAGCTTCTAGCCCATAGCCTAGAGTATCAACCCAGCTTTCTTCTTTAGGGGCAGCATACTTAGAAGCAGTTTTTCCTTCGATACGGTTATTAATAATTTTTTTAAGTTGTTCCATCCGATCTGTATCTACCGCACGACCCGACAGCATATCATCTTTCAAGTCCTGAATAGCCCTATCCATGTCGCCAGGGCCGCCTCGCTCACCTACTCCATATTTTTCAGCGGCTTTTTGCATCTGTTCTAACCGTTTCCACTGGCTGTTGGCCTCGTCAATGGCTTTACTGGTCGCATCCTCTCTAGCTGCCATTTTTGCTATATCCTCAGCTGCCCGCCTTTTATCTTCAGCTAGATCATTTTGCCAGCCTTCAAATTGTTCGGGGCGGAATATATTTCCGCTTTCGGTATTAACCCATTCACCTGAATTGGCATCATATTCAATCTCATAAGTCTGCCCATCAGCTTTTCCGACTAAGGTGCGTTTTTCCCCATCTAGGGGGAAGCCACTAGGTATCGTGCCTGCTGCAGCCACATCATCAGGGGAGCCAAATTCTAGAGATGGACTATC
>CAZUSS010000067.1:0-5468 GCA_964623245.1 uncultured Syntrophomonadaceae bacterium
TTTGCTGCATTCATGGGGTTGTAGGCACAAGCACTAGTAGTTTCAGTAAGGCCATATCCTTCTAAAACTGGCAGGCCCATTATATAGAAAAATTTTAATAAATCTGGGGCAATTCCTGCACTGGCAGAAAAGGCAAATCTAAAACGCTCTCCAAATAAAGCCCTAACCTTGGCAAATAATTTATCAGCTAGGGAGTATTTTAGGCGGAGCCCAAAAGGCAACTTAGATTTCAAATCATATTCATGGGTCATATTGAATCTGCCATCCTTATCCATTCTGTATTTTACTACTTCTTCCCCGACCCCCAAGGCCCAGCTAAAAAGTTTCTTTTGCATAGGATTGGCCTCTAATTGGGCTTGAAATTGCATATATATTTTTTCGTATAGCCTTGGAACACAAGAAAACCAGGTGGGATTATATTTTGGGAGGTCGGCCATTAATGTAGCAGGGCTGTCAGCATAAGCGATGCTAGCACCTAGCCAGATGGCAAGCCATTGCGAACACCCACGGTCAAAAATATGTGATAAAGGGAGGAAAGAAAGTACACGGTCGTCCTCATTTAAGGGGTGCCCTTTATCTTTAAAATATTCATAGACTCCATCCATACGGGATGCAAGGGAGTAGTGGCTCAGGATTACACCTTTTCCTTGTCCAGTAGTACCAGAAGTATAGAGGATAGTGGCCCAATCATCCAAAGAATTGCCCTGCCATCTGTCTTCATAATCGGGGCCATTTTTGGTAAGATCATCTTGGCCTAGATTCAATAAATCTTGGAGTGATAAAATGCGTTCATCATTAGATTTATATTCCAAATCTAATACGATAATCTTTTCTAATGAAGGCATATTATTAAAGCCAGGCATAACACTACTAAGTATATCCTCACTTCCAACAAACAAAAACTTACTTTCGGAATCGTTTACAATATAGGTTACTTCGTTAAGGGATAAGGTGGGATAAATAGTTACCAAAACACCGCCACAATTAATTACCGCAACATCAGTATGTGTCCAATAGGGACTATTGCGAGCCATAATTGCAACCCTATCTTTTTTTTCTAATCCTAATGACAATAGGCCCGAGCCAAGGGCGTCAACCCTATCTTTCATTTCTTGCCAAGTAAAATGGCCTTCATTATCTCCATGGTATAAATGAGGATTAAATACTTGGGCAGTGCGGTTAGGGAACTTCCCAACTGTAGCATAAAAAGCTTCACTCATGGTTTGTCCATTAACATAATTCTCCATCTAATAAACCTCCCTTAATTAAACACAGCATATAATAATTAGTAATCTAATTTTATTACATTTTATAATATTTGGGGAGTGAAATTTACGATTTGGATAAAATAATTATATCTTTACAAAAACCTCATCATAATTATCACAAGCAAGTATTTTAGGATGCCATATAATATTATTACGTAATAGTTTGAAGATGAACCTGATTATAATCATGGTGGGGCATACAGGAATCGAACCTGTAACCTTTTGATTAAGAGTTTTACAGTTTCTTGTTTTGTTAACCTTATTTTTCTCTTGTAATTACCATTATGTTGGGCTTTTGTATTTTCTGATTTTGTGATATGTTCAGTATTTTTGGCGACGGTTTTTAAATTATGGCGACGATTTGGCGACGGTTTTTTATTTTCTTATACTTTTATTTATATTATAGTTTATACCTTTTTTAATATTTGCTTATCTTTTGGAACAAGGATTTAATGGAGCGGTGAGGATGTCTTGTACTCTCTTGGGGTCTACTCTGACTGCTAATAATAGGGTTGCTGATGTATGACGCAGGTCGTGAAATCTCATTTCATGGTGTCCGTGTTTGGTTGCTATTCTTTTGAATCTTTTGATTAGGTTGGTTCCATCGAGTAATTTGCCATTTTCTTGCGTGAAAACTAAATTGCTATCTTCATGTTCTGGGCCTAAGAGTAACTTATTTTGGGCTTGCTCTTTTTTAATTTCCTTTAAGAGGGTTACCATACCATTGGTTAAGGGGATTTGGCGTTTGCTTTTTGTTGATTTAGGTTCCCTAAATATATATCCTTCACCGACAATATATTGCAGCTGTTGCACTACTGCTAGCACTTTAGTATCGAAATTGATACTTTCCCATTTTAGTTCTAGTATTTCACCTTGTCTTATACCAGTATAAATTGCGGTGTATATGATGGCGTAGTCGCGGTGATTTTTTGTTTTATCTAAAAATTCCTGCACATTTCACAATAGCAACTGTTGCCTTCGGCAAGCGCTTTGCAACTATTGCAATAATTGACAATTAACGTTACCACATATGCGACAATAATCTCCCTGCTCCATCATATCTTCGTTTTCACAAATAGGGCATTCAATGGCCTTGCTGTTTTGATTATAAAGATCATAACCTTCATAAATCACGGGCATTACTCTTTCGGTTCCTTCATAAACCACTCCCCGCAAATGGAGCAATAACTAGCCCCGGGGGGGGAATCTTACTATTAGAACATACTTCACATACGTTAAATATTTCTGAGCTTAAACTATCAATGAAGCTTCCGGCATCAGAAATCTTCCGGCAAGTTCATTAGCCTCTTCCTGCTCAATCTCAATTTCATGGTTGCTTTTAAGTGTATCGGGAATTAGTAGATGGTCTAAGATGATGTGTGCTAGTTCGTGTGCTAGTGTAAAGTTAAGCCGCCTATCTTTAGAAATTACCCAGGGGTAATCTTGAGCCTTTTTAAGATTGATTAGAATTAAATAATAATCGTATTCCGGATAAGCTTCGCAAACAATATGACCAGTTAAACGCTAAGCGCTTACAACAGGTGGGAAGGTATGGAGGCGGTGTCAGGGGAGCTGATTATGACAAAGGGGTGGTAGCGGAGCATGACGGTTACGAAAACTTCTTCAAATGAAAGGCTAAAGGCAGTCTGGGGGGCTTATAATATTCTCTTTAGATTAAAGGGGCTAGGCTGGATAATTACATTGCGAATACGATGGAGCAGGAGCAAGCGGTTAGGAAATGTCGGGAGTTTGCAGAGGAAGGATTGGAAAATATAAAGGTCGGTAAAGGCTTGTTTTTTCAAGGACCCGTAGGAACCGGCAAGCCGCATCTGGCCGTGGCCACCTTATATGAAATTGTGGCCGATAATACGGAAATGTTCGGCCTTGAAATCTTTATCGATATTTTTGACTGGGTGCAGTCTGAATATAGAGGGCTGAAATGCAGTTTTGTTTCGGTGGTGGATTTTTTAGGCTTACAGCGGGCGGGGTTTAATCAGGAAAGGGAGCGGGAAAAAGCCTATCAGCTTTTAAGAAGGTGCAAATCAGATAGTGTGCTAATCTTGGATGATTTGGGAGCGGAACGGCCATCCGAATGGGTAGAGGAACAAATATATGCCGTCATTGATTACCGCTATCGCAATATGCTATCCACTTTCTTCACGACTAATTGTAGTTTACAGGTATTAGAAGAACAGTTGGGTAAGCGAAGTGTTTCCCGCATCTTAGAAATGTGCAGCGGGGTTAAGGTGGTGGGGGGGGATTTTAGGAAGAAGGGGGCTGGGGTAGGTTTTAATGGCCTAATTGCCAGGCAAATGACACCTTTCTAGGTGGCCCCATTGCCATAACTAAGGCCAATGCAAATCTGGCATACTTAATCATAGTTATATTATCAACAGCATTATATAATTGGCCAAAAGCAATTGCATCCTCTAAATTATCCGGCAGGGGCTCACCGTATAATAAAGCACACTCAGAAAATGTAAAGATATTCAATAGACCATTATAGGCCTTCAAATCCGGACGGCTTTCCCCAATCCAACATACCTTATCTCCGGCATTGATACGCCATATATTGGTCCCAATAATTGGACTTTTAGGGAATTCACCTCGGTTAAATTTTTTAATATATTCATAACATAAATGTCCACACACTTCGCTAGGGTGGAGAGAAAACCATGCAGGTAAATCATTATTTCTATTAGTTATGGTTGCAAATTGACCGTCCGTTAATTGCCATATATCAATAATATCTACCCCATCAGAGTAAATGCTGTGTGGCCTTAAGTGAAATAATAAATCATCTTTCCTAAAGGAAAGGCGTCTGGTAGTGTCCTTATCGAATTTTATAATTTTTTCGTTAACAAGGCTTTTATCGTAACCCATTAAAGTCCCCCCCTTTCCAATATTATACATAGATTAAATGCGGATGTATATAAATAATCAGCCCGGCTCTAGTCCGTATCAGCCTCTGCCATGTCAAAAGGAAATGCATTACACCATTCAGGCTGATACCGACTTCCGCCTCCTGCCTCGCCCGCTCCTTCCTCACGGGGAGTGATTGCTGTCGCTGTTCGTCAGTCGCGCCGGAGGATTTATGGCGCCTAGAATTAGAGCCTTAACTATCACTGATGCCTTTCCTTCCTGCATTAAAGCTTATATATGATTAGCTAATGTTCACTTCATTAAATCTAATCTCGTCTTGGGCGCCAAACGGGAAAGCATCAAGGGCTTGGCAGTATAAAGGGGGTGCATCTGCTTAAGTTCCCTTAGCTCCTGCATCAGTTGCACATAACTATTATTATCGTAAGTGCCCTGCGGGTCCCCTTCGCTATCGCTCCGGCACATCCTATAACAAGAGTTATATCAACTTTTTCCTTTTAATTACCTTTTTCATAACAATTCTAGCAGCAACAATCCTTGAAACAAAAAAAATAATAGGAACAAACCATAATAAATGCAGTTTAGAAATATCGGCAATAAATGTAATGACTAATGCAAAAATTAAGCAAATAGAAATCAATCGAGTTGCTATTCTAACGATTGTACGATTGTCGAAAATATCCTTTAGAAACATTAACAAAGCTAAGCATGATATAATCCAAATAAACCAGTTTAAAAAAACCATTTTATTCCCCCCTTAAGTAATAATCTGTTATAACATCTTCTGTTTTTAATAAATAGCCTATTTCATTTAATTCATAATTTAAATCAATTGATGTTTCCGCATCTTCATACATTTGTAATACCTCATTTAATTGTTCAGCTACAATCAGATGAAAATCCTGGCGGGCTTTTTTTGATAAACTTGTATTATAGATAAATTTTGCTTGTATTTGATCGTGCATAATTACAACTGTAGAAAGACCCTTAAAAAGTCCCTCCTTCGCGGTGGAGACAATTATGTCATTGCCCATAGTTTGAATACGGGTAACTCTACTGCCAAAGGAACCGGAATAATCTTGTATTATCATATAAACCTACCTCAAATTTAATTTATAATTATTAATTCTACATAATTTGAAAAATCCATTTAGCAAAGTACTTCTAATTTTGTCGAATTATAAAAATATAATGGGGATAAGTAAAGGAGTGGAGCGGATTAAAAAATCCGCTCCGCTTTAACATTTTTTGCTATTAGGTATTGTTCCTTTATCCAGTCGTAGAAGGGGATGGGGGCGTAGGCAGGGGCGTTTGCTTCTA
>CAZUSS010000068.1:0-5329 GCA_964623245.1 uncultured Syntrophomonadaceae bacterium
TTTATTTCATAGTTGGCGGTATTTTTGATGGTTGCCAGAACTTTATCCTCCTTATTCTTTAAATCTATAAATACCCGGGAACCCTGCAGGGAATATTTTAAAGCATTTGTAATTAGGTTTTCCCACACCCGGTACAATTTGTCTCCATCGCTTATGATATTGACTGGGTGATCTGGGATATTAACTCTGAATACTAGTCCAGATTCATTGATATTTTCCTCCATGTCGGCTAGAGTCTGCTGAATTAGGCGGGCCAAATCAATTTGCTTCATATCTAGGCTAATGTTTTCACTGCTAGCTTTAGCCAAATCAAATAAATCCTCGATTAAGTTTTTTAGCCGTTCAGATTTCTGACCCAGAATCTGAATATAATCATTCACGTTTTCTGGTAAAGCTTCTTCTTGTTTGAGTAAATCTACATAACTGATAATCGAAGTTAAGGGAGTTTTTAGATCATGTGATACATTAGTGATCAAGTCTATTTTCAACCGTTCAGCTTTGATTTGTTCTGATATAGCCACATTTATTCCTTCTTGCAGGGTATTAAGATTTTGGCTAGATTGATAAAGGGCTGAATCCCCGGATAGTTCCAGTTTAGTTTCCATATCACCATTTTTCATCAGTTCAATATGGTCCAGTAAGGTGGCAAAGTCACCTAAGGCTAAACCATAATGCTTTAAATAGCGGTAAATAAGGTATAAACCGAAAATAGCAATAAGGACTGCTATAAACACATTACGAGTTAAAAACATAAGTGAAAGCGGTGCTAATATTACTTCTGCTGTTACTAGTAGGTAAGCCCTTCTTAGCATCAACTTTTGCCAAGGGTAACGCTTTTCGTATTTTTGATACCATTTGAAAATGGAATTAATGGAATTGTGGGTAAAAAAGTTTCTACGATTATAAATTAAATCCATTAATAATAGATAAAACCACCAAAAAGCAAATAAGAAAAATAAAGTCGCTACAAATGCATTCGTTAATACATCAATTAATTGTGGGTACATCGCATAGTTAAAAAAATGATAAGAAATTGTACCCATAATTCCTATACCCAAAAACAAAAAAGGAAAGAAGGTTATTAGTATTTTTACTTCTAACCATAGTTTACCTGACCATGAAGCTAACTTACGATCAAATTCCTTTTTGTTGTGGCGTTTAATGAAAGCAAAAACAAGTAATAATATGCTAGTCAATATAAGCACAATAGCAATGGTGCCTACTAGAGGTAAAAGTTTTTGCTCTGTATAATATCCAGAAGATTCATATAGATTTTCTACTAAAGGGTCTTTAATGGCTAGCAAGACCGCAGTGTTTTCTAGTTCATCCGTAGAATGGTAATAGTAGTATTTAGGCACTAACCCCTTATAGCCACTATCCAAGCGGTTATAATCTACTTTTTCACCATTTTGCATTATAGAAATATTTTGGCCATCAAAATACCAGATGTAATTATAATCTTTAGGCAGATTCGATAGACTACCATCTGTTATATTTTCTAAGGATGTCCCAGCAATGTTAGTAGTCATGAAATCACTATTTTTATTGATTGCCCAGTAGCGTATGTTTTCTCCTTCCTCTTCTAAGCTAGTAAAAGTTCTTTCACTAGTATAGTTAGCTTCCTCATCTGCATTATATTGGACTAGGGAAAAAAGCTCATTAAAATAATAGCTGGTTCGTTGTTTAAAGGCATAACTATCTTTATAATCCACAAAAGGAGATTGCAAAGCCTTAGAATTGCCTCCATAGTTGCCTAAAACAGTCAAACTAATAAAAAGCAGACTAATTATAATACTCGTAGCTACAAAAAAAGTGAGCCAAACCCCTAAAGGTCTAGAGTTTTTCAATTTTGTATCCAATGCCCCATACCACCTTTAAATATTTTGGCTCTTTCGGGTTTATTTCAATTTTTTCTCTAATGCGGCGAATATGTACCATAACTGTATTCTCCACTTTATAAGCAGCTTCTTCCCACACCCGTTCATATATTTCTTCTGCGGGAAAAATTCGCCCCGGATTACGCATTAAAAGCTCCACAATTTTGGTTTCAGTAGCAGTTAATCTGACTGACTCACCATCAATACTCAAGGTGTTCTTTTCTAAGTCAAAAGATAGACCACCAGTTATCAGTAGATTAGGATTATTGCTATCAATACTGCCTAAATTAAGGTATCTTCTTAATTGTGACTTAACCCGAGCCATCAGTTCCATGCTATTAAAGGGCTTAGTCACATAATCATCTGCCCCCATGGAGAGACCTAGAATTTTATCCGTGTCTTCAGATTTAGCTGATAAAATTATAATGGGAATATTTTTTTCAGCCCGAATTTTAAGCATAGTTGACAGACCATCTAACTTAGGCATCATGACATCTAAAATGATTAAGTGCACATCTTCAGTATTAATCATGTCTAAGGCTTGTAAACCATCAAAAGATTTTAAAACTCTATAGCCCTCATTTTGTAAGTTAATAGCTATGGCATTTACGATTTCTGGATCATCATCTACTACTAAAATCTGCTCTTTATCCACTTATACCCCTCCATTCCTTTTTATATTATTAAAATAAACCCTTAAGCCTTAATTTACTTTAAGCAAAAAGGCTTACAGAATACTCAAGGAAATTCTTAAGAATTTCTTACAATTATCCAAAATGGGGTATTTTAAAAAACTATCTTTTATTTTAACAGAAGTTAGGACTAAAGCAGAATTAGGGCATGCAAGTAATCAAAAGGCAGGTTTGCTCTGATGAATTGACATTTGTGCTTGGAAGGCCATAATTAAATAGGGAAATCAATTCTCAGGCTAGTAACTAGTCAATTGAATTTAGTTAAGGAGTATTAAAATGGGAGTTTCGCCAGAAAAGAGAAAAGAATTGCAAGAACAATACAAGCTGATGAAGCCAGATATGGGTATAGTTACGGTAATTAATAAAAAAGAGAATAAATATTTCTTAGAAATTGCCCCAAATTTAAAAAGTATGATAAACAGAGTGACTTTTCAACTAAAGTTTGATGGCCATCCCCACCAAGAATTACAAAGCGATTGGAATAAGTTGGGGGCAGATAATTTTGAAATTAAAATTCTTGATACTATGCCATATGAAGATGATGAAAGCAAGACTGACTATAAAGAAGATTTAGAGTTATTAAAAATAATATGGACGGAAAAGCTAACTAAAGATGAAATTCCTTTATATTAATCTTAAAATCGGAACTAGTGAATTAGTAGATTCAAAAGTTACAAGATGAATTTAATCCATATGTTGTTGAAGGGGTATAGACATTATGCTAGTATGAAAATATAAATAAAAAGATTGGGGCAGGGCCATGCGCAAGTAATTCTGGGCAAAATAAAAAATACAGTTTTAATGGAAGGGCACAAGCTTTTTCATTAGATTTGTTATGTTCAGAATACTTGTTACTAATTATTTTATAAAATTCAACCATAAGCTTGGTGAAGCTTGCGGTGAAATAGGTTATAGCATTTTTTTCTTTAGGGAGGTATTTTTATGTTGATTAGTTGTCGTAATATTAAAAAAGGTTTTGCAGATAAGGTTGTTTTAGCTGATGTTAATTTGGATATAAAGGCTGGGGATAGAGTAGGATTAGTAGGTCGCAATGGAAGTGGTAAAACGACTCTAGCTAATATCTTAACTGGTAAGCTAGATTATGAGGAAGGCAATATAATTACAAGCCGTAAAAAATTGAATATTGGCTATTTACAGCAAACTGAAGCTCTTCCTAATTTAAGTTTCAGCACTCTTAGTAATCAAACAATAATGGGAGAGTTTCAACGTATAGCCAGTCATTTAGGGATTCAACAGATTTCTGCTTGGTCAGATAAGAGGCTACAAAATCTTAGTGGGGGAGAAAAGACTAAACTAGCATTAGCAAAAGTCTGGGCATTGCAACCTGAGGTTGTGATTTTAGATGAGCCTACTAATCACCTAGATTATGAAGGCATAAAATATTTAATTAATGAGATAAGAAATTATCCTGGAACAGTCCTAATAATTTCTCATGATCGCTATTTCCTAGATCAGACTGTATCACAAATAGCTGAATTAGAAAAAGGAAAAATTCAAATATACCTTGGCAACTACTCCCACTATGTGGATACGAAACGCCTAGAACAAGCCCATAAGCAAGATCTTTATGAATCTCAACAAAAAGAACAAGCAAGAATTGCAACAGCCATAAAACAACTAAAAAATTGGTCGGACAAAGCCCATCGTGAATCTCGACAAAAAGGTGCTGGAATGATGGGGGGCAAGGAATATTTCCGTAAAAAAGCTAAAAAACGCGATCAAGCCGTAAAATCCCAAATTAAGCGGCTAGAAAAAATGAGTGAAGTTGCTATAAAGCGTCCCGAGAGCCAAATGCAAGTTAATTATAATTTGCAAGCTAGGGCGAAAGGCGGTAAAAGGCTTCTAGTGGCGGAAGCAATTGGCAAATCCTATGGAGGAGTGCCCTTGTTTTCAAATAGTTCATTTTATGTTAACCGGGGGGAGAAAATAGGAGTTTTAGGTCCCAATGGTTGTGGTAAGACGACCCTTGTCAAAACCATTTTGGGGAAAGAGACTTTAGATACGGGCGATATTTTTGTTAGTCCATCAGCTAAAATAGCTTATGTTAGTCAAGATTTGCCACATGAAGAGAAAGATAGTTTGCAAGATGTAGTAGCAAATTGGAAACTAGAAGAACAAAAGAAACTTTACGATTTATTAATTCAACTGGGAATATCCTTCGATAGTTTAAGCATAAACATGGAAGAACTAAGCCGGGGTGAAAGGACCAAGATTGATATAGGCTTAGCTATTATGGGTGAATATGATTTACTTATATTAGATGAGCCTACTAATCACCTAGATTTAATTAGCAGGGAAGCCTTGGAAGAAAGCCTTGCAATTTTTCCTGGAACTATAATTATTATTTCGCATGATCGTTATTTACTAAATCGGGTTTGTAGCAAAATGTTGGTTTTTGAAAATAGCAAAATTAGCCGTATTGAAGATAAAGTAGAAGGTTATTTCGCTAAGAAGGATGGTCCAAAAGATAAAGAAGAAGAAATATTACTAATAGAAACCCAAATTTCCCGGGTGCTTAGCGAATTGAGTGTATTGCAAGCCAATAGACCTGAATACGTAATTCTTGATGAAGAATACAAGCAGCTAATTAAAAAGCGAAGTGAGCTTAAGGGGTAAAGAGTTTAGTTGTTTTTATTACATATGAGTATGTTAATTCATTCTGCCCCATTTCATTTCTTCCCCATTTTCATCATATTTCTTACGTTTAGCGGTGATTTTGCTAATGGGTATTTTATAGAC
>CAZUSS010000069.1:0-305 GCA_964623245.1 uncultured Syntrophomonadaceae bacterium
TAAACAATCTAATCTGAACAGATTCTACTCTTTAAATAATTGAGTAATCTGGCAGTAGTTTAGTTGCTACCCTAACCACCATCATGTTATTCTCCTGATTAATTTCGCTTGCAGGAGTTTTACCGTCTATGTTGCATAAAAAGTATATCTTACCATCTGAATAATCGCTGTTAGGGTCTTCTGACCAAGGTAAGGGTATGGTTACATCAAAGGTTTGAGATTCGCCTTTATCTAACTCGATTAAGCCGGCATCCCATACTGGATTATCCCAAGGGTTAGGTGTTACGTTACTAGCCCCGTACCAT
>CAZUSS010000069.1:315-4822 GCA_964623245.1 uncultured Syntrophomonadaceae bacterium
TAGACTCTTTAAATAGCTGATTTTTTATTGACAATTCAGTTCATTTCATCAGCTTGCCATGCTGGATTACTGCCCTGCCAACCTTCTTCTGGATCATCACCTTTACCAAACCATACTGCCCTAAAATCAGTTATGGCTTTTTCACCTTGGTTATATAAATTAACCGGGAAGGTTTTTTCTGTGTCGCCAGGTTCATAGTAATAGGTTGTAACACATTTCTCTGCATCTCTAAATTCTGGTCGCCATTGGGTTTCGCCTTCAGGGGTTGGGTAGAAATCGGGGGCTTCGTTCTGCTGTACATAGTAAGTCGCTTTAATCGGGAATAAATACTCTAGGCCTACAGCTCCCCCGTTGGCAAATGTGCCATCGCCTATTTTAATTTGACCGCCTGGTAAGTACTGCGAAGGTTGACCTGCCATATGGTATTCGTATTGTTTTCCTTCTCTTAGGTTTCCATTGCAGTCTATTATGTCTTCAGATTCGATGTTGCCACCTTGTCCTAAATGCTTTCCACCAGGCGTGTACATGGCATATACCATCTTGCCGTAGCCTTCAGGGATAATGGGAACGTGAACGTTCATGCCGGGGTGGTCTACTAGTTTCTTTTTCTTAACAGCAAACTTAGGTTCAAATGAAACGGTTATTTGGTCGTTGTTTATGCTGTAAGTGGGGGTGTTACTGAATATCTCAGCACTCCGTAGCCCATTTGTAAGTTCAAATTTTATTAGTATGTCGTCTAAACTGCCACCATTGGTCAGATGTTCTTTTACTTTGGCAGGCAAATCAGTCTTGATGGTTACCGGGTGTTTGTATTCAATCACTCTTTTTACATCGATGCCTTCTGCTACTTCTGCATCCATAAGTTTAATTCCATAGGTTTCGTTGCCCCAATAACCTCCGCTGTAATGCCATAGCTGGAAACTATACGAAGGGGTATGCGAATCTAGTTCCGCATACCCCTGTGGTATTTCTATTTCTCCGAATTCGATGTTTTTAATGTCTTGAGCATAAACATCTGGTATTGTAAACACCGTCAGTAATAATAAGACGGATAATATTACAGGGAGTATTTTTCTCATACTACCATTTCCTTTCATAGTGTTCTATTTCGCCAGTCTTCAAATTTATACCAGTGAAATCACTATTATTAACCAACCCTTTCTTCGCAGGGCCGAAAGTAAAGTAGCCTCTGTCCATTTCGCTGTATCTAATATTGTCAAAAGTGTACGATTGCCCATCGGCTAGCCTGTTATCATCATGCAGTATATAATAGCTATCATCCGGTTTAGGCCCAAAATGTTGATTTAACCCAATGTCCCATTCAAACTCTTCCGGCAATAACGGCAGGTAGAAACTAATGGTGTTGTTTGCTCTATCCATTTTGATGGATTTTTCTAGCTCTGTCCTGAATTTCTTAGATGCTTCTGCTGTTAACCAACCTTCTCTATCCAGCTCTGCTTTGGGTCTTTCTTTCTCTACCGGCGGTTTTATAACTGGCTTTTCATTAGCCTTAACTATTTCCTGTAGGATGGCTTTCATTTCAGCTTCGCTTTGCCCCTGGGTGAAGGAACAGATGAACATTATGGTTCCACCTCGAGCGTAGTCTATGGTGTAGTCTAAGCCTTCAGTAACGTGTCTGGCAGGGATGTAGGTTCTGCCTTCGTTTCTTAGTATGAAGGGTTCTACGTCCATGGTTTTGCTGATGTTGTTAACTTTGTATGCTTTCTTGCCTATGGTTAATTCTACGGTGTTACCGTTGCCTACAGCGGTTACTTTTCTGGCGTTGCTGTTCCAGTCAACTTCTGCTCCCAGGGCTTCACACATGATTCTGTAGGGCACGAAGGTTCTGCCTTGTGCGATGAAAGGTTTACCCATGCCTGCTGGGAATATGAGTTCGTTGTCTTTATTGTCAACAAATACTCTTACATCGTAATTCTTGGGCTCTTTACCCCAATCAGTAGCAGCAAATGCTGGAATAGTACATATGAAACACAACAGGGTTATTAGTGCAACAATTTTAATTTTCTTCAACTGAATTCCTCCTTTATAATTTGCCGATAAATCGGCATAGTTAGCATAATGGTACTATATATTTAGACGTTGAAAAGGGAATATTAGCTTGATGGAGTACGCTGGATGTCATACAAATTCCTCCGCCTACACTCCATCTACTACTGCCCGCAATAGGTCCTTCTGCAAATCCCCGTTCGATTGTCCGTTCTCCAACGGCCTGATTATATGAAAATATCTGCCCCGATTCAACAATAGTTCTGTTAACGAATTGCGAAGCTTTGATTGCATTATATATACTGTTCTCAGATTCAGCCAATTCCCAAGAGCACTGGTAATAACCTATTTGGGTAGTTGGATAGTGGGTTAAGTCCTTCTGTGCTGCTTGTGCAGAATTACTGCCGCATAATATAATTACAATCGTTATCAAGCAAATAAATAATTTATTGACCTTGGTGTTCTTAAGAATTCCCATAATCTATCCCTCTTTGCCACCTTCTGATAGATAATTACACTAACAATATTTGTTTAATCTTAACATTAACACAGCATAAGAACCTACCCGGCTGGTAAACCGATAGCACGAAAACTCATGAGAACAACAGGAAACTGTTCCTTGTTGCAGAATATATAGATAGGAAAGAACGAAGGGATGGTGGGGACATGAAGCTGATTTTAAGACATCTCACCAGCGGCCTGATTTATGCTCGCAGTTTTAGACTAATTCCGGCGCTGGTGGGGACTATTATCCCTTTTTTCTGGCAGTTGGTAAATTTTTATGGTACCATGCCGGCAGTAGTTTTGATATTTTGCGTATTTCAAATACTTACAGTTGGCATAGCAGCTATAATATATCCGTTTCTGTTTCTTTTCAAATTCAGTTTTATACAGGTCTACGGCCTGGCCGTAGTCTTAATTATTATTGCTATTATCAGCTGGCAGCTTGTAAATATTTCGATTAACCGCCGGGCCGGTTTCAAACTGGTCAAGCTGCAATTCTCAACCCGCCTGGCCCTATTATTAATGGGGTTGCTGCTGAGCAATCGTTTATTAACACTGCCCATATCACCCCGTACTATGTTCTGGGACCTGCATTTAAAACCTCACCTGGCCGCACAGCTAAAATCAAAAAGCCGGGAGGAAATCGTCGCTGCTATACGCTACGATTACCAACAGGCTCTAAACCTGGTGGATGATGCTATATTCTTCGGCTGCTCCCCCGGTTCATTTAAGAAATTATTAATTGCTGCCGGATTAAAAGAGTCGCAGTTTATTATCATGGAAACCATCATCCCCATAGAGCATGCTAAAGTTTTCGGGCTGAAACGGCCTTTCTACTTTTATGTAATATTTGTCCGCAGTCAGGACAGTCAATAAACAAGTTCTTGAGGGACAGGGGGAAAGGTATGCCGTCCTCATCTTTTTCAATTAAAACGGTGAAAGTATGTTTTGCCATATCTTTACCTCCACTTTCCTTGCTATAGCAATAATCTGATTTAAGATTATTGTAGCACTATCCCTCTTTGCCACCTTCTGATAGATAATTACACTAACAATATTTGTTTAATCTTAACATAAACACAGCATAAACACCTACCCGGCGGTAAATCGACAGCACGAAAACTCTTTAAGAAATTATTAATTGCTGCCGGATTAACTTAACAACTTAAGTGCCTGGCACCTGTGACCTTTCTGTGGGGTTTTTTATAATTGTTTCCTTAGCCGCTCATATTCGGGTATAGGGATTTCAATATCTCTAAGTATTTTGCGTATCAAACCCCTACCCAAATCCTCATTATGATAGGGTACTACCGTTCTTCTCCCATCGGGATGAGCAAAAATGATATGGCTTCCTTTTTGGCGTTCCTTTTTAAAGCCTAATAAGATAAGCAAGCTGATCATTTCTTTGTCACTGATTATGGTAAGTTTACTCATACCTGTATTTCAACCTGTTGTACCCCAACAAACTGGTTAAAACACAGCTCATCTTTATCCGCTTCTAAACAAAGTTCAATGACCTCTTGTATTCTTACCAGCAACTCATCCATAGTTTTAGCTTGAGTATAACATCCTCTTAAAGCGGGGACGGAAGCAATAAATATGCCGTCCTCATCTTTTTCAATTAAAACGGTGAAAGTATGTTTTGCCATATCTTTACCTCCACTTTCCTTGCTATAGCAATAATCTGATTTAAGATTATTGTAGCACTATCCCTCTTTGCCACCTTCTGATAGATAATTACACTAACAATATTTGTTTAATCTTAACATAAACACAGCATAAACACCTACCCGGCGGTAAATCGACAGCACGAAAACTCTTTAAGAAATTATTAATTGCTGCCGGATTAACTTAACAACTTAAGTGCCTGGCACCTGTGACCAAAAAAATAGCGAGGGTCTCTATCCCTCGCTATTACTGTCTTTTTATGGTGGGCCGTATAAGATTCGAACTTATGACTTCTTCCGCGTCAAGGAAGCACTCTCCCACTGAGTTA
>CAZUSS010000070.1:0-4445 GCA_964623245.1 uncultured Syntrophomonadaceae bacterium
AATGGACATTATAGGAATGATTTATTAGTAGGGGAAGCTGCTAAACATTCCTTTGCAGTTACTCAGGTGCTTAATAAGGTAAAACCAGCGGACTTACATGATCCATTAGTTTTCACTTGCATCGGACTACTAGGACAAAATAACCCTGAACTTACTATAGGCGTAGGGTTACCACTAGCTTATTATGCTTCCCAAAAGGAAGGATTGCAGGCTAGGCTTAACCAGCTATCTAGTTATATAACGATTAACGGAAAAGACCATAATATAAAACAAATAAAAGCAGAGGTATTCCCGCAAGGTGCAGGTGTCTTATTGGCAAGCAATGGACTACCTAGTAAGGGATATATCGGAGTAATCGATCCTGGTACTTATACAACTGAATATCTACTATTTGAAATGAGAAATGGCCAACCAGTTCCTATACATGAAGCTTGTGGTTCTGTAGAAGTAGGAACGAGCTTAGTATATACTACAGTAGCTCGTGAATTTCAGGCTCAAACTGGTAGTCCTTTACCTATAGGTATGGAACATGAAATAACTTTACAAGCTTTAAATAGGGAAACAATTAAATACTATGACAAAACTTACTCTCTATCAGATGCAGCATATCAAGCACGAAATAATGTAGCTACTGCTATAAATCAGAAAGTACTAGCAGCTTGGGGTAACCGTACAGGATATATTCAAAATACCTTTTTGGCAGGTGGGGGATCACTCTTTTTTGGGGCAGAACTTTATAAATCCTTTCCCAGTGTAACTATAGTAGATGATCCTGTTTTTGCTAATGCTTATGGTTATTTAGCTTTCTTATAAATACCGTAACGGATAAAAGCCAAAATATAGGCTTTTAATAAGAAATTCCTTAGTTACGGTACTTGATAAAAAATGTTACGGAACACTCTAATAAAGATATATCCTAGTTTGAAAGGATTTTCTAGGCACTTATTACGGCATAATTAATTTTAAATTATTAATTATTAAAAAATTACCGTAAAAGGAGGTCTTTTTTTATGCCCAAATCTCCTAGACGACTGGAGTTAAGACTACCGTATAATCATCCTGTATGGGATTTACCAGAAGGTTATAGAACTAAAATAGTTAGAGAATGGTTAGAAATTGGAAGAAGATTATCGATCATAGAAGATGATTTAAGAGATATAAAAGAATTAATTAGTTCATCCGAACCTAGTAGCATAGCGAAAGGAAATACTATTGTTTCCAATGACAATGAAATTCAACAAGAGTTTGATAAAAATGCTTTTTTAAGTCATTTTAAATGATGGAAATATAGGAGGTTGATAATTTGACATACAAAACCCATCTACTAGGTGGAATAATCGCAGGTGCTATAGTGGGTATAAATCCCGTAGGAGTAGCAGTAGCAGGGGTAGCCTCGTTACTTCCTGATATAGATACTCCCCATTCAAAGCTAGGTGGCAAGATAAAGCCTATCTCAAGAGTACTGAACATGACATTAGGGCATAGGGGTGTTCTACATTCATTATTAGGTACAGCAATCTTTTACATACTGGCTATGCTAATAATTCCAGAATATTCACTATATTTTCTAGTAGGCTACCTATCACATATATTACTAGACGCACTTACGATACAAGGAGTGCCATTACTATATCCGACACCAAAAAAATTAAGGTTACCCTTATTTAATACTGGTTCGTTAGCAGAAGGTATGCTAACAACATTGATGTTTGTAGTTGCAATTTTACTATTTGCGAAAGGAATGGTTTAAAAGAGTTTCCTGAAGGGATGTGTTAGCTTTGCAAGTTTTAGGAAGTATCCGCAACTACTTTAAAGAATTTAGCGTTACTCCAAAGACTATTTTAATTATTACGAGTGTAATTTTAGGAATCGTATTATTTTTCATTTTGCCTATAGCTTTTTTAATTTTAGCTATAGGCTTATTTATAAACCGTAAGGCTGAGAAAAAGAGGTTACTAGGCTTTCCATTACTGGCCTTCTTTTTGGCCATAGTTTGTGGGTATATCTTTGTGGTAATTTACATCAGTTTTATTACTATATTTAAGCCTATTGTTATTGAATTTGGGCTACTTGATATATTTAGTTGGTTTACTATTAAGGAATTAATGACGCTAGGTAATATAGGGAGATTTGGGGTTATATTAGGCGGTGTTATAGGCTTAATTATTCCTTATTTTTTAATGCAAGGTGTAAAAAGTGATAAAAGTGGACCTGGGTTAGTACGAGGGGAAAAAATAGTCAAAGGTGGTTGGTCTACCCTTAAAGATATAGAAGATAAATTTAGCTTTGAATATCCTAAAAAGGGTATAGATATAGGTATTCCATTAGGTGAACTACAAAGTAAATTAGTTTCTATTAACCCTAACAAAGGGAAAATTAAAATTGCAGGACATGTACTTATGGTAGGTGCAACTGGTACGGGAAAATCTTTTACTTATATCCGTAATCAAATTATTGCTTCAGCGGCAGCAGGACATTCTTTAGTTATAACCGACCCTAAAGGTGAGCTATTTCAAGACATAGCAAAATGGCTAGAACAAGAAGGATATAATGTTATTCCATTCAATGTGATTGATCCTGCTCACTCCTTTTGGTGGAATATGTTAGAAGAATGTAAAGACCCCGATGAAGTAATAGACCTAGCTGAATGGTTAATAGGTTCAGCAGGTGACGATCATGCCTTTTTTACAGGTGGGGAAAAAAATGCCCTTGCTGCAGTAATTGGTTTTGCTAAATATATGTTACCAGATGAACAAAAACACATGAGAGCTGTACTATCTATTTTAAGCTGGGGGCAACAAGAATTAGACATAATGATGAAAAATGCCTTTATTAATGGTGAATTACCGCAGGATATATACGAGATGTGGAATTCTTGCCAGTTACACTATGAAAGTTATCGTGAAGGTATAAGAAATAAACTGCGGCCCATTACAAAAAGTGGTTTAGCCGCCTTAACTTCCAGAAGTGATTTTAGTCTTGATACAGTAGGTAGAGAAAAAACAGCTTTATTTTTAATCCTTCCTGCCGAGGAAGGCGATTTACAAGCACTTTTAGTACCATTCTATGCTTTTATGTTCAGAAGACTTAACTCATTAGCAGCTGAACAGAAGAGCGGCAGGTTGCCTGTAGCTACCCGCTTTATAATGGATGAATTTGCCAATATAGGCAAAGTGCCCGATATAGATAGGGTATGTGCATTAGGTCGTAGCAAAGGAATAATGGTGCAGATAGCAATTCAAAACATAGGACAATTAAAAGGACTATATCAACATAATAATGCTTGGCAAGCAATAGTAGGTAATTGCCCTACTAAATTATGCTTTTCCACTGACGATATGGAATCAGCCCGCTTTTTTAGTGAAATGACAGCAAAAGTTGAAATTGAGCATATTACCGAAAGTAAGGATATGCGTAAATTTTTTGAACCAAGAAGTAGAAAAATGACAACCCAAACTGTGCCTTTGATAGAACCTGCCGAGATACTACAACTACCCGAAGATGATTCCATTGCAATAGTACGGGGTAAAAAGCCCCTTTATATTCAAAAAGTACCGTGGACTGAAATGCCACAACATAATGAGATAGTTGCTGCAGGACAGGTAATGATAAAAGATTATATACCTGCAAAGTCCTTAGGAGTTGATATTCCTATCCCATCTATAATACAGCAACCTAATAGTAGCGAGAGTGGTGAAGAGGGGACAAACGAAAAAAATAATGCAAAAGATGAGGAGTTTGGAGATAGATAAAAATTAAAGGAGGAAATTATAATGAATACTAAACAAATTTATATGCCAGAAGGCTATGTAAGTGACAATCTTTTGGAAGTCTTACATGTAGCAAGGGATAGGCAACAGGTTATACCTGCGACAATATTATCGATTGAATATCCGAATGATACCCCGACTTGGGTTATAGGGTTTAGAGATTTTATTGACTTTAAAGGCTATATTCCTTTGGAAGAAATGGGAGTAGACATAGAATTGGCTCCTCGTTTAATAGGGCAAAATATTAATGTTAATATTTTAGGTATTGATAAAGAAAATCAATATTTAGCTTGTAGTCGTAAAAGTGTTGTAGAAATGCTGGAACCCAGAGTTAAGGAAAGTTTAGTTGAAGGCAGTATTATAACGGCAGTTATAAAGGCTATACTACCTAGAACTAGAAGAGACTTCGCCAGTTTAGTAGTTGATATAGGTGGGGGATTGTTGTCTAACATACCTTCTAATAATGCGAAAATAAGATTATCAAAGCCGTTAGACAGGCAGTTTGTAGTTGGACAAAACATTAGGGTAAAAGTATTAAGTACTGACCCTATAGAAGTTTCAGTTAAACATGCTAGAGCTAATCCATGGCAAACTACAGTTTTTACTAGGGGGCAATTTTTATCTGGAACTATACTAGAAATTGCAGATGATATAGTATTTATTGAACCAGATTTA
>CAZUSS010000071.1:0-4199 GCA_964623245.1 uncultured Syntrophomonadaceae bacterium
ACAATTAACACCTTCCTTTTCAACTATATGGTGAATAATTCCCTAAAACAGACTAAAATCCACATATCAAGATTAACTAATTCTATACTTGCTACAAAAACTATCGAAGAACTAACGGAAGAAAAATTAATAGTGGCCAATGAAGTAATACTTGAAAATCAAACAAATCTCAGTAATGAATTCCTGGATGAGATGTGCAAACAATTAAAGGTCGATGAAATATATTGGTATAACTCCCATGGCGAAATTATATATACTGCTGGTGGGTTTCTAGGCTGGCAAACTAGGGACGGGCATACTGAATATGATTTTCTTAAAAGTGATGAAAAGATATTTATCGAGCCCATTCGAGCTGATGTGGAATCAGGCATCTATTATAAATATGCATATGCTAGAGCCAACGATGGCGAATTTGTGCAAACAGGTATTTTGGCAGATAAAATCTACAAAATAACCGAGGCATTCTGTCCTGCAGAATTGGTAAACCTGCTTATAGATAGAGAAAATATTGTACAAGCCTATTATTTGGAAAACGAAGAAGAGGATTTTTTATGTCAACACATAGTAGATACCCACTACAACTTGAACGAATTTGAAAAGGAAGCTATTGCAAAAAACCAACCTTACTACACAAAAACAAAATATAAGCAGACTGAAGTCTATGAAACCCTTTTCCCTATACATATTGGCAATATTAAAATGGGGACACTGATTGTTTTTCATTCCCTTGAAGGCATCAACAAATTAATCAAACAGCTGACATTAATAACTTTATCGCTTCTATTCCTGGTATTTCTATTGATCAGTTACATGGCATTTAAATCCAATAAAAAGACTAATGAAATAAAAAAGCTTGCCTATTATGATGCCTTAACTGGATTAGCTAACAAGAACTATTTTAATTTATTCGTAAATGAAAGACTACAAAGCATTGACAGAAACAAGGATGCCTTAATCATAATCAGCTTTAGAAATTTTCATCTCGTAAAACTTATTTATGGTTCACAAAAATTAGATGATTTATTAATGGAAAAAGTAAAAGTTATTAAAAAGCTAAACCTCAAAAACAGTCATTTATTTGCTTATTCTGAAGACAAGCTTTTTATTTATATAAAAAACTGCAAAAATATAATCCTTCTTGACCAGATAAATGACAAAATATTTGCTGTTTTAGATACAATACCCCAAACAATGGAATCCAGTGAACTAATAATTAAAAGAATTGGCACCTTACTTATAGATAGCAATTACAAAACACATGAAGATATTATAAAACATATAGAAATTACCATTAACAAATTAGAAGGTTTGGATGATAAAGATTCCTGGTTCTTCCATAAGGAAATTCAAGGTAAACTTTTAAGAAATGAGCTAATAGAAAAGGAATTAAGAGCTACTGCCACCCATAAAAACTTTGCTGATGAATTTCACCTAGTCTACCAGCCACAACTTGACCTCAAAACTGGTAAAATTATAGGCTTAGAAGCATTAGCCCGCTGGGAAAACAAGAAGTTAGGTTATATTTCCCCACAAAAATTCATAAAAATTGCCGAGCAAAATCAATTAATACTGCCACTTGGTGAATGGATATTAAAAACTGCCTGCCTTTTTATGAAAGAATTGCATAAGCAAGGATTTGCCCAACTTAAAATGGCAGTAAACATTTCCGTTATCCAGTTACTCCAAGATGATTTCGAAACTAGGCTCCAAAATATAATTATGGATACACAAATAAATCCCGCACATCTTGCTTTAGAAATAACCGAAACTAACTTTATGAATAATTACAAAATTATCAATCAAAAATTGAATTCCCTTAGAAAGCTAGGTGTTAGTATTTCATTGGATGATTTTGGCACTGGGTATTCTTCTTTAGCTAGGCTAAAAAACCTCAGCATAGATACCATTAAAATTGATAAATCCTTTATTGATAACATTACCCAGGTTACACAAAAAGATATATTTATCGAGAGTATTCTTTTGTTAGCTAGGCAACTAAATTTAAAAGTTGTGGCGGAAGGAGTTGAAACCCTCGAACAAAAGGAATATTTATCTAAGGTGAATTGTGATTTTATGCAGGGCTATTTATTCAGCCAACCAGTCACCAGTGACAAGGCTCTAAAAATTATCCGTAATACAAATTAATGCGACAGGGAGAACCGTCCCCTGTCGCAACCCTGTCGCAAAGGGCATAAAAAATGCTGGCCTTCTTAAAAGACCAGCATTTTTTGAGTATAATTTTGGTAGTAATTAGTAGTCAAATGCACCTTCTGGAATTTCAATAGCTGAAGCATCGCCATCTTTTACGATTTCGGCAATATTCCATACTCTTGGTACTACATTATTTAGATAATAACGTGCTGAGTAAACTTTACCTATATAGAATTCGTAATCAAAATGGTCTTCGCCCACTTCATCAGCCCGTTTTTGTGCGATGAGGGCTTGTTCTAGGATACACCATGCACCATAAAGAATTGCGGTGGCAGTAAGTATACGATGGGCAAATAAAGGCATCAAGCGAATTTTGCCTTCGCCGAAGTATCCACCAATAGTCATTTGTAATTCTGCTATAGAATTCAAAGCCTTTTCAAATTTTTCGAATTCTTTTTCGAAGCCTGCTGCACCTTTATTATCTGCATAGAATTCTTGTATTTCTTTGAACCAAGTAGCATAAACAGAGCCTTTTTTCATGGTCCATTTACGGCCTACTAAGTCCATGGCTTGGATATAGCTAGTTCCTTCCCAAATGGAATAAATTTTAACATCACGCGCAATCTGGGAAACTGGATATTCTTCACAATAGCCGTAACCACCATATGCTTGGATGGAATCAGCAATTAAGCCCCAAGCTTCATCGGTTGGATATGCTTTACAAAGTGGAGTAACTACTTCAATAAAATTATTAGCTGCTTCTCTTTTTTCTGGATCGGGATCCCTATCGCGAATATCAAATTTTAGGTAGGCTTTCATTATCATAGCTCTAAATACTTCTACATGTGCTTTACCTTGTAGTAAAATACGACGGATGTCTTCATGTTCTATTATTGCTACCCGGTCACCCTTCATATCTGTAAGTGGACGTCCTTGTACTCTATCTTTAGCATAGTCTCTAGCATTATATGTAGCATTTGCCACACAGGCTAGTCCTAATAGTCCAGTTCCTAAACGAGCAAAGTTCATACATTGGAACATCTGTCTCATACCTTGGGCTCTACCATTTTCATCAGGTGGATCACCTATTAACCAGCCCCGGCAACCATCATTTTCGCCCATAGCCAATGCGACTGTAGCTGAACCGAATTGTCCCATTTTATGTTCGATACCTGTACTTTGTACATCATTATCAGTTAGACTGCCATCAGGGTTAACCCAATATTTGGGTACTATAAATAAGGAAATCCCTCTGGTTCCAGGTGCTGAGCCTTCTATTTTAGCTAAATATAGATGGATAACATTTTCGGTAAAATCATTATCGCCACCGGTAATGAATATTTTACCACCCTTAATTTTGTAGACCCCAGGCTCATCAGTGGGATAGGCTTTAGATAAAATATCCCCAACATCAGAACCAGCAGTAGCTTCAGTGAGACACATGGTACCAGCCCAGGTTCCATCCATCATTTTAGGTAAAAACATTTCCTTTAGTTCCTCTGAAGCAAAACTCTGGATAAGTTCGGCTGCCCCCGTAGTAAGCCCTATGTAAGGCATGAAAGCTGGGTTAGCGGCTGATAACATTTCTTGACACATACAGAATAAGATATTAGGCATGGTCATTGCATCTTCGCTATTATCGATATTGGCAGTTCCCCAACCATCTTGTTGTAATTGGTGGAAAAGCGGCCCAAACGAAGATGGAGTAGTAACTTTACCATTTTCGAAAGTACATGGGTTATCATTACCATCTTCATTAGTAGGTTCCACTACATCTTTACACATTTTACGGAAGGGCTCTAAAATTGATCTAACATCATCTTTAGAATAATAATCAACAAACTCTTTATAAGCGAAAACTTCATCTGTAGGCAGCCACTCTTGAATTATAAATTCAAAGTCACGAGTATTAAGATACGCAAAATTTGATGCCATTTTTTTCTCCCCCATTTTCCAGGAATTGAACCTTCACAATTCCATTTTTTTAATTAAAATACAATAGATTATTAGATAAGACTTACAGCTTGGCCATCACATTCCCCCTTTTT
>CAZUSS010000072.1:0-3896 GCA_964623245.1 uncultured Syntrophomonadaceae bacterium
ATAAACCCGTTCCATCTCTTCCATTACTCTCTCTATCGAATATTTCTCTATTAGTTGTAAGCTGTGTTCTGCCATAGTTTTTCTTAAGTCGGCTGCATCGTGTAGCTTGCTTATAGCAGCAGCAAAGCCATCAGCGTCATCCATCTCTATAACATAGCCATTTACACCATCTGCTACTAGGTCACGATTACCTCGGCAGTCGGTAACTACTAAGGCTAGTCCTGTAGCCATAGCCTCCATTACATTTACGGGTAACCCCTCTCTTTTTGAAACTGATACTCCTATATCAGATAATAACATTAGACTAGGAACATCATTTCGATAGCCTAGAAACTCCACATGTTGTTTAATCCCTAGTTGGCTTACTTCGCTTTGATAGTCTTCTAATAAGTCACCTGTGCCAGCCAGAAGAAGCTTAATCTCTGGTATTTCTTCTTTTAATAAGGCGATTGCCTTAAAAAGCAAGCTTTGATTTTTATTATAATTCAGTTCTCCAGCATATATAAGAATAAAATCTTCTTCCTTATAGCCGTATTCATTTCTTAGACGGTTTTTCTCAACAATCGTTTGCGGTCTAAACTTTTTCAGATTAATTCCTACTCCATCTATTAGTTCTATTTTCTTAGCTTTAAACCTTTTTTTCATGGCATTTTCATAATCCTCATTATTGATGGTAATTAGTATGTCGGTATATCTGGCTAGGATTTTTTCTACGGGATAATATAATAGCCAATTTATAAGGGGGGCACCCTTAAAAAAATGAAAACCATGGGCGGTATAGATTACCTTAGTTCCTTTCTTTCTCGCCTTGCGAGCAGCCAACCTAGTTAATGCACCCCCCATAGGAGTATGGCAATGGATAATATCATAATCTTCATTATTTATTAAGGTTTTTAATTCCCGATATGCTTTTAGGTTATCCCTGTTAAAAGGACTTCTTTCAAATGGAAGATCATGCTTTTTATCAGCAGGAAGATCGAGACCTGCTTCTTTTGAGGCGGTGTGTACTTCATAGCCTTGTTCCTTAAACCATTTTAGATAGGGAATATGGAATGAGTATAAATGATTTTCAACTGTGGCTACGAATAGAACTTTCTTCATGGAGGACTCCTTTTATAGCACAAATTTTCTGACCTTGATTTTCGACCTCCCCGAATAAATTCGGGGCTACTAAGGTGATACTAGACTAATGTTTTTTTATTACTTTAGTCGGGACCCCTGCTGCAGTTACCCTAGGGGGGATATCAGTTTTTTATTATAATCCGTTTTTGACAAGTTTAATTTTGCAGCTTTATTCCAGATGCTTTTTAATATAGCGATCAAAATCTGATTGGATGGGCTGCTTTTTATTATATTCGCGATATTCACCCAGGGCTTTCTGGTCTGCCTCTAGTTTTGAAATTTTACCTTTGTTTTGTAATATCTCTGGAAACTTCCCTGTTTCCTTCTTTTTGAACTACTCGAAAATTTCGAGTAGTTGCTATTTCGTTTAACTCAGCACTTTTGTATATTTCTTTTATATGATAATTAATAGTATGGGATTCAACATGAAATAACTCAGCAATTAATTTTTGGGATAACCATAGTGTTTCATCTTCCAAAAACAATTTAACTTTTACGTCACCATCTTCTCCCGTATACAGAATAAATTGATGGACAATTTCCATTTAAATTCCCCTCATTTATAGTTTTGAAGTAAATCAATATAAGCAGTTCCTGTTACCGCATTTTTCTTTTAATTTTTCATTGCCAATATCATTATAATCTATGAAGTCAAAAAAATAGGGTAGGTTACTTTCTTCGTTTAATTCATCCATAAATAAGCCTCCTCAATGCTAATTGCCTATCATTATTAGTAGCCGTTACTACCTAATTTCCGTTTCAGTTTGCATTATAGATTCTCTAAATCCACTTACCCTATAATCATTTTTATATTCAGACATGCCTTTCTCATAAACTAAATCACCGAATACCTTATTTATAATACTTACACCCAATAGCCTTATTAAAGGATTAAATACCTTAGTCATCCAAATCCTTTTATTATGGGCTTCGGCAATTAATCTAACCATCTCGCTCGTCTTCACATATTCAGCATTTTGCGGAAAAAATAGCCCCCCACTTTTGTTGTCAATTAACTGTTTTACAAATTCGGACAAGTTATCTATATATATCATACTGCGTTTATTATCTATGTTAGGAAATACAGGGGTCTTTTGGGCTAATCCCGCTAACTTTAGATAATTACCTTTACAGCCTTTCCCATACACCATAGGTGGTCTTAAAATTGCTACGCTATATGTTTTATCTTCTAATTTATTAATCAGTTCTTCTGCCTCGAGTTTAGACTTCCCATATGCTGTTTTAGGATTTGGAATTGTATCTTCACTTATATGCCCAGTTTCCAAACCATAAACTCCCATAGTGCTTAGAAATATAAACTGTTTTATTCCTTCAGCTTTTGCTTTTCGGGCGGTTTCATATACTAAGTTCCTATTTACTTTATGGTAAAGGTCTTTATTCCTTTTGGTTTCTTTTATGTGGGCTATTCCAGCTACATGAAAAACAACATCATACGGGCTAAAGTTATATTCTTTCCAGGATTCATTCTCCATATCTAATGTATCTATTATATATTTATCAGGCTCTTTCATAAGCCATTTTTCAACAGATGTCCCTATGTAACTGTTTTTACCAGTGATTAGTATTTGCTTCATTTTCAATTAATATCCATTCTCGTTTCTTTCGTAGCAGCCGCTTCTTCGTGGTTAATTAATTCATTCCTGCCTTCCACTACTCCCTCACTTTTAAATACGGAAATGATGGTTCCAAAAAAGCACTTCGCATCCATAATAAAACCTATTTTATCAGCATACTCTCCATCTAGCTTGGCCTTGACTTCAATGGGTAGTTCATCCCTACCATTAATCTGGGCCCAACCAGTTAATCCTACGGGTATGCCGTTAGCGCCGTACTTGTCTCTTGCTTCTATTAAATCATATTGATTCCATAGTGCTGGCCTAGGACCGATAATTGACATGTCCCCTTTTAGGATATTTATAATCTGGGGTAATTCGTCTAAGGATGTTTTTCTTAAGAATTTACCTACCCTTGTAATCCATTGGTCTGGATTTTCTAATAAATGTGTGGGGGTATCCTTGGGTGTATCTATTCGCATGGTACGGAATTTTAATATTCGAAAATGGCTTTTATGGATTCCCACCCTTTCTTGTTTAAAAAGGACTGGCCCTTTAGAGTCCAGCTTGATTGCTAATATAATTATTGCAAATATCGGGGAAAGGATTATTAGGCCTAGTAAGGATAAAATTATATCTAGTAAGCGTTTTATTTTTAGGTACATATTTATTAGGCCTCCATTTGGGGTAGTAGTTAAACCGTCTCCCTTATCCACAAGCTATATCCATGGGTTTCTAACACTATTAAAATTCAGTGTCCATCATAGGTGTATGATGCCGATTAATTATTCTTTCACCAGAAAGGGTCTTTTTCCTTCTTTTTTATGGTTTAACGGCGATTGAAATCGCCTCTACGCTTGTAGGAGGTTTCATGCCGATATTCTTTTTTCTGACGCACCCTGGGGCACTACTGATGTTTTTCGGCTTTCGCCTCACTATTAATGTTGCTGATTCTTTTAGCCACTGACTGGCACTGATTGACACTGGTTTTTTATCTTTCTTTGTTTTTTATTGAAACGGGCGACCTGAGGTCGCCCCTACGGTTTTTCCCTTTTTAGGGGGGAAGATTCTTCGTCCTGCGGACTCAGAATGACAAGGAGCTGGGGCTCAGGATGATACATACTCGAAATTTTACGGAACCTAGGTTGTCGGCGAATTAATTCGCCTCTACGATTGTAGAAGAATCACGTTTTACGTCTT
>CAZUSS010000073.1:0-3839 GCA_964623245.1 uncultured Syntrophomonadaceae bacterium
CTTATATCCCCCTAAATTAACCTAAGTGTAGTATTTTCTCGCAACTGGGCTTTTAGCTCTTCTCTTAAATAATCCAGCAATCTATCTATGTCAGCTTCACTTTCAATAGTTTTGGTATCTGGAAACATATTAGTTATGCTGATATTAACAATCTCCCTGGCTACATAAATTCCCCCGTCTTCCTGATTGCTTGTAACTTCTACACTTGTATCATCTGCTTTATTTAATTCAGCAGTCCGCTTAATTTCCTTGAATTGGCGTAATTTCAGCCGGTCCGATTCTTCCTTCATGGCTATAATTTCGTAAAAGTTTTGGGCAGCCTCTAGTCTAGCAAGAAGGTCTTGGAATTTGCCCTTGAACTTGTCATATAATTCAGCTTGAAAATCATACAAGACCAATTCAGTCTCAACCTTATGCCAGTCATTTTCTATGATTTTCCTGACTGGTTGGCGTTCCTGGGTAAGAGCCTCTGCCAATCTGGTGGTGAATTTATTAATTAAATTGGGGAGTTTAGGTATGTCAGGATAGGGCTTATCTGCTTCGATTATAACTTTTATTTCATTTATTAGTTGGAGTGTTTCCCTGTCTACTATGTATGTCTTGTTTTTCTCGTAAATATCAAGTTCTTCCACAGCCTTGTCGAATTGTTCCCTTTGGTTTTTAAAAAACCTTTTAAGATCGAAAACTTCATCTTCATAATCCAAAAATTCATCCTTTAATTCATATAGTTTGGCAAAGAAAAGGATAGGCTCTTGGAGTTGAACTAGATTTCCAAAAAGCTTTTGGCCCTTTTCCAGGGTATCTTTTTCAGGATATTCCCGGTAATCGTAATTATCCAATAATTTCTCAATTGTTTCTAACTCCATATTGGCTAATTCCTTAAAGCGAGCCATCAAACCATCCTCATCTCCGGGAACAGCAGAATAATTAAAGATGTCCATTACCAATCTTTTGGCATTATTAATATGTTCTGCTGGGGTTTTAGTCCTCCTGCTTATTAATAAAAGCTCAGTATCTGCTCTTTTGGTGAGATATTCTATAAGTGCTTTATCAGATGGGGTCAAGTATTCGCCCCTGAGTTGCAGAGTTATTTCCTGTGATTTAAAAAGCCTTATAATCAACCCCCTAATATCATCCAAAAGCCAACCGTATGGAGGTTTGGAATATCTGTCTAAGATGTTTTTCATGGTTGTAGGAGTATGTCTTTGTGTTTCCCTATCAATATAGTCAATTAACTCACTCAAGGCTAATCTATTAGGAATATTCTCCTCCCCAAACAAATTAATATCATCTGCAGCCTTTAATAAGTCCTCCAGACCGTGGGAATCCCCCATATGTTCAGTAATATAAGTTATTTTATTGTAGGTATCTTCTACTAATATTTTTAAGCCCTCTTTAATCCGTTCACTTGGTTCTTTAGAGTCTATATCCACCTTTTGCATATTAATATAGAAGTCTGCTTCCCTTAGAGCTTCCTCTAGCAAAACTCTTACGTTTTTACCACGGTTTATAGCCTCTTTGGATTTCCTGGCTCTAATTTCCTCAGTGGCCGAAGTTAAGGTTTCTCGACGGCTTAAATATTTCTGTATTTTAAGTATATCTTCAATTTCTTCTAAGAAAATGCCTCCGGGTGGAAGGTTAATAATTAAATTAGGTTCATTAGCGGACATCCTTTTTAATTCGCCTTCTGTTAGCTCGACTCCCGCATCAAAATAAGGAGTTATTACCCTTATCCCCATATCATATCTGGGACTTGAAATGAATCTATCATCGATTATAGTGTTAAAATTAAAAAGATATTTTGAATTGTAAATAATCCTTTTCTCCTTTAAAACACCAGAGAATATTTCATTTCCTACCCTCAAAATAATCTCATCAATATCAACTACTATATTCTTTATTTCCCTATTCACATCTTGTTCTTCATGGGTTAAGAATATAAATTGGTCACCTTCCCTTTGAATTAAAGTTTGTTGGACTAATCTATCTAATGATGCTTCTATCTCCTTTTTTAATTCTAATTTGTCCTCATCAATGTGAGAGACCATCAATGTGGTAATGTTGTCTAAGGTTTTGGGCATTTCCTTAACCCATTTCAGCATAAATAATAGTTTAAGCACTTCTATATCTTGAGCCTGTAATCTAGTATTTTTTTGGGCATTTTCAAATACCGTACTTATATTATGATCTAGAAAACTTTCTATTGTTTTGTAAAATGAAGAAAAGGGTATTAGGAGCCCTAAATCTTTTTCCATATTGTCCTTGGCTACTTCTTGGACTGCACCTAAAATAGATCTTTCACCCTCGGAAAGATGCTTCCCCGTAGCCCCAAATTGCCTAATAGTTGTAAAAACTAATTGCAATAATCTCAGTTGATAGGGAATAAAAGGATAAAGCTTTATAAAATCATCAGGAGAACTATAGCTTTTCATTTCAGGTTCAGTTTGAAATCTTATAACGTTTTTTAATATGGCTTCCTTTTCACCATAAAGAAGTTGTAAGGTGTCCTGGGCCACATCATTTTTTTCCAGCAATCTTTTTTCTATTACTTCATCCACATTAGCACTAGATAAGTTAAGCCTAGTATTAAATCTGCCCTGTATTTTGGAAAAGTTATCACTTTCCCTGATTCTAGTTATGGCATCGAGTTCCTCTTGTGAGGTAACAATGACCCAGGCTTTTCCCCCACAATAAGTACCCAGATCCTCCACTATTGTCTGGAGACTAAGCATCAGATTGCTATCATGACTGATGTATTGTCCCATTTCATCTACTAAAAATATTACATAATGGTCTTCCCCTTGGCTTTCTATATATTCCTGAACCTTATGGGCAAATGAGCCAATACTTATTGTATAGTTATCTTCCGCTTTTTGGTACCAATTGCGGGCTGCTTCAATGCTCATTTTTCTTGTATCTGCTAAGGTTTGGACTACATTATCCTCTTCAAAATAAAAGTCTTCCCTAGCCGCCTCCCACTTCTTACCGGATATTTCTGCAAATCTTCTTTTGAAAAGATCATAGTCACCCTCTTTAACTAAATACCTTTCCAGATCTGCTAACCATGGCAGGGTAGCACAATAACCTTGCATTTCGTCAAACACCTTATTAAATACCTTTACTATGGCAGCTTTATTGGAAGTGAATTCTATATCTGCCTTTGAATCAATATTAAATAATATAACATCCGCCTCAATATCCCCAGCCGCTTTCATATTGGCTAATACTAGGGGATCATCTATTTTTTCATCAAAGTAATTTATAGCTTGTTTGCCATCCACTTTTTTGTTTTCCAGTAAGTAAGATAGGATTTTTAAAAAATGCGATTTACCGGAACCAAAAAAACCCGAAATCCAGACCCCCATTTTATCCGTACTTCTATTAATTCCTTCTGTAAATACATCAAAAAAGGTGCTGAAATGACTTCTCAGTTCACGAGTGATTACATATTCCTCTAACTCCTGTTGCAAGTTTTCTTCATCATCTTGCCCTATAACAATGACTCCCTGAATATTTCTGTCTATTTCTTTGGCAAACATATCTTTTATTTTCACAGCAATTATCCTCCTTACCGTTCTACTAACCTGAAGGCCCGATAATAATGATTATCCGAAATTTCATCGAAAAGATGCAAGTTCCCATCCATATAGATACCCGGGTAAAACATAATTAAAGGCAGATGACTTAATACGGGATGTAAATTATTCAAAATTGTGTGGGAACGAATAATAGGCCAAACCTTTCCTACACCAGTTAAAAATACGATATCATTATCATCTACGCCATTTTTAATATGTTCCACAATTGCCTGCGCTTCCGCAAATTCATAGGGTTTAGTA
>CAZUSS010000074.1:0-3712 GCA_964623245.1 uncultured Syntrophomonadaceae bacterium
AACCTGGTTTAAGGTAAGCTTTTATCTCCTCAATTATCTCGGCATAAAATCGCAAAGGGGTGCAAATTATTATAACATCGGCTTCAGCAGTACCTGTAGTAAAGGCAACGCCATTATCTATAGCCCCTATTTGTTTTGCCTGTTGCATAGTTTGAGGGTCAATGTCAAAACCGCTTACGGTTTTAACTTGCGGGTTTCCCCGGAGAGCCAAACCTAGTGACCCCCCGATTAGACCCAGTCCAATTATGAATACATTAGCCATATCGTCTTTCCGTTTACGACTTATTCCTGACACCTGACTGCTCACTCCTGACCGTTTTCCAGTACCGCTTTCAGATTTTTAATTTTTTCCACCATAGTATGGAAGTTTTCCGGGGTTAATGATTGAGGTCCATCAGAAAGGGCTTCACTGGGGTTCTGGTGCACTTCCACCATTAAACCATCACATCCGGCACTGACTGCTGCCAGAGCCATGGGCTCTACCAGTTTCCATTTTCCCGTACCGTGACTGGGGTCAACAATTATAGGTAAATGGGTAAGCTGCTTAATTAATGGTACCGCACTTAAATCCAGGGTATTGCGGGTATAGTTTTCAAAAGTACGTATACCCCGTTCACACATAATTACCTCTTCATTGCCGCTGGATATTATATATTCAGCGGCCATTATCCATTCTTCAATAGTTGCCGATGGCCCTCTTTTTAGGAGTACCGGTTTATTAATTTTTCCCAGTTCCCTTAATAGAAAGAAGTTTTGCATATTCCGAGCTCCTACCTGCAAAATATCGGCGTAAGAAGCTACCATATCAATTGTTCTGGGGTCCATAACCTCGGTCACTACAGGTAATCCGGTTAATTCCCGAGCTTCGGCTAAAATTTCTAATCCCCTTTCTTCCAGACCCTGAAAAGAGTAAGGGGAGGTACGAGGTTTAAAAGCCCCTCCGCGTAGCATGGTAGCCCCGGCTTCTTTTACCATCATGGCCACCTCCAGGAAAAGCTCCCGGCCTTCTACCGCACAGGGCCCGGCAATAATCTGCATCTTTCCATGACCTACCAGGTTATCCCCCACCTGGACTATGCTGGTCTGCTGCTTAAATTCGCGTGAAGCCAACTTAAACGGCTGTAGTATGGGTACAATTTTCTCCACCCCGGGTTGAGTTTCAAACATCTCCATAATAGCCTGACTACGTTCGCCAATAGCACCAATAATGGTTTTTTCCACACCCTGGGATAGATGCACCTTAAAACCCTTCTCTTTAAGTTTTTCGCTAATCTGCTCAATTTGTTCCTGCGGGGTATTGTTTTCCATTACAATTATCATTACTCTGCTTCCCTCCTTGGTTGTTTGGGAAAGGCGAGAAAAGACAGAAAAAGCCATTAGTGAAGGAATCACCAATGGCAAGGTTGCCATAGTTTATTTCCCACCATCCTACCGTCCTACCATATTGTAAATAATTCCGTCCTACATTATTCAGCATATAATAATCGGTTAGAGAATTCAATGGGCAATTCCCGCTTTTTTGCGGGCGTTAATTATCAGGGTCAATAAGGCAGCAAGTGATACTGCTATAGCCATAGAATAAGCATAGCTCAAGTTGAGGTCTAGCATAAAACCTCCTAACGAAGGCCCAATAACTCTCCCCAGGCTGTCATAACCCTGCAAAATTCCCATGGCAGTACCCTGTTGCATAGTAGTTCTTTTAGATACGGCTGCTGATATACAAGGGCGGATTAATCCTATTCCACCAGAAAAAACACCCATAAAAACAATCAGCCCAGCCAGATTGGTAGACATCAGGAAACCTGCAAAGCCTAATATCAAGATTACTATCCCTGCTCCGGCTGTCTTTTCTTCTCCGATGCGGTTGATGAGCCTGCCTACAAGTAAACCTTGTACCAATACCATTACTATACCGGCACAGGTAAAGACTATACCAACATCGGTGGCCCCTACAGCCAATTTACCTTCGGCATAAAGGGCAAAGGTACCGTGGTTAATCGATTCAGCCAAACTACAGAAAAACATTACAATAAAAAGAAAGGCCAGCGGGGTTTGCAGTCCTTTTAGCAGAGACTCACGGTGAACCCCTTTAAAAGTACTACGTTTTTCGATAGCTAACGATTCTTTAATAAAAGCCAAAATACCCAGGCCGTTAAGTGCACATAATACTCCTGCAATCAGAAATGGAAAGGCCAGGGATATGTGAGCCAGGCCACTGCCTATGGCGGGACCGAAAATCATACCCATGCCCATAGATGCTCCTACCATTCCCATGCTGGCACCCCTTTTTTCCTCACTGGTGGTATCACCGACATAAGCCATAGCTGTTGGTATGGTAGCACAGGAAAAAATACCCCCGGCAATACGGGCTACAAATAACATCCACAGGCTGTCCGCCAGAGCAAAAAGAAAAAAGGTCAGGGCAAAACCAATCATACCCATAAGCAAAATTGGCTTTCTACCTACCTTATCCGAATAGGCTCCCCAGAACGGGGCAAATATGAAATTACAAAGGGCATACACAGTCATCAAAAGTCCCAGTTGGAAAGCGCTGGCACCCATGGATTCAGCATAGTAAGGTAAAATGGGCATGATGATAGAAAACCCTATTCCTACCAAAAAAATGGATATAAATAGTATCATCATGCTTTTTCGGCTAAGTTGATTTTCCGTTGTAATAACCTCCAAACTGTTTTTGCCCCAACCGGGCCAGGTCTTTAATTTCCTTTACCATTTTGCGGAAATTATCAGGGGTAAGTGACTGCTTACCATCAGATAATGCTTTATCCGGGTCCTGATGTACTTCAACCATAATTCCATCAGCACCTGCAGCTATCGCCGCCCGGGCAACTGGTGCTACCATGTACCATTTGCCGGTAGCATGGCTGGGGTCGACTATAATGGGCAGGTGAGACAGGTGTTTTATTAAAGGAATTGCCCCAATATCAGCAGTATTACGGGTATATGGTTCAAAGGTTCTAATCCCCCGCTCACAAAGGATAACTTTTTCATTACCCCCGTTTAAAATATATTCAGCTGCCAAGAGCCATTCCTCAATAGTAGCGGAAAGACCACGTTTAAGTAGTATGGGTTTATCCACTTTCCCCATTTCCTGGAGCAGGGAGAAATTCTGCATATTTCTGCTGCCCACCTGTAGTATGTCAGTGTTTTCGTGCAAAAGGTCTAAATCACGAACATCCATAATTTCAGTGGCTACTGGTAACCCGGTAACCCGGCGGGCTTCCTGTATAATATCAATGCCAGGGCCACCCAGGCCTTTAAAAGAATAAGGTGAGGTACGCGGTTTAAATAATCCTCCCCTTAATATGTGTACTCCCACTGCCTGCAGAAATTTTGCCATCTCAATATAGGATTCCTGGTTTTCTACTGCACAGGGCCCAGCAATAATTGTACAATGACCTTCTCCAATGACTACTGGTTGGGCTGTAGTTTTAATTTCTATTAAAGTATCGGTCTCCCGGTATTCCCGGGAAGCCATTTTAAACGGTTTCATTAAAATATCCTCTCTCTAAGTTAAAACAATATGCTTTTGTTTATTTTTGATCATTTTGTTTTAGTATAACATGAGTCCTTAAAACATTTTATGATATATTATCGGTAAGAGACAAGCAGCTTTATCCAGGAGGAACATATGCATAATATAAAAGTAGGCGTTATTCAAATGTCGGTGAGTGATGATAAAGAGACTAAT
>CAZUSS010000075.1:0-3487 GCA_964623245.1 uncultured Syntrophomonadaceae bacterium
TCCTTTTATAAGGCCTTCCACAAAGGTATAATATATCCTATGATTTGGAAAGGGGAAAAAGCTGTAACCGCTATGATAAAGCTGGAAACAAAACAGCTTTTATCGTAGCAAAGGAGGAAGAAAATGAAGTTAGCAGAAGGGTGGAATATGTATTTAGAAATCCAGGATCTAAAAAATGCATTTTAACGTATGCCAGATATCCCGATGTTTAGGCCTATCCCGGGCTACGGTCTATAAATATCTGGACATGACCAGTGCCCAGGTGAAGAAACCCAATTACCAACTGTGCCTAACAAACCTGGTGCAACACGGGATAAAAAAGAAAGGAAAAATAGTTAGGGAGGCTCTACAAGCTAGCAGCCTTTCCCGAATACAAACCCCTGGATGATTTTGAGCTTTCTAAGTAACAGTCTTTAAGTAAAAAGCAACTTAGGCAAATATAGGGGCTTATCTGGTTAGAGCTGGCCTACAATCTAATTCTGCTAGGCCCTCCCGGGGTGGGTAAAACCAGTTTGTCTATTGGCCTGGGGGATTGAAACCATTAGCCGGGGTTACCGAATAACTTTTATTCAGATGGACGTACTAATTCGTCTCCTCAAAACTAAGGAAATTAGCCGTAATTCCAGGGCAAAGGTAAAAAGAGTGCTGGGTTCTGACCTGGTGATTATTGATGACTTAATGTTCGTGGATATTGACCAACTGAATATATAAGAAAAGCCCATCAACAGCAAGACCGTCAACAGGCTTAAAATCGGCTAAACAATAAGTTTTCCTAGGCGATATTTTTTACTTTGTCTTTTTTTTGTATTAAGTGGGCCTGGGCTAGTAAGTTTTGGTGTGAGGCCATGTAAGATCTAGCTAATTTACCATCGGCTTTAAAGCTACCTTTATAGATAAAATTCGACCTTTCCATTAGACGTTTGCCGCCTTCTGATATGGTAAAGGCACCTACACCCTTAACATCTGCTTTACGATTCCGGCCTAAGACGAAATTCCGTCCGAAATCATAGACTAAGGCCTTGGTATATTTTTTGCGCCATTTATCTTCCTGGTCGACAATAACTGTCGCTAAATACAAATATAGATTAGGCTGGGAAAAGTCCCGGATATGTTTCACCATGGCATCTTCAGTCATTTGCCCTGTAACAACCAGTTTCCATATATCACAAGTCAAGGGAAAAACCCAGTAATACCCCTTTACTTCATTATATGTCTTACATACGCGGAACATCATAGGTTCTTTTTCCATCAATTTTTTAACTCCTGATGGCTCAGAGTGCCAGCAACTAGCGAAATATGTTTTTTCTAATTCCAACATAGCCGCAAGATCACCGATCCTTGCATTTCCGACCGTATATGCAGGATCATCATTCATTTGATTTCACCTTCCTAGATTATTTGAAATGATAAAAATGTAGAAATAGGGTTAGAAAAGACGCTAATAAGGAGAGAGGTTTTTAGCAGTTTTTTGTAGGATCAAGATAATTTCACCTTCCATAATTTTTAAATCTAAAAGACTAGGTGCTTTTAGACTATGATATAAGTATAGACTATATTCATTTAATTTGCAGCAGGGAGACTTAACCATAAAACTATGGAAGGGATAAATGGCTATTATCGTCTCGATTTTAGTTCGGTGAATATATCGGTTAGTTCTACTTCTTGCTCAGCTAGTAATACTAGCAGGTGGTAAATTAAGTCTGCTACTTCATATATTACTTCTTTTCGGGAATTGTTTTTCGCCGCAATTATCACTTCGGCATTTTCTTCACCTACTTTTTTAAGGATTTTATCCAAGCCTTCAGTAAATAAATATGTAGTGTAGGAGCCTTCTGGCATTTCTTCTTTCCTATCTGCAATTACTTCAGCTAATTCTAAAAGAATGCTAGGGCCTACTTTGGCTTGGTAGACCTTAGTCAAGTCAAAATCCTTTTCCGCAATTTTTTCGTTTTCCATGTTGCGATAAAAACAGGAATAATGCCCCGTATGACAAGCCACTCCAGTCTGGTCTACCAAAACTAGAAGGGTATCAGCATCACAATCATAGCGTATGTCCTGCACTTGCTGCACATTACCCGAGCTTTCACCTTTCATCCATAGGCTTTGGCGGCTGCGGGAATAGAACCAGGTTTGCCTAGTTTCAATAGTTTTTTCTAAAGCCTCTTTATTCATATAAGCCAACATTAAGACTTGTCCCGAATTATAATCCTGGATTATGGCAGGCAGCAAGCCATTTTCATCAAATTTAATCTTATTAATCATAACCTAACTAGGACCCCTTTTTCTTTTAAATAATTTTTGGCTTCTTTAATAGTGTATTCCTGGAAATGGAATATGGATGCACATAAGAGGGCATTTGCCCCCCCCTTAACCACGGCCTCATATAAATGTTCTAGATTCCCTGCTCCACCCGAGGCAATAATGGGTATGTCAACTGCACTACTGACTAGGTAATTTAACTTATTATCATAACCATCTTTGGTGCCGTCTTTATCCATGCTAGTCAGGAGGATTTCCCCTGCCCCCAGACTTTCTAATTCTTTTGCCCAGCTTATCACTTCTAAGTTGGTGGCAGTTTTACCCCCATTAATATAAACTTCATAAATATTTCCGTTCCAACGGGCATCAATGGCCACCACTAGGGATTGGCAACCGAACTCCAAGCTAGCTTTCCTAATTAAATCGGGGTTTCTAACACTAGCTGAACCGATAGATACCTTACTAGCCCCAGCTTGCAACACTTGCTTAATATCTTCTAGGCTAGCAATGCCGCCCCCTACCATTAAAGGGATGGAAGTCCTCTTAGCAGTTTCTCTAATTATATCTAAGATGGGTTTACCTTCCCCCCTAGTCGCACTTATGTCTAAAAATACTAGTTCATCGGCCCCCATTTCATCATATAAAACTGCTAATTCCACTGGGTTGCCAGCCTCACGCAAATTAGTAAAGTTAATTCCCTTTACTACCCGACCATCTTTAATATCGAGACAAGGTATAATTCGTTTTACTTCCATTGATAACTCCTTACTTGCTTAACTGATTTCCAGGGCTTGGGACAGGTCTAATTCACCTTCATATATGGCTTTGCCGATAATAGCTCCGATTACCCCGTCCCTTTCTAGAGCTTTAATTTCTTGCAGATCTTCTAGACTGGTAACCCCACCCGATGCAATTATTTTAAGCTGGCTGGTTAAGGCCATCTCCTTAGTCGCGGTTAAATTCGGTCCTTTAAGTAGGCCATCTTTAGCTATATCAGTATAAACAGCGTATCTAACCCCTAATTCTTGCATTTGCTTACCAAAATCTAGGGCCGATACTTGATGTGTATTTACCCAGCCTTCGGTGGCTACCATACCTTTTTTTGCATCTACACCTAAAACAATCTGCTCAGGCCCAAACTTATCTAAGAGTTCTTTTATAAAATCAGGGCTACTTACGGCTTTAGTACCTATTATTACTCGATTAGCCCCTATTTTTAAGAGTAATT
>CAZUSS010000076.1:0-1183 GCA_964623245.1 uncultured Syntrophomonadaceae bacterium
TTTAAGCTCGGCGCTTCTTTCCGCCGGGCTTTTTTGTTTCTGCAGCAAGAATTTAAAATCAGAAGGAGGTGGAACCGGAAGGACTACATCGTCAGGAGGTGAATAAGAGTCAGATAATTTAAAGAGAGAGAATTTTGTGCGGATCTCTATTGTAGTTGAAAAAAGATTGGGGAGGCGAATAAGAATTGCGACCAAGAGGCGCGACTAGAAAGACAATAGCCCTTTTGACGGCATTGGTATTTATGCTGTCATTGACGGTTGTTGTCAACGCACCTTCCGCAGAAGCAGGTGGATTGGGAGTCACATTAACGACCCCGGATAACAAATCCATTGAGGCTACGGGTGACTATGTATTAAAACAAGTTATCGGAGCTGTGGACCCGGAACGGGTGTATTTCTGTTGGGATTTCAGCAATGGGTTAACTAATAAACTTAACAGGAGCTTACAACAGATCCAACTAACTAATTTGGATACCGGTGAGGTAGTTGAACTGGATACCGGACAGGGAATTGCTCTAGAAGATGAGGAAGGAATTGCTGAAGCGGGAGATTTTAGATATACCAAGCAGGGCTCTAAAGCTGATGATAGTGTACCCAAACTAAGACGGGTTGAATTGATTTTAAAGAGCACCAATTTAGAACGTGATACCAACTATATCATCGAGTTAGGCCCTGAGATAGAAGCCAACAATGGCTGTACCCTAGGGAAAACCTATGGATGGAAGTTTTTTACGGGTGATGCCGATACTATCGCACCACAATGGGGTAGTGGCAGCGAACTTAACTTTTCCAGGATAACTCCTACCACTATTACTGTAGAATGGCCGGAGGCCCAGGATGAATATGGGGTGACTGGATACCGTCTTTTCCTGGATGGTGAGCTTTACAAAACGTTAGATGGTGATAGTAACACGTACACCTTTACTAATTTGATAGTTGATAGGGAATATACATTCAAAGTAGAGGCCGGAGATGCGGCGGGGAACTGGAGCACCGACGGCCCGGAGTCAGTTATTAAGACGGCCCAGGACGCCACTCCCCCAAGCTGGTCAGAAGAAAGTGAACTGCTCTGTTCCCGTATCACCCCGACCAGTGTTACCCTGAACTGGCCAGTAGCAGCAGACGAATATCAGGTCATGGGTTATCGCCTATTCAGCTATAAAGGTGATCAACTCACAGACAC
>CAZUSS010000076.1:1193-3279 GCA_964623245.1 uncultured Syntrophomonadaceae bacterium
TTCTATGTGGCGGCACCGCTTTCCACCATTGATCTTAACTTGGCCAGCGGCAGAAGACGAGTATGGGGTCATGGGTTACCGCCTATTCACATACAAAGGTGATCAACTGATAGACACCATAGATATTGAACTCACTGCCAAATATTCGGCAGGTGGTGGCGGCGGTGGTGGCGGCGGTGGTGCTGTTTGCCCTGCATCTCCTGCTACAAATTATACGGTTACTGGGTTGGATCCCGGTGCGGAGTACACTTTTAAAATTGAAGCCGTGGATGAGGCTGGCAACTGGAGCAAAGGTGGCCTGCGTATTTCCATAGTTATGGCTGCCCAGGACATAGAAGCTCCGAGCTGGCCGGAAGGCAGCAGTCTGGCCGCTTCAGATATTGCTCAGGATTGCTTGACTTTGAACTGGTCAGCCGCCAGGGATAACTTCGGAGTAACAGGCTACCGCATTTATCAGAATGGCAATCTGATTAAGGAAATTGATGCTGGTGTTCTTACACATACAGTAACAGGCCTGGATCCTGAAGGCAGCTACACCTTTAAGGTAGAGGCTGGAGATGCGGCTGGTAACTGGAGTACTGACGGACCGTCATTAGGTGTAGGCACTACGGTAAAGGATACCGAAGCACCGAAATTTGGTGAAAGATGGCCGGAACGCACCTGGACCCTTTCATATAAGACCAAGGTGACCGGGTTTGAAGTCTCAATCAACTGGTCAGCCGCTACAGATAACATAGGGGTAACTGGCTACCGTATTTACCAAACCTCGATAGTGAATAAGGAAGGTGTGCAGGAATTAGACGAGCCTGTCCTGGTCGAGACGGTTGACCAGTATGCTCGGAGCTATAGCTACAAACTGCCCATCGATGCCAAGACATACACTTACCGGGTGGAAGCCATTGATGCTGCTGGTAATGAAAGCACCAACGGTTTCGATTATACCGTTAAAACTTTTGATCCAGACGATATTGACCGTATTGCCCCCTACTGGCCGGATGCCATGCTGACAGCATCTAATATCAGTGATACCAGCGTGACGATAAGCTGGTCAGAAGCAAAAGATGACCAGGATTTTGCCTGGTTATACGCGGTAATGAAAGATGGCGTGGTAATTGAGGTTCAAGACGACACGGTAGTTACTTTTGAATATGAATTTAAAAACCTTAAACCTGACACTGAATACACCTTTGAAGTTCAAGCCTGTGACAGCAATAGGAACTGGAGTACGGACGGGCCGGTGCTGACCGTAAGGACGGCCAAAACCGGACAAAAAGTTTCCCCGACGGTTGGAGCGGGTATACCCTTCCGGCTCAATTCGCATGATGCAGTAAATGAGAGTATAAACAATCAGCGGGAAGTGTATAATCGGGTAGTTGATTCCCTGGACCGCAGTCAAGTTAACTTCTCCTGGGGATTTGACCGAGTATTGAACCAGATGAGTGTATATCAAAATTTTAATCTTTACAAAAAAGAAAATGGGCAGGAAATAGACCTGGGATCTGGCAACATCGAGATAACTTCGGTGGAAAATGGTTCCAGCCTGACATTAGACCTTGCTCAGACCGGTATAGTACTTGAACCATCTGCAGTTTACGTGGTGAAACTGGGACGAAACATCAAGGATAACACCGGTAACACCCTGGGTCAGGATTATCTCTGGGAATTCAATACCGGAGATGGAGAGAGTCCTTACTGGCAGGGAAATATTTTATTAAAAGCCAATCAGGTTAAAGCCGGTAGTTTAGAATTACAGTGGCCTGATGCTGGTGATAATGTTGGTGTAACTAGCTTTAGAATTTATCAGAACAATGAGGAACTGGTTGTAATTGATGACGGACTGGCCAGAACCCATAAAGTTACCGGGTTAGAGCCAGGTGCAACGTACACTTTTATAGTTCAGGCCGGAGATGCGGCAGGTAACTGGAGTGAACCTGTGAATCTTGACATAACTATGCCTGAAGTTGATACTTTTGCTCCCGAATGGCCTGCAGACAGTGAATTATCAGCTTCAGATGTCACGGCGGATTCGCTTACACTGACCTGGACCCCGGCGGAAGATGACATCGCAGTTGCGGGTTACAAAATT
>CAZUSS010000077.1:0-3189 GCA_964623245.1 uncultured Syntrophomonadaceae bacterium
CGCCATAACCGCCATATTTAGCTAGGGCAGCATTAAACATTGTATCTTTATACCAGTTGGCACTTTCCCAGTCAGGTTGTTCACCCATGTAATCAGCAAATACCCTTGCACCTATAATTATTTGGGTTCTAGGATTCCATTTATCTGTAACTGGATCAAAGCCATATCTTTCACACCATGCTTCAAAATAATCTGGATGAAGTTGGGTTAAACCAAAACAATCTGTATTTTCATTTACTGCGTTTGGGTTCCAAGATGATTCTTTAATAATTATTGCAGCTAAAACAAAGGTAGGAATACCCGTTACTTCACTGGCTTCTTCTAAAAAGGCACGATATTCTATAGGAATTTGGGCTTGTGATACTGTAGCTAAAATATCTTCGCCATATTCGTCTAACCATGCTAACCATTCAGCTTCCGCTGTAAATCCTAACATTGACTGCCATATCATTTCGATAGTCAAATCTAAATCATCTTCTTCAGCTAATTCTTCACCATCAACGGTTAAAACTTCAGTTAAAGCTTCAGTTAAATATTTTTTTCCATTATCAAAATTCTTAGTATCTTTTAGCCGTTCATAAGTTATGCTGCCACCATCACTAAAGGTTTCGGTATGCCATTCATAAAAATATTGATTATGCCCCCGAATTGTATATGCTTCCACGAGCAAATATACAGTATAACTACTACATCCTTCCTTCCCACATACCGTAACAGTTGATTGCTTATAATAGAAATAAGGGCGGAGTATATAAGCATTTTCACTTATTATATCCTTCACCCATCCTTCATCTTGGAACATGTTTTCTTCCAAACTGTTAAAGGATTTCCACAGAGCAGGAGCATAAATATCTCCCCATTCATTTGCTATTCTTACATCAAGCCCATTATTATCTATCATTTCTCCTATATGGGTATAATGTCTTTTACTTTTAGGATAATGTGATTCTTCACCTTCTACTAAATAAGTTTCTAAATTATTAATATTATCAACAGTTCTTTCTGAGAATTCTTTTATTTGTTTGTCATATTCTGTCTGTACATCTGCAACATTACCTAACATTAGATTTGCAGGATTAATATAATATATCCAGCCAAAAAATAATATAGCGATTATTAAAGCAATAAGAAGGGGTATCCCAATTAATGACATAATAAAAGATAAAGTTGCCATAACTCCTTTTATTATTATTTTTCCTATTGCCTTAGCAGCTTGTTTACCTACCCTTTTCCCAGCTTGTATTACGCTTCGTTTAGCAAATTCTACACTTTTAGATTTTTTAGTTTCATTATCGTTGTACACTAGATCACCTCTTAAAATAGGAAAAGCAGGGATTTCCCTGCTAGTTAAGGTAGGTTGTTATAGCTATTAATTTGGCTTTCTCCGCTATAAACATTATTAATCTTTTGAGGTTTAACCTCCTTTATTTCTTTTACTTGATACTTATTGTTACCAGGACTATTTTTCATATTTGATGGTATTCTATGGGGATTGGCAAATTTTTTGGGTACCTGATAATTAGTAGCTTTTTGGGGATTCATTATGCGTGTCATTGCTTGTTTTTTATTAGTTGTACCCGTAACTTGTTGTAAAGATTGGTCTAAATTACGGGTTTTGGCATAGGCACTTGCTATTTGTCCACCTGCTGTTATAGTGGTAACACTTTTAGTTGCTACCCCATCCACTATTTTAGAAGTACCTGTTGCGAATTCTCTTCCACCTGGAACAGAACCAGCAACTGCTAATGCAGGTATGGTTGCTAGCTTAACTGCAGCACTTGCAGCATTGCCAGCTATTGCAGCTTTATTAACTGTCGGGGTTTTGGTTGCCATTCGTGGGGCAGTATTATATATTTTTGCTTTTGTATTTGGCAGTGTTTTTGTATTATCAGCAACAAAGCTAGCCTGCTTTGCAACAGCATTAATTTCACCCATACTAGGTGCTTTGTATTTGTTAGTAACAGGTTTTCTAATAGGAGTAGGCATTTTGCTACTATTGTTGGATGGAGTTCCTTTAGAAATCTTATCCCCAACCTTGCCAATATTTTTTACACCGCCACTTATACCGCCACCCATAGAAGCTGTACCTAATTTAGCAATACCAGCTATAGCACCGACCCCCAGAACCCCTACTATAGCTTTTTTAGCTGTTGAATCCTCAGAAAAACCTGCAGCCCTCGTAAATATGCTTTGCATTGAATTTCTTAAAGCCTCGGATAAAGGAATTAAGGTGTACATCATAATGAGAATTGTAACAGCGGAACCTTGGCTCACATTTTTCACATCACCAAGCATTAAAATTACACAAAGAACTAAAGCATGGGCTACAGGCATAAAGGCATTACTGGCTAATTCGCCTAACCAAATTGCTATGGCTGTTGTGTTTTTATTAATTACCCAAAAGATAGTCATGATTGGTGTAAACACAAACATTACACTCATGGCCACCATCCGAATAATATATAATACATTAAAATATAAAAATAGCATGGCAAACATTATTTTAACTATTACGGTTCCTAAAACTGAACCTGTGCTAATACTCTTAGAAGTTAGTAGATCCGCATTTAATGAGTTCAGGTTTTGTACATTACCGATATTTATGAATGCTGCAGCTATTGCATCTACAAGTAATAAACTAAATTGTATAAGCACTTCTATTAAATATGGTGCTAATAACATTATTAAAATTCCGTAAAATATTCGCATTACGCTATCTTTTGCTTCGGCCCGTTCGGCTGGATTGACGCTTGCTTTTAAAAATTTAAAAGCACTGACTGCTATCAATAATGTGTATATAGGAATTACAAGCAATAATAATCCTGCATAAAATTTATATACATATTTATACTGTCCAGGTTGCCAAGGTAAGGCACTTTTTTCTGTTTCACTTAATCCCGAAGCGAAAACAAGTTCTGATATAGATTTTAATCCCGCTTTATCCCATAAACTGGCAATCATCTTAGGGAAAAAGTTTAATAATCCAGCAACTGCCCTTTGAAAAGGATTGCCTTTGTCCTTAACATTAACCTCCATATCATCATCACCTGCTATAGCCGTAAGTGGTAGAAATATGCTAAAGCATACTACCAATAATAGTATTAATGCCGTATATTTTTGATATTTAAGCATTTTATCACCCACTTATCTGAGTTTCTAGTAAACTCCACTCAAAGGGTGCAGGTTGTA
>CAZUSS010000078.1:0-854 GCA_964623245.1 uncultured Syntrophomonadaceae bacterium
TGCTCCGGTAGCCTTTTTTATCGCCTACTTGATTTCTATAGCTGTATTTGGTTTATTCCAGGCGGTATTTATGGCTAATGCCGGCGGATGCTGGGACAATGCTAAAAAAGTAGTAGAAGTAGACCTGGCGGAAAAAGGTACTCCTTTACATGATGCTTCCGTAGTAGGCGATACCGTGGGTGACCCCTTCAAAGACACCTCTTCGGTAGCCTTAAACCCCATCATCAAGTTTACTACCTTGTTTGGTCTTTTAGCTATGGAAATCGCCATCTCCCCGGCTTTCCGGGAAGTAGCTCCCACCATAGGCGTTGTCCTACTGGTAGTTGCCCTATTCTTCGTATGGCGCTCCTTCTATAGTATGAGAATTCCGATCGACAAATAACCTTTGAATACAATAAGTCCGGTGCCTGGCACCGGACTTATTTTTTTATCTACATTTCTATGCTTATTTCCTGAATTAGCTTTTTAAGAGCCCGTTTTTCTATGCGGGATACATAAGAACGTGATATTCCCAGCTTGCGCGCAATTTCCCGCTGGGTTTCCTTCAAACCATTGAAAAGTCCATAACGCATCTCAATTACCTGACGCTCCCGCTGGGAAAGAGTCCCTATTTTACTCCGTACCTTCTCTTCCTGCAATTTCGCTTCTACCGTATCAAAAATTTCATTATCAACGCTCAAAATATCAAGCAGTGATATTTCGTTACCATCCTTGTCATAACCAATAGGGTCATAGATAGAAACTTCCTGTTTAACCTTTTTAGTTGTACGTAAATACATGAGCGCTTCGTTTTCAATACAACGAGCTGCATAGGTGGCCAGGCGAACTCCCCGTTCATCGTTGAAGGTTTTAAT
>CAZUSS010000078.1:864-2488 GCA_964623245.1 uncultured Syntrophomonadaceae bacterium
GGTTCATGAATTGAAACTTCTGATTTTATCTTCTTAGATGCCCTTATGGTCATTAAGATTTCATTTTCAATACATCTTGCTGCATAAGTAGCAAGCCTTGTTCCTTTTTCTCCTTTATAGGTTAGAATTGCTTTTATTAGCCCAATAGTACCTATAGAAATTAAATCCTCCATATCTTCGCCGCTACTCTCATACTTCCGTACTACATGCGCAACCAGGCGCAAATTCCGCTCAATAAGAACATTTCTAGCTTCTTCACTGCCATTCTTCAACTTGTTTAAATAAATTCTTTCCTCAGCTTCTTCCAGGGGTTGCGGGAAAACCTGATTATGCAAATAGCCAAATAAGAACAGTATTCCTTGGACTACAGTCGAAACCGCCAGTGCCCAACCTAGAATGGTCAAGCTACCACCTCCAAAAAACAATTAAACCGCCTTATACAATATGCCTTTTCCTCCGGAAATGTGAACGGTAAAACTTAACAGGTGCCAACTTAAGTGCCTGGCACCTGTTTTTCGCTTATTGGGTATTGACACAATATTCTATCTAATACAGAATACGGTTATAGGGTATAAATCCCCCTGATTATAAATTAATAGGATTAGGAGGCAACCTATGAACATAAGCTTACTGGATTTATTTGGAGAAAAGGTGTGCACCGTTCCCCAGGCATTGCATAACACCCGGATGAATTTTGGCAATCGCCCGGCTAACCTTTTTAAGGAAAGTAATAAATGGCAGATTATTACTTACAATGAGCTGCTTACAAAGGTGGAAAACTTGGCCATAGGCTTGATAAAGCTGGGCATTAACCCGGGTGATTTTGTGGGTGTCAAGGCTGGTAATAGTGCACGCTGGGTCTGGGCTGATTTAGGAAGTGTTTACTCCGGAGCAATTAGTGTCTCATTTTACCCTTCACTATCCCGAACCGACACAACTGCAGTTGCCAACCATAGTAAAGTTAAGCTGTTATTTGTGGAAAATCAACAGACGGTTCAAGAAATTATGGCCTGCCGTGCGGATATTCCTTCGCTAAAATATCTAGTCTGCCTGGAAAAATCGTTTCACGGTAACGGCAGTGATATCTTCGGCCTGGAAGAACTTATTAGTATGGGCCATTCAGCTCACCAGGAATATCACCGGGAATTGAAAGCCAGACTTAAAGCACTACAGGGTAATAGCCCCGCCATGATGGTCTACACCTCAGGTTCCGTAGATAATCTTAAGGCTGCCCTTTTCTCCCATCAGGATATCCTCGATTCCGCTACGCGTGTTTACCGACATTTTCAAAATTATGGACAGATAGAAAATGCGGACATTGTTTCCCTAATATATCTACCAATTTCTCACATTATGGAAAAAATTCATGGTTACCTGGGGCCGCTGTTTTTGGGTGGTACCCTGGGATTTATTAGTTCAGCCGAAAATATATTAATGGACATCACTACCATCAGGCCTACCTGGGTAACCTGGGTCCCGCGCATGGCTTCCACATTGTTTTTAGGATTTCAAAAGGCCTTTATGGCAACCAAGGATGGGCGTATAGCCTGGGAAAAAGCTATAGATGTAGCTATTCGCACTACTAAAGCACTGGAAGATGAAAAAGGTTTTATTGACCTTACCC
>CAZUSS010000078.1:2498-2798 GCA_964623245.1 uncultured Syntrophomonadaceae bacterium
CGGCCTATTGAAGAACAATTACAGGGCAGTCTGCGGGAAGAATGGCTGGAATCATACCATAACGTATACTGGCGTATGCACCATGCCCTGGGAGGACGCCTGCAAACTATGATTGTTGGTGGCGCCTATATGGATACCGATTTGCAAAGGAAACTGGTAGGTATGGGCTTTAACGTCATCTTGGGCTACGGACTTACCGAAAGCGCCGCTGGTATTGCTGTTTCCTGTCCTAATAAATATAAAATGGGCTGGATTTCTCCTCCGGCCCCGGGAGTGGAATTTAGACAGGAAGAAGACGGA
>CAZUSS010000079.1:0-2654 GCA_964623245.1 uncultured Syntrophomonadaceae bacterium
CGTTTATCGGGGTTGATTTTGGCTTTTTGTTTGTCTATTTGTTCGTTTAAGTTAGCCAGTTTATAGGCTATTTCTTGGGGGGCTTTTTCCCCTGCTTTTTGGTAGTGGTCTATCCCTGCCCAAAGGATTCGGGCTAGGGATTCGTAAGCATTAATATCATTAGGATTAGCTAATACGGCCCCCTCTGCTTGTCTAATTAATATATCTAGATCACCTAGCATGGAAGCTGTGTTCATTAGGGAAGAACGTACTTTTACATCGCGGCCTTTTAGCTTTTCGGCACGTTCGATAGCAGTAACGGTTTCTTGGTAAGCTATGTCTGCTAGGGGGTGTTCTGCTTGGCGTAAGGAGGTATAGCGTATGGCATAGGCATAGGCTAAGTCCGTAAAATATTCAGCATTATTGGCATCTAGGTTGACTGCTTTTTCATAGTATTTTAGCGCTACTTGGTAGTGGGCATTCTGCTCTGCTTCGGATTCACTTGCCTGCATAACTTTGAAGGCTTTGGCTGCTTTTACTGCATGGTGGTAAGCAGTGTAATAGGAAGTGCCACATATTAATAAAAGTAGAATAGATAGGCTAGCCACACTTAGGTTAAATATGCGAAGGGTTTGCCTTTGCTCTGCTTTGGCATTTGTTTTAAGTTCAAAATGGCTGGCTGCACTAATCAGGGCAAATAGTATCCAGAGCAGCAGAGCCATGGCTACTAGTGATAAGTCGAAATCCATAGCCGCATGGACCCCTAAGGCCACGCTAGCGGTAAAGGTTCCCCAAATTAATATTTGCCCGTTGAGGTTAGAATTTTCCCTTTCCTTATTATAGGTGCGATAGGTTGCTAGGATTAGGCATACCCATATAGCTAGGAAGGCTATAATTCCCAGTAAGCCAGCTTCTACCCCTACCTGGATAAAGTGGTTATGGGCTTCGGTGGTGAAAAACAAATAGTCTTGATACTGGTGATACAAGGCATTCCAACCATCAGTACCTGCTCCATTTATAGGATAGTCCTTTACTATAGCAGCACCCCAACGGATAAAGTCAGCACGGCTAGTATAACTAAAATCACTTAGATCGGTAAAGCGGGATAATTCCTTGCTTATATCCCCAGCTTGAAAATCGCTGCCCCCCAGGAAAAAGGCACTGCCCGCCCCGATGGTTAATAGGGCGATTAGGGAGGTGGTTATGATGATGATTTTGGAATTAATTTTCTGGCTCAATAGAGCGAATCCTTCCCATAGCAGCTGGCCAATGATTACAATCGCTATACCGATGAGCAGGTAGGGCAAAGCGGTTTCTTCGGCGATCATGGCGGGGTGGAATTTTGTATATGTTATGCCTGCTGCCACAAATGCTATTCCGAGTGCATATAGGGAGCTTAATCTATGTAAGCCTGGCATACCGATTAATAGTAATAAGGCTCCTATGACAAATATGAGCCAAGCCCCTTTGGATAGGGTGCATAGGATTACCAATATCATGAGGAAGGTCGCGGTTAAATATATCAGCTTAGTTAGTAACCTTTTCTCGATAATTACTAGGGAAATGGCTAGCAGGCTTATTACGGCTAAATAGGCTGCGGTGGTATTGGGATATTGTAGGGTTGATAGTATGACCCGGCCGTTAAAAGCGGACGGATAGTCCGAATAGCCTGTCGCGGCTAGGATTCCGATTATAGCTACACCTGTGCCTGCGGCCAGGAGGATTTTTAGGATAGTTGCGTAGTCACGATAGTTTTTCACTAGTTGGCTGACCATCCAGTAGACCATGAAGAGGTTAAGGACTCTTAAGAATCCGTAAAATGCTTCACCAGGGTGGACTGCACCTAATATTGATAATAGGTAAGCACCCGCATAGGCGAATACCGCCCAGTCTAAGGGGGTTTTTAGTAGGGTGTAATCTTTTGCGTAGATTTTCTTGACCCAGATTAGGGTGAAAACTACGGCGGTGAATGTATGATATAGGAACGTATCTTCTTTGAAAAAAAGTCCTCGGAAAAATGGGGGATAGAAGATAAGGATGCCTAGGGCTATTAGGGTTAGGGTTGGCAGCCATTTTGGTAAAGTATTTTGTTTGGTTTTTCTGTTTTTAGCCATTGGTATCACCTTCTTTAGATTCTTTTTAGCCACTGATTACGCTGAAATTCACTGAATTCTTTTTTTGTTTTAATTATATATTTTTCTTTTAATTTGTAGTTTATTTCCGAAGTTTATTAATAGGCCTATTTTTATTCCTGTTGCCTTTAGGTAATTTATTAACTGGGCCTCGTGTGCTTTGTTCATTTCATTTATGGCTTTAATTTCTATTATAACTTTATCTTCTATAATTAGATCTGCATAATAATCTCCGATTATTTTATTCTTGTAATAAACATTTAACGGTTCTTGTCTTTTTACCTTTAATCCTTGTGTTTGTAATTCTATAAGCAATGCGTTTTCGTATACTTTTTCTAGGAATCCAGCTCCTAATTCTCTATGTACTTCATAAGCAGAAGCAATTATTTTATCTGTAAGTTCGGAATGGAGATATCTATTATCTACATAAGACATTTTATTCCCTCTTGACATTTTATTATTTCTTTTCTTCTTAGCCACTGAAGGCACTGATTTTCACCGATTGCTTTTAATTTTTTTAGCCACTGAAAACACTGAATTTCA
>CAZUSS010000080.1:0-631 GCA_964623245.1 uncultured Syntrophomonadaceae bacterium
TATGTCAGTTTGGATATTGATGTACTGGACCCAGCTTTTGCACCGGGTACCGGAACTCCAGAGGCCGGCGGTTTTTCCAGCCGGGAATTGTTACAGGTTTTGCATCGGCTAAGTGAACTGCGGGTGGTGGGATTTGATTTGGTGGAGATTTCACCTCCTTATGAAAAAGGTGATAACACCTCGATTTTGGGGGCCAAGATACTGCGCGAAGCCTTATTGGCATATTAAAAAGCGTCTACCCGAACCAACGGGCAGACGCTTTTTTTGTCTTTCAGTGTCAAAAAATGCCTATTACTAATAATTTTCAGCCATAACTTCATAATAACTCTGGGGATGATCGCAAGCCGGGCATACCTCCGGAGCTTCGGTACCTTCGTGTATATATCCGCAATTGCGGCATTTCCATTTAACTACTTTGTTTTTCTTAAATACTGTGCCGTCCTCAATATTTTGTAGTAGTTTTCTAAAACGTTTCTCGTGTTCTTCCTCTACTTCGGCTATTTCTCTAAAAACATCGGCGATTTCTTCGAAGCCTTCTTCACGGGCAATTCTTTCGAATTCAGGGTACATGCTGGTATGTTCTTCATTTTCTCCTTCAGCGGCATCGAGCAGGTTTGCTGTTGTAGCTGGA
>CAZUSS010000080.1:641-2633 GCA_964623245.1 uncultured Syntrophomonadaceae bacterium
GAAACTTATAGAGGCGTTTAGCATGTTCTTTTTCATTTTCTGCAGTCTCATTAAATATAGCGGCAATTTGTTTGTACCCTTCCTTGTCAGCCTGACTGGCAAAGTAATTGTACTTGTTACGGGCCTGGGATTCACCCGCAAATGCTTCCCACAGGTTTTTTTCAGTCTTAGTTCCTTTTAAATTCATACTATTACCTCCTTAATTTATTTATAGCAACCTTCCATATTCGGAAGGAATACTACCATAATTCTTAATTAACTCCCCATGCTCCGAGGGCATACTCTGAAGGGCACACGGCAACCACCGATGAAAATGGTTGCAACCGGTATTACGACAACATGACGGAACGGCACAGGGGCCGTTCCCTACACTTCCTACCGAAAGCTGCTGTGCACCCGATAGGGTGAAGCCTCCGCTACCATAGGTTAATTAATTGTTTAGCTGTTTGGGCAATTGAATAACGGGGAGCACATACTTTACTGTCCCCTCACTCCTCACCCCTCACTCTAAAGCTCTAAAGCAATAAAAAGAAATGCGGAGCATCCTTAATTGTGAACGATAGAGAACATTGTTGTACCCGTAGGGTGCATTTCCAACAATAATTCTTAATTCTTAATTAACCCCGTATTTTGGGTTACCACTGAACTTTGCCATACCTGTACCGTCTGCTATCAGCACTCTATTTCCGTATTAATATTTGGTCAATCCCTTGGGGTAGACTAATATTACGTTACTATCACCCTGACGGTTAAAGGAAATTATGGACTCCAGCAGCTGCAGGATTTTTTCCATTTCTTCCTCATCATTATCATCGGTGATAACTTCGAATAACGATGCCGGTAATTGCATCCAGTTTAATAGCTTTAGTTCTTGTAAACCTTCATCCAGCAAAAACTCTAATTCGGAAAGAGGCATGGAAAACGGAGCTTGAGGTTTACTCTTAATATGGGCTTCCATTAAACTTATAAAGGATTTAATTTTTTCTTCTTTTTCCGGAGTTATGGCATACTGGAATAAAACATCATAGTAATGTTGTACAACTCGGATGGAAGTAACAGTAGGAAGCAGCAAATGCTCTTCCTGTCTTATAAATTTTAGCTGAAATGCTGGTGTATCCTGCATATTTATCCACTCCTTAAACCACTATTAGTATTAAATTTTACATTATTAACAGTAAAAATAACAGCTTTCTACCCTAAAAATATTTATTGTCAGGAATGTGCAGGCTCTTTACCTTACAAAAGTGAAGAAGTAAGAGGTAAGATTTATGGGGGTGAGTTGTAAATTGGATTATCACTATTATTTCCGAAGGAAAAGGGATGAGGTTAAAACCGAGGCCGAGCAAAAAAAGGTTGAAGAGCAGAGATTTAAGTACAATCTGTTAGGTATACTGGCTTTGATTATAGCCTTGTTGTTTGCTTTGGATATATTTAATGTATCCCGGTTTTTTACCGGCAACTAACTTAACCGCTATAGTTGCCGGTAAACCCGCGCACTCATTTAACTGTCCCCTCACTCCTTATCCCTTACGCCTTACTCTAAATAATTGATGCCCATGGCTGCCCGTACTTCGGCCATTGTATCTAGGGCGGTTTGGTGGGCTTTTTTGCTACTTTCCATTAATATTTCCCGGATAGATTCATTATTATATTTTTCTCTTCTTTCCCGCATTGGTTCTAATAACTGATTTATCTTTTCGCTTAATTTCTTCTTACAGCTTACACAGCCTATATGGCCCTGGCGGCAGTCATTTTCTATCTCTTCGATTTCTTCCGGGTTAAAAACCCGTTGATATTCATATACGGTACAGACTTCCGGATGCCCCGGGTCAGTCTTACGGATGCGGGCCGGGTCAGTTATTGCATTCCTAACTTTCTGCCATATCTCGTCGGGAGTATCGGATAAGAAAATGGCATTATTCAGACTTTTACTCATTTTGGCTTTACCATCCAGGCCAATTAGACGAGGAACATCCCCGATTAAGGCTTCGG